>CAYSJO010000570.1:0-11939 GCA_964431285.1 uncultured Planctomycetaceae bacterium
CAACTTCGCTCGAAAGCCGGGACGGCGGCCATTCTGCTAGGCGCCGAAATCGACGGCAAAGTCGCCCTGCTGGCGGCCGTGACAAAGGACGTCATCGGCAAGGGGGCCAAAGCAGGCGACTGTGTTCGCGAAGCGGCGAAAGCAGTTGGTGGCGGTGGCGGTGGCCGACCTGACATGGCAGAAGCGGGCGGCAAGAACTGCGACAAGCTGCCCGACGCTCTGAAGGTTGGAGTCGACGTCTATCGCAAGGCATTGAAATAGAGCCTGTTGCGGTCCGGAATTCGCCGAAACTCCGGTCAACGCGAGATGGTCGATCGGCGTATCAGTCCGGCGGTCATTTGCTGCCGTACCCTTGCCGACGTCTGATATGATCACCGGCCAACCTCGGCTGCATTCGGGCGGCTCGCATCGATTGAGCCCGACAGCGACTCCGACTAAGTTAAGTTTCGAGTTCGACCGATGTTGTCTTCGGACGACGTGTCCCGTCTTTGACACACCTGACCATTGACGAATTCGGGAAAGGATCAATGCACCCAGACATTCAACAGACAAAAGATCGTGTTGCCAAAAAGGCCGAGTTCGTTCACAAGTTAACTGGCGAGCTGAGCAAGGCAATCGTTGGACAGGAAGAGATGATTTCGCGGTTGTTGATCGGGTTGCTTACTGGCGGTCATGTGCTGCTCGAAGGTGTCCCCGGGCTGGCCAAGACAACGGCGATTACCGCGCTGGCCAAAGCGCTGTCCGTCAGCTTTCAACGCATTCAGTTCACGCCCGACCTGCTCCCCGCCGACCTGGTCGGGACGGTGATCTACGTTCCGTCCGACGGATCATTCACGACGCGCAAGGGCCCGATCTTCGCGAATCTGATTCTTGCAGACGAAATCAACCGGGCTCCGTCGAAGGTGCAATCTGCTCTTCTGGAAGCCATGCAGGAGCGGCAGGTCACGATTGGCGACGAGACGTTTCCGCTGGAGAGTCCATTTCTTGTGCTGGCGACGCAGAACCCGATCGAGCAGGAAGGCACGTATCCCCTGCCCGAAGCTCAGGTCGACCGGTTCATGCTCAAAGTGAAGATCACTTACCCGAAGCCTGATGAGGAACGCAAAGTCCTCGACCTGGCTTTGGAAGACACCGCGCGTCCGGTTCAGGAGGTGCTCCAACCCCAGGACATCTTCGACATGCGGGACGTCGTGCAGATGATCTATCTCGATGACCAGATCAAGGACTACATCGTTTCCGTTGTGCAGGCGACACGCCAGCCGGAAGACTTCAAGCTGAAAGACATCGCCCCGCTGATCGACTTTGGAGCTTCACCTCGGGCGACCATTTTCCTGGGCTTCGGCGCCCGGGCGAATGCGTTTCTGAACGGTCGCGCCTATGTCACGCCCCAGGACGTCAAGGACGTGGCCTACGACGTGTTGAGGCATCGCGTGATCCTCACGTACGAGGCGGAAGCCGAGCAGAAAACGAGCGAAGACGTCATTCAGGAAATCCTGGCAACCGTACCCGTTCCGTAGGAGGGCCTCTCATGGCGGAACAGACTGTTGCCGACATCCTCCGCAAAGTTCAGCGAATTCAGATCGTCGCAAATCGTTCCGTAAACGACCTGCTGGCCGGTCAGTACCGCAGCGTGTTTCGCGGTCGCGGCATGGAGTTCGACGAAGTTCGCGAATACCAGCCGGGTGACGATATCCGCACGATTGACTGGAACGTCACCGCTCGCGCCGGCGCTCCGTTTATCAAGCGATTCAGCGAAGAACGCGAACTGACCGTGCTGTTCCTGCTCGACGTGTCCGCCTCCGGAGCGTTTGGGACCGGCGAGCAATCCAAACTTGATGTCATGGTGGAAATGGTTGCCCTGCTGATGTTCTCGGCCCTGAAGAACAACGACAAAGTCGGTCTGCTGCTATTCGCCGACGACGTTCAAAGTTACTTCCCGCCGCGAAAGGGCAAGTCCAACGTGCTGCGACTGATCCGTGAGATGGTCTCTGTGGAACCTGTTTCGCGCGAAACGAACGTCGATAATGCATTGCAATTTCTGAACCGAGTCCAGAAACGCCGCAGCGTGGTGTTCCTGATCAGTGATTTTCAGACGGAAGCGACGCGGCAGGCATTGGCTGTCTCCAACGGAAGACACGACCTCGTGGGCATCACCGTCTCTGATCCCCGCGAGCACGAACTGCCCGACGTCGGCTTCATCAATTTCCGTGACGCGGAGACGGGAGAGATCATCGAGGTCGACACACGGCATCCCCGTGTTCGAGAACTGTTCCAACAACAGACGATGCAGCGAACGGAGGAAGTCACGGCCGGCCTGCGTCGAGTCGGTGTCGACGAACTGGCCGTCAGCACGGCCGAACCGTACACGACAAGTCTGCGACGCTTCTTTGAATCACGAGAAAGACGGTTTCGATAACATGTCAGACAAACCGAATTTACAACTCGGTGCTCCTCCGACCGGACTCGCGCGGCGTCAATCCTCGACACGCGGACTCTGGCTGCTGGCGATATTACAAGTCGCGACACTGATCGTTGTGGGGCTCCTGCTGACCGGACGAGGTCCCTCAGGCGGCGAAGCAGCAGCCGATCCTGACAGGCTGGAAGACATTCGCGCCACCGCCATTTCTCTGGAGGATCGGAGCCTCGACCGTGAAGCCGCGGCTGCTTGGCAGGAATATCTTCGACTGTCTCCCGCCGCAGATGATCGCTCGAAAGTGCTGTATCGCGTTGGTGGTCTGCTCATGGATGCCGAAGACTTCAGCAGCGCGATTGTGGCACTCGTCGAAGCCGAGCAGCTTGCAGCAGGCGACGAGGACATGAAGTCGAAAATCGGCTCGAAGATTGTCGAATGTCTAAGGCGGCTGGGCCGTTACGGAGAAGTCGGACGCGAACTGTCTCGTCAGGTGGAAGTTGGTGGTGACGAAACCGCTCAGGGAACTGTGCTGGCAACGTTCGCAGGCGAGACGTTTACAGAAGCCGACCTCGACCGCATGATTGAGCGAACTGTCGATCGCATACTGGCAATGCAGCCGGCCGGCGCGTTTTCTCTCGGTCGCGAACAGTTGCTCAAACAGTATGAATCCGGTGAAGCGCGGCAGCGAATGCTGCAGGAAATCATTCAACGGGAACTGTTCAGCCGTCGTGCAAGAGAACTGAAACTTGATCGCGAGGAAGGCTTTCAGCAGTCGCGCGAGTTCCTTGAAACCGAACTGCTGGCCGGCCAGTTCGTGTCTCGCGAGCTCGCACAGATTCAACCGACCGATGTTGACATTGAATCATTCTACAACGCCAACATGTCTAACTATCGCCAGCCTGAAGCAGCGTCTGCTGTTGTAATGCCATTAAAGGACGAGCAGTCCGCAGAAGAGACGTTGTCGGGAATCCAGTCCGCTGACGACTTTAGAGAGCTCGCGGACGAAGCGAATGGCGACGAGGACATCGCCTCACTCCGAATCGTAAAGGGTCAACCGCATCCGCGTCTGGGCGACACGACGCCGCTGTTCGAACTTGCCGCAGGCGAATGGACAAAAACTTTGGTCACCGTGGACGACGAGAATCTGCTTGTGTTGATCGAATCGAAGACGCCCGCCGCAACGCCCCCGCTGTCCCAGATTCGGTTTCGTGTGGAATCCGACTATCGACGTAGAAAACAGCAGGAGCTGACGCAGAAAATGTCTGCCGATCTGATGTCACGCTATGACGTGAAGATCGTCGCCGCGCCGGCCACTGCCGAAGACCCGGCTGCCGAAGCTGATCCTGAGAAAGACACAGGGACGGAGACTGACGAGTGAGTATTCCTCTGCGACTGCATGTGCAAGCCGCTGGCGTCGTTAATGTTCGACGTCTGTTCCTTGCCATTGCGCTTTCGATGGTTGCAGTGGCAGTCGGGTGTGGGTCAACTGAAGACTCGAACGGAACGTCGCCCACCAAATCACCTGACGACACAGTCCGATCCAAAGTCGAGCGTGGGCCGGTCGACTTCACGGTCGAACTGTCGCCCGGCAAGCCGCGACTTTCGGACGAGCCGAAGCTGACATTGACGATCCGCATCCAATCGGGTGTGCGGATTGAAAAGCCGCCATTCGGTGAGGCTCTGGGCGACTTCCTGATCCGGGATTTTCATGAGCCAGTGCCAGACGTCGATGGTGAAACGGAGATCATCCAACAGGTTTACACGCTGGAACCAACACGCGCTGGAAAACTTACGGTTGCGCCAATCGCCGTGCGTTTTCACGACGAACGATCCGACGGTGACGGCAAAGAACACACCATCGAATCAGAAGCACTGACCGTCGAAGTCAGCACTGTCCTGGGTGACGAAGCGCCAACACTTGCGGACCTTCGTCCGGCAGCTGGTCCGGTTGAGTTGCCTGCCAGCGGGGGATCCAGCTGGTCCTGGGTCATGGGACTTCTGGCCGTATTGGCAATCGCAGAATTCGTCTTATGGATGAAGCGCCGGAAACAGGTCGACAGCGAACCGCAGCTTTCTCCCCAGGAACTCGCATGGCTGGAGCTTGAGGAGATCGTCGAACGTAATCTTGCTGAAGCCGACGTTAAGGAATTCTATGTCGAACTGACGGGTGTCGTTCGACGCTACATTGAACGTTCGACTGGGGTCCATGCTCCGGAACAGACCACGGAGGAATTCCTCCGCGAAATCCTGGCCAACGCGGTTTTTGCGAACGACGACCAGCAGTGTTTGAAGGGCTTCCTCGAATCGGCCGACCTGGTGAAGTTTGCCGCATTCGAGCCGGCAGCCACCGATGTTGAAGCCAGCTTCAATCGGGCTCAGGAGTTCATACGACTGCAGCGCGGCACACCGCAGGAGGTTGCCGCGTGAGCGCGTTTCGTTTTCAGGATCCGATCTGGCTGTGGCTGTTGATTCCAGTCGTAGGGCTTGGTTGGTATGCACTACGCCGTGAACGTCGCATGGCTGTTCTGTATTCGAATGTGGAACTGCTTCGTGGACTGCCCGTCACGCTGGCTCAGCGTACAAAGCGATTTTTGCCATGGCTGCGAATCGGTGGCATGGCGTTGATCGTGTTTGCGTTGGCGCGGCCGCAGTCCGGACGCGAAGAATTCCGTGTTCGCACCGAAGGCATAGCCATCGAAATGTGCATCGACCGATCCGGATCGATGCAGGCGCTCGACTTTCCCATCGAGGGTGAGCGCGTCAATCGACTCGCCGCAGTGAAGCATGTGTTCCGCCGATTCGTTGCCGGTGAAGGCGAATTCGACGGCCGACCGGATGATCTTGTGGGGCTTGTGGTGTTCGGCGGTTTCGCAGATGCGAAATGCCCTCCAACGCTCGATCATGGAGCACTGCTGGAAGTGCTCGATACCGTGAAGATTGCGGAACCGGTCACGGACAAACGGGGACGTGTGATTAACGAACGGCTGTGGCAGGAAGAGCAGGCGACGGCCATCGGCGATGCGATCGCTGTTGCCGTTGATCGACTGAAAGACGTCAGTTCAAAAAGCCGCGTTATTGTGTTGCTGTCCGACGGAGAAAACACCGCCGGGGTTGTCGAACCAGAAGAAGCAGCGGAAGCGGCCGCGGCTTTCGGTATTCGTATCTACGCAATCGGCGTTGGCAGTACGGGTACGGCCCCGTTCCCGATGGTTGATCCGTTCGGCCGCAAAGTACTTCAGTCACAGAGCGTTCGACTCGACGAAGACACTCTGAAAATGCTGTCCGAGAAAACCGACGGTCGTTACTTCAACGCCCAGGACGTGGAGTCGCTCACCAATGTCTACGCTGAAATCGATCGGCTGGAGAAGACGGAAACCGAAGGACGTCTTTATACGGAATACCGCGAAGTCTTTCAGAACCTGATGCTGCCAGGAATCGCCTGCGTGCTGCTGCAGGTTGTATTCAGTACGACACGTTTCCGCGGGCTCCCCTGACACTGACACGCCATTACGCTTCCAACTCATGATCTGGGAAACACCGACGTTTCTGTTTGCTCTCTGGCTCGTGCCCGTTGTTGGCGCGGCGTTTATCTATGCGCATCGCAAACGAGTGACAACCGCCACTCGCTTCGCCGATTCAGCCATGGTCGCGAGGATCATGCCGTCATTTCGATCCGGGCGATCGTGGATAAAGGCGTCACTGATGATGCTGGCCGTTGCGTGTCTGATCGTCGCGTCGGCGCGCCCACGGTTTGGAGTCTTCTTCGAAGACGTCTCTGAAAAAGGCGTTGACCTGTTCGTGCTGCTCGATGTTTCCCGCTCAATGCTGGCGGAAGATGTTGCTCCGAATCGTCTTGAGCGTGCGAAGTCCGACATTCTCGACCTGCTCCAGAAACTGGACGGTGACCGGGTCGGGCTGATCGCATTTGCGGGAGCTCCCGTTGAACTTGTTCCACTGACGACCGACCAGGGGTTCTTTCGCATGGTGCTCAAAGATGTCGATCCAGACAGTGCGCCTCGTGGCGGCAGTCTGATCGGCGATGCGATTCGCAAAGCCATGGAGTCGATGGAAGAACGTCGCGACCGTGATCAGGTCATCGTGTTGATCACTGACGGCGAAGACCACGATTCTTTCCCGTCCGAAGCTGCGAAACAGGCCGCGGAACGCAACATCCGCATTATCTCCGTCGGACTGGGTGATACAGGTGAAGGCGCCCGGATTCCCCGGCGCAATGAAGACGGCAGCGTCGCATTCGTCAGACACGAGGGTCAGGAAGTCTGGTCAAAGATGGACGAGCGTCTGTTGAAAGAACTCGCGCTTACCACATCCGGAGCCTATGTCCCGGCCCAGACACGAGCCTACGACCTGGGCCGAATTTACGACGAGCATTTGTCAAAGCTGACGCGAGGTGAAATTCAGGCGGAGAAGCGAAAGCGATATCGTGAGCAATTCCAACTGTTTGGTGGGATTGGACTGGGCCTGCTGTTAATTGAAATGCTGATCTCTCGTTTTGGTGACGCTGATGTGCGTCGTCGGGAGGTGGCGGCGTGATTCAATCGCATACAAACAATCGAGCCATCGCCCTTGTACTCGCTGCCGTTGCCATTTCGCTTGGCTTTGGCCCGGCATCAACCGCAGTCCAGAAGGTGCGAGAAGGTTTGCGTCATTTTACCGGTGGAGAATTCGAAGCTGCCGGCAAGGCATTCACCGAAGCAGACGTTGCCGAACCGGAAAACTCAACTATCTCGTTCGATCGAGCGTGTGCTCTGGCCGCAACCGGAGATGTTGAGAAGGCGACTGAGTTATTTCGACAGGCCGCGCTGGCTCGCGACACCGACCTGGCGGCGCGCTCCCATTACAACCTCGGATGTCTGTCAGCCGAACAGGGGCGTGCAACGCTTGGTGAAGATCCTTCCGCGGCAGCTCAGGAACAACGACAGCAGGCCCTGTCCCTGTTGCTTGCCGCCGTGGGTCACTATCGAGACTGCCTGCGACTCAACTCTGAACACTCCGATGCGCGGCACAATCTCGAATTGATCCGCGTTTTCATTAAACACATTCAGGCCGTGTGGGAGCAGCAGGATCGCGAGAAAGCACGCGAAGAAATGGCCCTGCTTGAGTTTCTGGCGATGATCGAACAGCGCCAGACCGCACTTCGATCAACCGTTCGCATATTGAACGAAGAATCAAATTCTCCTCAACGCCGACAACGCGCATTGGAATCGTCCGACGAACAGACGTTGTTGCAGGATGAGATCGAACCGCTGAAAGAGAAAATCACGGCCGAACTCCAAACGGCGCACCAAACCCCGCCCGGCAGTACCAATACAAACCCGGATCCCGGAGCACAATCGCAGACGAAGCAGGCGCTGAAACTGCTGACACAACTGGCCGACGAGAGCGGCAAACTGATGACCGACGCAGCTGCACACATCGACTCGGCGGAGTTTGCTGATGCTGAAGAAAAACAACGCGACGTGCTCGATCGGCTGAATCAAATCTTCATGGTTGTCGCGCCGTTTTCCAACGTGCTGCAAAGAGCGACTCAACAACAGGAGCAGTTGACCGGAACATCCGAGTCTCTCACGGCACCTGATGACGTATCGGGTTCGCCTGATGAGACCGAAAATGAAAATACCTCAGATGATGAAGCGGGGAATGACGACCCGGTCGGATCGACACCTGATGTCGACCACCAGGATTTGCAATGGCAGCAGTCACGTGTCACAGACTGGAGTCGAATGCTGAGCCTGAAGGCTGAATCCGAATTGCCGCAAGTGGAGTCTCAACTGCAGGCGGCTCAGGCACAGCAGCCACAGACTGACCCGACACAGCCCCCTGATGACGACGATCCGGCGAATCCTCATGGAACGGGCGGCGACCCGAGTGCCCAGCTTGAAGCTTTGAAAAAATCGCTGCAGAAAGCCGTCGAGCTTGCACCAAAGGTCCAGGAACATTCCACGTCCGCCGCGGAATTGCTCGGCGAGTCGAATGTTCCTGGCGCATTGCCCGATCAGCAGGAAGCGCTGAAACTGCTGCGTGAAATCGCCGAACCACTCGCCCAGCAGAATCGGCAGCAGGATGATCAGCAGAACGGCGATGGGGACGAAGGCAACCAGAACGAACAGCCTCAGCAACAACCCGATCAGAAACAGCAACAGCAGACGGGACAATCTCCGCAGGAGCGATCCATGTCTGTCCTGCGCAGAGCCCGAGAACGCGAACGTCAGCATCGCGACCTGCAGAAACAACTCCAGCAGATGATCGGTGGGCGTGTTCGCGTCGACCGAGACTGGTAGAAGAGCCGCATGTTGAATTGGCGACGAGTCCTTGTAACTACCTTATTGTCGAGTCTGTTCGCGACAGGCCTGGCGACCGGTGTTGTTGCGCAGGAACCCGAGCTGATCGTCGAAATCGAGAAGCAGGAGATTTACGAGGGTGAGTCGGTCTTGTATCGGGTCACGGTGAATCACACAGAGAATCCGACTGCTCCCACACTTGATGGATTTGACGCGTTTCAGGTGAGGTCGCTCGGTGAGCAGTCGCTCGACTCGCGTCAGATCACAATTATTAATGGACGACGCAGCGAAGTCGTGCGTCGTGGTCGGCAATACAACTATCGGCTCACGCCACTCAAGAGTGGCACGTTCACCATTCCAGCTCCGACGGCCAGCGTCGATGGTGAGAACCTGGTTGGACGTGCGATCCCGCTGAAAGTCATTCCACCGGACGATCAGGATTCTGTCATTCTGGAATTCACGTCGGATCGAACGTCGGTCTACCCGATGCAACCGTTCGAGTTGACGCTTACCATTGCGGTCAAGGATCTACCGGGCGAGCTGAAGGGTCGCGATCCACTCAGTGTCCAGCCGAGTCCTCCCGCGCTATCAGTTGCGTGGCTTGACGATGACCAGATTCCCGACGGCATCGAACCGGCAAAAATCTGGCGAGAGATTCTGGAACCACTGGTCAGCCGGAGAGGCAACGGCTTTCAGGTCAACAACATTGGGTCGTCGTCCGTGTTTTCGTTGTACCAGAACGACGCGACCGGGTTTCATCCGAAACCGGAACAGACAACACGCAAAGACAAGGACGGTATGGATGCCAGTTATTGGGAATATCGATTCCGTCGCCAACTGATCCCTCGGAGGCTGGGGAATTACCAGTTCGCCCCCGTGACATTAAAGGGCACATTCGCCGACGGAATAGAAAACGGACAGCTTGTGGGGCAACGGATCTATGCTCTGGCAAGTGGTGTCGACGTTACCGTCAAAGACGTACCACTCGACGGACGCCCTGACTCGTACATTGGTGCCGTCGGCGACTTCAAGGTGACGTCGGAGCTGGCACCGACGAACGCCCAGGTGGGTGATCCGATGACACTGACTGTCACGGTTTCCGGTCAGGGAACACTTGCCGACGCCCGTCCACCGGCAATCACGGAGCTGCCCGGAATTGAGAACGCGTTCCGCACGTACGAGGCGACAGAGGAGTCCCAACCCAACTCGCGACGGTTCACTTACAGTCTTCGACCACTCAGTACGAATGTCACCAAATTCCCCGCGATTCCAGTGTCTTACTTCGATGTTGAGGCGGAACAATACGTCACAGACAACACAGCTCCGATCCCCGTAACCATCCGCGAAGCTGAGACCCTGTCTGGTTCCGAGATTATCTCCGCTCCATCAAACTCAGCATCGTCCGCAGGAGCACTCGGAGTCAGCGAGGGTGGCGTCTTTGCCAACGATACAAATCTGAGTTCACTCCGTAATGAAGCCGTTCGTCCAGAACGCTGGGTGTCTGCCTGGGCGGCAATGATTGTCTGTTGGGCATTGGCGGCCCTGGAAATCGGACATGTGAAACGGCTCCGTGAGGACCCCACATTACTACGCCGCCGTTCCGCTGCATCACGTGCCCGGGCGAGTCTGGAAGCTGCTGCATCACTGATCAGTTCTGGCAGTGCGCCTGAAACGTGTGAGTCACTACGGAGAGCGGTGACTGGATTGATTGCTGATTTTGCGGACGTACCAGAATCCGGACTCACTCCGCGTGATGCGGCGGATCGACTGAGGACGCTTGGCATCGAGGACTCCCTATGTGCCAAAACACAGGAGCTGCTCAACAACTGTGACGCAGCCCGGTACGGGGCTGCGAAGGAAGACGTTTCGCAACTGCACCAGAGTGCGTCGGGTCTGATCGATCTGCTCGTCGCAGCACTCAGGAAAGCACCTGGCTCTGGAGTGTCTGCGAAGAAAACCGTAACCGCAGCACTGCTGCTTATCGGCCTGGGTTTGACCGGCTGCAGCTCGGCACCGGATCTCGAGACGTCGCGAGAGTTCCAGGATGCTGAGCAAGCATTCACGCGGGCAACCTCTTCCGATGAATTTGCACGCGCGGCACGTCAGTACGAACAGATCGGGAGTGATGGGTTCGTTTCAAGCGCCATCCTCTACAACCAGGGAAACGCCTGGATTCGGGCCGGTGCCACCGGACGTGCCATTGCCGCATACCGACAGGCACAGCGATATCGACCGCGTGACCCGTACCTGATGGCCAATCTAAAAAATGCACTCGCTGCTTCGGGAAGTGGCGTCGAGTCAGCTTCAACGAACGGAATCGCCGGGTACGTATTTTTCTGGCAGAACTGGTTGAGTTACCCGGAGAAATTCGCCGTCACGACGTTTCTACTCGCGGCAACGTTGGCGCTTGCGCTACTCATTCCAATGTCAGTCCACCCGATTCGTTTTCGTCGTGCTTCACTCGTTGCAGGAGCGTTGTGCTTCGTCTCGTTCGCTTCGACGGTGTGGGACTGGCACCGATTCGACAATACGACTCATGGCATCGTCGTGTCGGATCAAGTCTTCGCACGCAAAGGTAACTCGGAGACTTATGAGGCAGCGTTCACCGACCCGCTGACCGAAGGGACTGAGCTGGTCGTCCTGGAATCGCGAAATGACTGGCTGCATGTAAGACTGGGCGACGTCGGCACCGGCTGGCTTCCTCAAGTGGACGTTCAGGTCTATTAGGGACGGATTCTTCCATTGCTTGTGGCAGACACGCATACGCGTAAACTGCCTGACTGAGCGCCAGTTGAAACACCAACGGTTGCGTGTGCCACTGGCTCAGCCGGCCGAGCCAGTGGCACACGTTGATTGATCTCAGCTGTCACTCACATCACGGTGTCCAACGACCGGTCCCATTTATGACCTCAATTCTTAACGATATCTGCCCTCATCGCGCGCGGCTCGGATTGCGAGCCAATGCCGCGTTGATTGTGCTCGTGTGTGACGTGCTTTCTCAGTCCACTTATGCGCAGTCTGCAGATCTACACCCAGCCATCACAAACTCGATTGGCCAGTCTCTGCAGTTCATCCCTGCTGGCACATATATCCGAGGCGGGCGGTCGATCCGAGACGGCGGCTTCTTCAAAGACCATTCGGGATACGTCGGGTCAGACGAGAACCCTCTACATCCGTTGCGACTCTCTAATCCGTTTTACCTGTGAATAACAGAAGTCAGTGTTTCG
>CAYSJO010000571.1:0-4377 GCA_964431285.1 uncultured Planctomycetaceae bacterium
ACTAGCGGACGCAGCCGTTCCGCCGCCGCCGTCTGGATGTTCAACAGCGTGCTGCGTGACGGAAACCACCCGCTGCCGGCGAACAGGTCCGTGTCGTCATCCTCACCAGCCCGTTCATCCCGTAAGGCCAAAGAACTCCGCCGAACTCAAAACGCTGTAAAACACGGGGCTTTGGCGACCTCAGATTCTCTCATCTCGCTCGCTTGATTTCATCCGTCGGCACCGGACATTGACCGATGCCGATGCTGGCAGGCTCAAGTTCTACCACCGTCGTGCTGCCTGACGATGCCTGTCACGAGTCTGACGTGAACCTTCTGCGATGAAGGTACGCACCGTCCGCGAAACATGGCCCGTTTCGAGAGCCGTCCGTCGTGTTCGTCATCGACTCTCGGCTGAAATTGAGGCTCATCTCTATCGATAACACCTGATTGTCAAAGAGCTTTGACGTCGGTTCAGTTTTTTGACCCTACGCCGTGCTGATTGTCACGACATTTTGACATTTTCTGTCCGAGTTCTCGGCGCCGCAGTTGTGGATAATTAAGTGCGCGCGAGAAGCTCACATCGTGGGACGTGGAATCAGGCGTTGATGCTTGCAGGCAGATGTGGACACTGATTGGTTATTGTGGTCGTACTGGAACCATATTCCTCTGGAAGTAGATTCCTTCTGTGGCACAGCTTCCGGGCTTCTCCATGCTGGCTGCTCAACTACCGATCGACACAAGGGGCACATCGAGTTCGCCGGCTGGACTCGCGCCGGCCCTTTCCAAGGATTCCTAGTCTCTGTATACAGAAAAAACTTGGCGTACAGAAAAGTTGGCAGAACATTCAGCACACGATCGGAGAGACGATGACGACCGAAAGCAAATGCCCAGTGTTGGGCGGACCTGATAGACACACGGCGGTTGGGGCGACGGCGAACCAGCACTGGTGGCCGAATCAGTTGAACCTGAAAGTTCTTCGCCAGAACTCGCCCCAGTCCGATCCGATGGGCGGGGATTTCAACTACGCCGAGGAGTTCAAGACGCTTGACCTCGACGCACTGAAGGAGGAACTCGAGGCGTTGATGACGACCTCGCAGGACTGGTGGCCAGCCGACTACGGCCACTACGGAGGCCTCTTCGTTCGGATGGCGTGGCACAGCGCGGGTACCTACCGCATCCACGACGGTCGCGGGGGCGCCGCCGCCGGCACACTCCGCTTCGCGCCGCTCAACAGTTGGCCCGACAACGTGAGCCTCGACAAGGCACGTCGCTTGCTCTGGCCGCTCAAGCAGAAGTACGGCCAGAAAATCTCCTGGGCCGACCTGATGATCCTCACAGGTAACTGTGCTCTGGAGTCCATGGGATTCAAGACGCTCGGTTTTGCTGGCGGGCGTGAGGACACCTGGGAACCCGAAGAGGACATTTACTGGGGGCCGGAGACCACGTGGCTGGGAGACGAGCGTTACACCGGCGACCGAGAACTCGAGAATCCTCTCGGTGCCGTCCAGATGGGCCTGATCTACGTGAATCCGGAGGGGCCGAATGGTACTCCGGACCCGCTGGCTGCGGCCCGGGACATTCGCGAGACGTTCACTCGCATGGCGATGAATGACGAAGAGACGGTTGCACTCATTGCTGGCGGTCACACGTTCGGCAAAGCTCACGGCGCTGCTGATGCCGACACGCACGTCGGACCCGAACCCGCGGCTGCGCCTCTGGAGGAGCAGGGCTTCGGCTGGAAGAACAGCTTTGGCAGCGGAGTCGGCGGCGACGCGATCACCAGCGGGCTGGAGGGCGCGTGGACAACCACCCCGGCGAAATGGGACAACAACTTCTTCGAAAACCTGTTCGGCTACGAATGGGAACTGGTGACGGGTCCCGGCGGTGCGCAGCAGTGGACGCCCACGGACGCATCGGCACAGGGCACTGTTCCGGACGCTCACGATCCATCGAAGAAGCACGCCCCGATGATGTTCACGACGGATCTTGCACTAAGAATGGACCCGACCTACGGGCCGATTTCGAAGCGATTCCACGAGCACCCGGACGAGTTCGCAGCTGCGTTCGCCAGGGCGTGGTACAAGCTGACGCATCGCGACATGGGGCCATCCACGCGATGTCTCGGGCCATTGGTTCCCGAGCCGCAGTTGTGGCAGGACCCCGTTCCCGCAGTCGATCATGAATTGATCGGGGAGCAGGACATCGCCGACCTGAAGCGAAAGATTCTGGCGTCTGGTATTTCCATTTCGCATCTGGTCCTGACCGCCTGGACGTCAGCGGCAACTTTCCGCGGTACGGACAAGCGCGGTGGAGCGAACGGGGCGCGCATTCGCCTCGCTCCGCAGAAGGACTGGGAAGTCAACAATCCGTCCAAACTGGCCGGTGTGCTGCAGAAGCTGGAGCAGGTCCAAACGGACTTCAATAATTCGCAGTCGGGCGGTAAGCAGGTGTCACTCGCGGACGTCATCGTTCTCGGTGGGTGCGCGGCCGTCGAGAACGCTGCGAAGAAGGCCGGGCACGACGTGCAGGTTCCGTTCACGCCGGGACGCACGGACGCGTCACAGGAGCAGACGGACATGGAGTCCTTTGCCGTGCTGGAACCGACCGCAGACGGATTCCGCAATTACGCCCGAAACGGGCAGGCACGACCGGCAGAGGAACTGCTGGTGGATCGGGCGCAGATGCTGACGCTGACTGCTCCTGAGATGACCGTGCTCGTCGGCGGCATGCGAGCCTTGAAGGCTAACGTCGGGCAGTCCGAACTCGGCGTCTTCACGGATCGACCCGAGACGTTGACCAATGACTTCTTCGTAAACCTGCTGGACATGAGCACGGCGTGGCAGCCGTCCGCGACATCCGAAGGCGTGTACGAGGGACGCGATCGCGCAAGCGGCGACCTCAAGTACACCGGCACCGCAGTTGACCTCGTCTTTGGTTCGAACTCTCAGCTTCGAGCCATTGCGGAAGTCTATGCCTGCGACGACTCGCAGCAGGCCTTTGTGCGTGACTTCGTGGCTGCCTGGGACAAGGTGATGAATCTTGATCGCTTCGACCTTGCCTGATTAATTCGGGATCCGAAGGCTCGTCAGCTCTGTCTGGCGAGCCTTTTGTTTTTGCACGCCGTGCTGTTTCTCACAGCATTCTGGATTTTTGAGCGCGAGCCTGCTGTTCCATAGAAGTGGAAGCCAGAAAGTCTCGATAGGGAACGAACTTGGACACGCATTCGCCATTGCCAGACTGTCGGAAGCGAAACCGGGAATCTGGGACGGCCGCGACGGAGTCGGCCGAATGCAGGGAGTAACCTGTGCAAAGGCGCACAACCAAGTCTCTCGCCCTAGGCCGTGGCGGGCAGGCGAGATTCCGGGGAGTGTGGGCCGAACTACGCCGCTTTGCGCTCAAACGACGAAACCAGTCCCCCGACGTGACGCCGCACCGTGATCTGATCGAGCTTCAGTGTTTCGACTTCGTCGGGCACGTCACGAACCGGTGGCAGGTGGTCCCGAACCATGCTCGACCGCGTGCTGTTGTAATAACTGGTGAACTCGGACAGAAGATGATCTAAGTGCTTCCTGCCAAAGATGATGAACTTGTCGAGACACCCCCAGCGGAGAGTGCCCACAAACCTCTCGCATCTGCCGTTCAAATTAGGCGACGCCTTGGGTAAAGCGTTTGTCCGCACACCTCGGGACTTCAACGCGTCTTTGAACTCCTGGGTGAACTTCGTATCCAGATCGTGCATCAGAATGTCGGGCTTCTTTTCACGTCCACCGGTTTCCTCAAGGAACTGTTCCGTCTGCTCCACAACCCACGCGGAATTCGGATGCTCGGTTGACTAGGACACGATCGCTTCCCGTGTCTCGAGGCACAGAAACACCAGCACATACATCTGCCGCAGGCCACGAGCTGTCACCGTGCGGACGCTGAAAAAGTCGCAGGCCCACAGCGTCTCCTTGTGACGCTCAATGAACTCCGTCCAGGAACCTGATGTCCGATCCGGTCCGGGTTCGATGCCCTCTTCCTTCAGAATACGCCGCACCGTCTGACGACTGATCTTCTTAATCCCGAGCTTTCTCAGCTCGCCAATGATCCGGCTGTAACCGAACCCAGTCGTCTTCACAATCTCAATCACCAGCTCACGAAGTTCACGTGGCTTACGCTGTGGGCTTCTCCGGTGTGGAAGCGATCGGCATTGATGAAATCGCCCGGAGAAAAGGCCATCGTTACATGACTCTGATCTACCAGATCGATGGGTGATAGAAACGTCTGTTGTACGTCGCCCGGGAACGCACGAAGCCCGGGAACGCACGAAAGAGTCCCTGGCATCTTTCTTCCACGTCTTCGGCCCCGAGCGTTCCGGGAAACTGAAGTTCGTGGTCAGCGACATGTGGCAGCCGTA
>CAYSJO010000572.1:0-16714 GCA_964431285.1 uncultured Planctomycetaceae bacterium
CGGTCGCCGCTTCGTAAACAAGACCGCCATTGAACAGGCGAACGCCGCTAACGGTCGCCCAGCACCCGCCGTGAGTCTTGCTGTCTGCCGGCTTGAAATACCTGAGGTGTCCCGTGACCCGGTCGAACGCCGCCGGAACCCCACGGCCTGTTGGAACCAGCAGAAGATCATCCGTCGCCAGCAGATAGCCTTGAGGTGAAACGCCGGTGAGTGAGTACGCCTTCGCATGCGGCTGAGCGACGTACTTCCTGTCACTTGTATCATTGCACCATTGGATTTCACCTGTGGCAGCATCCAGTGCGTAGATCAGCACGCCTTCCGACGGCCACATGCCCGCCGTTACGTAGGCTGTACCGCGATCGACGAGGACACCGCTGCGCAGCGGGCGACGGGAAATCAGACGTCTGTTTCCCAGAACCATGCCATCGACATCGGCCGCGTGGAACTTCCAGATCAGCTCACCAGAACTGGCTCGAATGCAATACAGAAACCCGTCGTCCGACGCGACATAGACATGCCCCTCATAGCAACAGGGAGCAAACCGGACCGGACCACCTGTCGTAAACGTCCAACGCTGTTGCCCGGATCCGGCATCCAGAGCACGGAGAGTGTCGTCGGTCGGTGATCCGAAGCAGACAGTTCCGCCGACAATGACTATCTGCGGCGCATGGTCAAAATCAAGCCGATGCCGTTCCTTAACCGGATCCAGCCATGCAGGTTGAGGCGGCGCATTGCAGACGTGACGCCACCGACGGCTCAACGGCAGCTCGAGCTGCTCACGGCTGATTCGCGAGCGGGAAGCGTCTGCCCCGTACATCGGCCAGTCTGCAGAGACGGAGAGCGCGTTGCCGCTGACGATTGTCACAAAGACCATGAAACAGCGATTCAGACAACTCACCGTAACCGTTCCTGTATCTGCCTGGCCGAGGTTGTGAGGCATCGTACTCGATCGGACGTTTCCGCAGTCCCTGACAGAGTATCAATGCTCCTGGGGAGGGGCGAATCCAGTCAACGACCAGTATCATTCGACTCGCCTCAAACGTCAGGAGATTGTCGATGAAGTGGATTCCGGCACTGGCGTTGTTCGCTGTCACGTTTTCAGTTGCAGACTCTGTGGGGCAGGAGCATCGATCGCATCCTCCACTGCGTCCGTTACCGCAGCCATCGGACCGGCCACTGACAAAGGGGCCTGCATTCCACGTGGATGCCGACAAAGGCAGTGATGAAAACGACGGAAGCGCCGAGTCTGCCTGGAAAACGATTGGACATGCACTGGCCCACCTGACGGCCGGGTCAACTTTGTATCTGCACGGCGGCACGTACTACGAGCGGGTGTACTGCGGTGTCGCCGGCGTGCCGGAAAAGCCGATCACGATTCGGTCGTGGCCTGGAGAGCTGGCTGTCATCGATGGTGCTTATCGAGAGTTCTTCGAAACGCCGACCTCAGCCTGGGAACGCTATGAACAAGGTTCACCGGGCGAATACCGATCGGCTCGTGCCTACCGCAACATCCACGGGCGTTTCGGCGACTCGATGGTGGGTCTGCAGGTTTACTACCACATCGAAGACCTGCGTGGTGAGCGGTACGTCGGCCCAGGCATCTGGCACAACCGCGCGACGGGCCACATTCACGTGCGTCTGGCCCACTACGAGGCATCGGACCTGGTCCGTGCCAGAACGCCCCTGACGCTCAAGTACCTGCCTCACCGGCTGCACCATCTGGAAAGCTACAAAGGTGAGACCGATCCGCGTCAGCTTCCGCTGATCATTGCCCCGTATCATTCCGTACCGTTGCTGATCGACCGGGCGCAGCATGTGCGTTTCCAGGACCTGGTGGTTCGAGGCGGCGGCTACGACGCTGTCGACATTCGTCATGGCGAGCACCGCGAATTCGACAACGTCGCAGTCTATGCCGGAGCTTACGGACTGAAGGCGCGAAATACCGGGCCGATGAAACTGCATGACTCGGCCATCTATGGCAGCGTGCCACCGTGGAGCACTCGCGGAGAAACATTATTGCGAGAACGCCCGTGGGGTTCTAAAGGAAGAAACCTCACTCGGCTCAATACACAAGCGCTGATTATCCCGGCCGCTGGAGACGAGTACTCGGTCTATTACTTTCCCTACAACCACCTCTGGGAAATCTGGAATTGTGAATTTTCTGATGCTCACGACGGCGTCTACATGGGCGACATCGACGGACTGAAGTTTCATCACAACTATGTTCACAACTTCCAGGACGACGGCGTTTATCTGTCCAGTTGTCGAAAGCTGTACTACCCGCAACACGGGCGCCGACTCTTCTACCAGAACGTGATCAGTGGCTGCATCATGTCGTTCGCATTTGGCGGAGACGCCGGATTAAGCAGCGATGTGCACGTCTGCCGCAACATTCTCGACGCGGCCGCCGTGGTGTCCGATCACGGCAGTCCTCCATGGGAATCCATGTGGTGGTATCACAACACGATTCTGGCCAACCCTCGCTTCATTCTGTCGTCTCGAACGGGTGGTCGACCGTGGCAGGTGTTTAACAACCTTCTGCTGATGGGGAAGGTGACTGCCGGCAAGCCGCAGGAGGGAGCCGAATGGAGTGGAAATGTCGCCAACGAACCCGCCTTCGCCCGGCCAAGCGATTTTCGTCTGCCCGCCGACAGTGTTGCAGTTGATGCCGGGGTTGCCCTGCCAAAGGACTGGTTCGATCCGCTACGCGACCAGGAGCAGGGAAAACCCGATGCCGGTGCCATTCCACTGGGAAGCGGACGACTTCGGGTTGGGCGCCACGGTCGCCTGGAGTTCTGAACACGGCAAGCCACGAAGAACGGAGAGTCCAATGGGTACGCGACTGGCGCTGGCTGTTGCACTGTTATGTCTCTGCATACAGGACCAGGCGGCGCCGGCTGGCACAGTATCAATCGTTAGTAGTGGACGAATCACACCACCCGTGAAGCATGCCCTGTCGCGAGTCAGGGCAGCGGTGGCAAAGCGTGGCCAGACGACTCGCGAGCGGCGAGAGCTCTCGAATGATGGAGACGCAGTCTTCGTTATTGGGACCACCACAGATGATCTGCTGACTGCCACACTCGCGGCACATGATCTCTCTCTGCCGGAAAAAGCCGGGTCGCTGCTGATTGCGACTGTAACGGATCATGTGCCACCGCTGGTTGTCATCGCCGGACAGGATGAACGTGGTCTGACCTATGCACTCTGTGAAGTTGCGTGGGCCATCGAGACGGGGCCGCAGAACGTGCAGCTCTCCCGATTGATTCTCAACACGACGGAATCTCCGTTTCTTACCACACGCAGTCTGCAGATGCAGATCTTCAACGAAGATCTGGAGCGGGACTGGTACTTCGATGAGGATTACTGGCGTGGATACTTCAGCATGCTGGTCGTCTGCCGGTACAACAACTTCACACTGACGTTCGGGCATCAGACGAATTACATGAATCCCGCGTATGCCTGGCTGGTCCACGTCTTTCAATATCCGGACATCCGGGTAAAGGGTGTGACCAACGTCGATCGGCGACGCAATCTGCGAATGCTGGAGCGCATCTCACGCCTCGCCTGGGAGTACGGACTCGACTTCACTCTTGGCGTGTGGACACAGCAACCAGTCGAGAAATACGGACCGTCGTCTGTTGAGACTTTTCCGAAGGGGAATTTCGCTGCGGATTATTGCGCTCATGCATTGAAGTTTCCGCCAAGGTCTTCAGTAACGTCGCGATTCGCGAAATCATGCTGCGCCATCGGCGTATGGATCAGACAGTTGACTGGAAGCAACTCCGAATGAAGTCGACTGATAATGAAATCTATGTGGCAACGGTTCCGGTTTGGTACTGAATGCGCAGTACGACCATTTGTATTACATCGAAGATCGCATCTCGGGTGGGGGAGCACTCTGGCCAGACTGGCAGAGGGAAGCTCCGTATGTTGTTCTGGAGACGACCGACCGGTAATGCGGTGACGCTTTCCCCACGGACGAAGCTCACGGGCCACGAAGGCGGTCAGGAGTGTTTCCGCAGAATGCCGGTAGAGGATTCGAGCAAGAAGGTGACATGATCGTACCTGTGTTACTCAACGATCATCCGATGATTTCCTTTACGACCTGAGACTCCTCGACACCTGTTAGCCGAAAATCGAGTCCCTGATATCGATATGTGAATTGCTGATGATCGAGGCCCATCAGGTGCATGACGGTTGCATGAAGATCTCGAACCTGAACTGGTTTCTCCGCCACGTTGTATGAAAAATCGTCAGTGGCTCCGTACGTCGTGCCGGATTTGATTCCGCCTCCGGCCATCCAGATCGTATAGCAACGAGGATGATGATCTCGGCCGCCCTCAGGGCTGTCCCACTTCCCCTGTCCGGCCACTCCGCGTCCGAATTCTCCACCCCAGACGACAAGAGTATCGTCCAGAAGACCTCGTTGTTTGAGGTCCTTGATGAGTGCCGCACTGGCTTGGTCGGTGTCTCGGCAACGAGCAGTGCACCAGCTTCTGAGCCGGCTGTGATGGTCCCAATCCGGATGGAAGAGTTGCACAAAACGCACTCCGCGTTCGGCCAGTCGGCGAGCGAGGATGCAGTTTGCCGCATAGCTTCCCGGGCGACGTGAGTCGGGACCGTAGAGTTCAAAGGTTGATTCGGGTTCGGTGGCGAGGTCGGTCAGTGCCGGAACACTGGCCTGCATGCGGTAGGCCATCTCGTACTGACGAATGCGGGTTTCGATTTCCGAGTCCCCAGTCTTCTCAAAGCGAAGCTGGTTCAACTCGCCGAGTCCGTTGAGCATGCCTCGCCGCAATACGCGAGGAAGCCCATCCGGATCTCGCAGGTAGAGAACCGGTTCCGTCGCGTTGCGCAGTTTGACTCCCTGATAAACCGATGGCAGAAAACCACTACCCCAGTAGTGATCGTAAAGCGGCTGGTCACTGCCTCGTTTCATCTTTGAGATGAGAACCAGATAGTCCGGCAGATCGCGATTGACACTTCCCAGCCCATAGCTGAACCAGCTGCCCATGCTGGGGCGGCCAGCCAGATGGTGACCTGTTAGAAATCGAGTCATCGCGGGAGCGTGGTTGATCTGGTTCGTCGTCACCGACTTGACGAAACAAAGATCGTCAGCCACGGAGCCGATATGGGGAAGCCAGTCGCTGACCGTTGCTGCGGATTCGCCCCAGTGCCGAAAACTCGAATGCGCCGGCATCACCAACTGCGGCCTTCCGGCAGTCATCGTCGTGAGCCGTTGTCCCATCCGGATACTGTCGGGAAGTTTTTTGCCGGCCTGTTTGATGAGGTCCGGCTTATGGTCGTACAGCTCGATCTGCGATGGACCACCGGATTGTGTGAGGAAGATAATTCGCTTTGCTTTCGGAGCAAAATCGGTCATTCCACGCGTTCGGGAGTCCGCAGCAGTGGCGTCATCGCTGAGCAGGTTGCCGAGAGCCATCGCGCCCAGACTCATCCCCGTTGACTGGCTCAGAAAGGTGCGACGGGTGAGGTCTATCTCTGGCGATACTTGATCGGTGTTGTGGTCACTCATGAGTGATCGCTTCATCGAGGTTTAGAACAAGATTGGAAAGCAACATCGTCGCAGCCACATCCGCCGCGCTTTCATTCGGCGGCTTAAGCTGTCCCGGAGCCGTGAACGAGACTGCCTCCTTTTCGTGGTTGTTGTAGTACGACAAGGCACGAGCGAACTCTCGCTCAAGAATGATCTGCTCTCGTTCAGAAGGATTCCGTGAGACAGCTCGCTGCATCAGAAAACTGATTCTTGCAGCGACTTGGTCGGAGTGTGCGACGGCAAGATCGGCCAGCGCTCTCGCCGCTTCCTGAGAGGTGACGTCGTTCAACAGCGTGAGGGCTTGCAGCGGCGTGTTCGTGCGCCGAGGGACGACCTCACATGTTCTTCGCATCGCTGAGTCAAACAGGAACGTTGGCACACTTGAACGCCTCCAGAAGGCATAAATCGTGCGCCGATACTGACTCGGGCCGAGCGATGGCCGGTAGGTGAATCGACCCATGAACTGATCTCGCCAGACGCCATCCGGTTGATACGGAAAAACGGGCGGCCCCCCATGGGCACTATTCAGCAGACCGCTGGTCTTGAGGAGACCGTCTCGAATCATCCAGGCAGGCAGGCGAAAACGTGGACCTCGCGCCAGCAGGCGGTTCTCCGGATCCAGCTCAGTAGACTTCTCGGTCAGTGAACTGTCCTGCGAATACGTCTCGCTGGTCACCATCACCTTGATGAGGTGCTTAACGTCCCAGCCACTTTCCACGAACTCAACGGCCAGCCAGTCCAGCACTTGTGGGTGCGTTGGTGACTCACCTTGAAAGCCGAAATCATTTGGCGTGCGGACCAGTCCGGCTCCAAACAACAGTTGCCAGATTTGATTGACGATCACGCGTGCCGTCAGCGGGTTGTCCTGTGAGACGACCCACTTCGCCAGCTCCAGACGCGTTGGAACTTCAGCTTCGTCCCGCTTCAGGACGGCCGGAAGAACAGCATGCGGAACTTCTTCGCCTTTGGCATTCCAGACGCCTCGGACGAGGATGTGAGTTTTCCGCGAGTCTTTGCGTTCGCCCAGAACCATGACTTTCAGGTCACCGGTCGCCTTTCCTGCTGCCGACAGTTGCGACCGGATTCGGTTGTTTCGTTCTTTGACCTGTTTCCATTCCTCGTGATCTTCGAGGAACTGCTCGAACAGTTTTTCTCGAACGTTCCCATCCAGCTTGTCAGTTGAGACCGAATCGTTCTTCGCGACAGCTTCGGTCAGTTCCTCCATCGGCATCTTTCCAAGCGACTGAATGGCCTGACCGCCTTGATTCGTGAGGCTCAGGCGAAAGCGGCCCATCAACTCCTTTGGAGAAAGCGACCGCTGCATGAGGGCAATTCGCAGTTCTTCGTCCTCACTGAGCGTGACAGGTTTCGTAAAAGCAAACACTGCCGAGTGCAGGACGTCCGCCGGTTTCGTTCGAGTCGTCCACCCTTTGCGTGGATCGTCGTCGAGCGTCCCGACGACTCGACCGTAACCTTTGTCCGTTCCCTGACCCTCGATGTCTGCTTTTGCCGAGGCGATTTCTACTTCCTGGTACTGCGATGTGCCTTGCTTCTGAACAAGGACTTTGACGTTGGTCAAAATAAACTCGCCGCTCGGAGCGAATGAGTATTTGCCATCGGTGTGTGACGGATGAGGAAAGACATCCAGCCGAAATCCAGTGGTTCTGTCTAAGTCATCCGGAGCGACTGTCACGATGAAATCGTCCTGAGGCTTATCAAACGGACCCGACACAATCGTGCCGTCTTCATCTGCCTTCAACGGGTAGCCCTCGGTCGTTTCCAGGCGGACTGGTTTGGCGACTGTCCACGCCTGGAAACCGGACTTCACTTGATCGATTCGAGCAGCCAGCCACGGAACGAATTCGGTCTCGGCTCTTTCTCGCACTTTCACGACATCTGCGTCGGATTCCTTGAGCGCCGCTTCCGCATCCTCGACTGCTCGCTTCGCGTAAGGCGATCGATAAGTCAGGTAGGGAGTCGCTCCACCCCCCGCCGCTCCGGTTTCATCAATGCTGTTGAAGTAAGCAGTCAGGCTGTAGTAGTCGCGTTGCGAGACCGGATCGAACTTGTGGTCGTGGCACTGCGTGCACCCGAGTGTCAGGCCCAGCCAGAGCGTTCCGAACGTGTTCGTCCTGTCGAGGACGTAGTCGATCCGCGACTCTTCGCGGTCTCGACCACCTTCGCCGTTGGCCATGTGGTTGCGATGAAAACAGGTTGCGAGTTTCTGCTCGGGTGTCGCGTTGGGAATCAGGTCACCCGCAAATTGCTCAATCGTGAACTGGTCAAACGGCAGGTTTCTATTAAACGAGTCGATGACCCAGTCGCGCCATGGCCAGTTGGTCCGGGTTGCGTCGGATTGAAAGCCGTCCGTGTCGCTGTAACGGGCTCCGTCGAGCCACCACATCGCCATCCGCTCCCCGTAATGTGGTGAGGCCAGCAGTTCATCAATCAGTCGATTCCAGTTTTCTTTTGTGGGGGCTTTGACGAGTCGCTCAACGACAGCCGGCTCAGGAGGCAGACCCGTCAGGTCGTACGAAAGTCGCCTCACAAGAGTCGGGATCTCTGCCCGTTTCGCCAGCGTCATACTTTTTCTTTTGAGACGCCCCTTCACAAAGTCGTCAATCGGGTGAGCTTCAGCGGCCACAGCCGGGCGCTTCGGTTCTTCAAACGCCCAGTGTTTCCCCCAGACAGCGCCTTCCTCGATCCAGCGGCGGAGGGCTTCGATCTGAGAATGCTTCAGCGGCTTCCGATGAGAATCCGCAGGCGGCATGACGAGATCGGTATCGGCCGAGCTAACTCGCTCGATAAGCAGACTCTTATCGGGTCTGCCAGGAACGATCGCTCGCGACCCGTCACGATCCGCGGTCGCCCCCACGAGTGTGTCGAGGCGCAAGTCTGCTTTCCGTGTTGCCTTGTCAAACCCGTGGCAGGAAAAACAGTTGTCAGACAGGATCGGCCTGACATCCCGGTTGAAATCGATCGTCTGAGCGGCTCCGACAATAGGGCTCAGACAAAGAAAAAGGCTTATTAAGAATGGACATTTCATCACGAGGATCTGACTTTGGACGAGGAGGCAGCAGTGCGACGAATCTTCATCAGCATAGCAATCGTGCGGTGAATCGTCGTTGAAGGAACGGTTATTGAAGTGACGATTGACCAGGTGCAGCGACACCTGCACGACAGAAAAGCCGAGACGGAGAAAAAGTCTGGACCCCGCGCCGGATCAGCCCTGCCCCGAACCTTCCGCAGGATCGACAAACAGCCAGCCCGAACTCTCGGCAAACAACAGGAAACACTTTTTCCGCTATGCTTCCCGTCCCAGCCCGACTGAGTGTAGTCCACCTGATCGGAAGTTGCGCAACCACAGTCATGCCAGCATCTCACACCGTTGAACACTCCATAGAACTACTGGATTTTCTTTTTGCCTGTCACCCTGAGGCAAAGAAGACAAAAGTTCGGCAGTGGCTTAAGCATGGGTCGGTGCACGTCAACGGACAGGCGATTACACGCTTCAACCATCGACTGCAGACTAGTGACCTGGTTTCGATTCGAGACAGGGACGAGATGCGGACCAAGAGCCTCTTGCCACGGGGAATGGACGTTGTGTTTGAGGACGAGTCACTGGTCGTCATCGAAAAGCCCGAACACCTGTTGAGTATGGCCAGCGATTCGGAACGGCAGAAGACTGCCTTCGCGTTCCTGACTGACTATGTACGCCGCGGCAATCCTCGGAGTCCAGAACGCGTGTGGATTGTCCACCGGCTGGATCGCGAGACATCCGGGCTGATGGTTTTTTCCAGGACCGAGGCGGCGAAGCGAACGCTACAGGAAGACTGGCAGGAAACGGAAAAACGCTACCTGGCAGTGGTGGAAGGAAAACCACCAGCTGACCACGGAGTGCTCAAGTCACATTTGGATGAGAGCAGACCGTTCAAGGTCTACAGTGCCCCATCCAGTGAACACACACGTCTTGCTGTGACGCATTATCGAGTGATCCGCCAAACCACGTCCAGCGCGTTGCTCGAACTCAAACTGGAGACCGGTCGCCGCAATCAGATTCGCGTACACCTGGCCGATGTGGGCTGTCCGGTCATCGGCGATCAGAAGTATGAAGCCCGCACAAATCCGGTCGGGCGACTGGGCTTACACGCCAGTTTCCTGGAATTCCGCCACCCGTTGACGCGTGAACTTCTCACGTTTGAATCAAGTTTTCCCGCGGCCCTGTCCCGCCTTCTGTGACCTGGCAGGCTTGTTTCGTTGCAACGCAGAAACAAGCGGCTGTTTCACCGGGTCCGAATTCGCCTCAAATCATCGGAACTCGTCACCAGGCACGGGTCTTTCGAAGTCGTGCGACATAGACAGGGGTTCGCCGCTGGGTGCCTCGAAACGAGCGGGCGTTGAGCATCGCCGGGCGGCTATCGGATCAAATGTCACAAAAACCCGAGAGCCAATAGTCAGGATGCGAGCCATTGGCATTTGGTTCCTGAGTTCGTCGCTGTTGGCCGCTACCATGATTCCGGCTCCTGCTTCTTCTCAGGTGAATGTCAGAGAGAACTACCCGGATGTACGACTTTCTGTTTCAAATCGCTGCTTAACTTGCGGCCCGACTTACTATTGGCGGAGCTACGCTCCAAATCCTGGCTGCGAATTTCACAATCAACGCTGAATTGACGGGCCAGATCTCTCACGACAACCGAACTCAGCGTGAATCGACGTGACGATGCAAAAAAGAAGGCCGGCAAAATGCCGGCCTTCGAGACTGTCAAACTGTCTGCGGCGCGGTGCCGTTAGTACTGGTAGTAGACCTGCTGCGGCTGCTCAACCAGCGTCCAGCGTTCGCCGTTCAGTCGATTTTCCAACGTCCATGTCAGTCCCTCTTTGAACACGATTGAGATGACGTTGGTGGCGTCGACTTCTGCCTTGCCCCAGTCCGTGTCTACAAACAACTTCCCGAGTTCGGTCGTTCCCGTGACTGAGTCACCGTTCGTCAGCAGGACGGTGGTCATCGGTGAGTCCTTCTGCGGCAGTCGCATTCCGGCGACGGCGTGCAGCGGAATCGTCGCAGTACCGAACGCCGTTTCTACTGACAGCTCCGTCATTTCCAACAGGCGGCCTTTGAGTTGCGCGTTAGTTTGCGACGCCATCTCCATCGTCACCTGGAGCGGCCGCGCCGCCGCTGCGGCACGTCTCTTCGCCGAATTGGTTGCCTACACCAGTTGATCATCAGCGTTTGACACGGACGACGATGCCGCCACAAATGCCAGAGTCAGGAAAGCCAGGCCGCCTACGCTTGAAACTCTCGTCATTTCTTCCCCTCGGTGCTGGAATATCGGAATCAGTTCGGGTAACTCGATCGAGTTACCACATCGGTCAGCGGGTACTTTTTCGGTTCAATCTCCGGACACTCAAAGAAAGCATGCGAGCCAAACGCCTGCGCGGAGCGGCCGGCAGTGGATGACTGGGAGTTTTCCCGGCAGCGGATTCTCAACCAGCTGATGTAACCCGCACGAAGTAACACTCATTCGTCCGACCGCGTGGCGATCTCGGGTCACGGACGGGACATCATGCCCCGAAATCCGTTCCCAAATGATGCGGACGCACCGCGCAACTCGGCGTGCTAAGGCAGGGCATCCGACAGAGCGGCTACACTCTAAAGAGAGCGCTGAATGGCCTGAGTCGTCGGGCAAAACCGCACATACGCCAGGGCGACCTTCCCTGTCGCAGAATTCATCTAATCACATGCCTGAAGTCTCTGTTGTGATGCCGGTCTTTAACGGAGCCCGAACGGTTCGACGAGCCGTGTGCTCGATTCTCGACCAGACACTGCGCGACCTGGAATTGATTGTGCTGGATGACGGCTCAACGGACGACACTGTCGCCGTTGTGCAACGCATACCGGACCCACGGTTACGCTTGATTCGGTGCTCACACCGCGGCGTTGTCTTGACGGCAAATACGGGGACCCAACTTGCCGTCGCGCCATTCATTGCTCGCATGGATGCTGACGACTTTTCACATGCGCGACGGCTTGAGAAACAACTTGAGCAACTTCACAAATCGAATCTCGATGTGGTGGGTTGCCAGGTCCGTATCCTGGACGAATCATCGCAGCCCGTTGACTCTCTGCGCCGCTACGAACGCTGGATTAACGAGGAAACGGCCGAGGGGCGTGACATATCCGCACTTCGATTCGTGGAATTCCCGCTGGTCAATCCGACGATTCTGGCGCGGCGGAGCTATTTCAAGCTGGGCTTTCGCGACGTCGATGTTCCCGAAGACTACGACCTGATGCTGCGTGCTGCTGCCAGCGGGATGCGTTTCGGAAAAGCGCCTGAGGCCCTTTTCGATTGGACTGATCATTCTGGCCGACTGACGCGAACCGATTCGCGATATTCGCCGGAAGCATTTATGCGATGTCGCCAATCGCATCTGCTGGCCGGTCCACTCCGCGGTATCGAATGTGTGGACATCTGGGGAGTTGGCCAGACGGGTAAACCATGGCTCCGCTGGCTGCGTGCTCAGAATATCAACGTTCGATGCGGCTATGACGTCAACGAGCGCAAGGTGAATGAGCGAATCCACGGCGTGCGCATTGCCCATCCCACGGACATGCCGGTCGCCGATGGGACGCCACTGATCATTGCAGTTGGAGCTGACCAGGCCCGGCGACTGATTCTGCCGCAGATCCTGCAGCAAGGCTATGTTTCAGCCAGAGACGCGTGGTTCGTCGCATGAGCGACTCCCCGTGTGGTTGTAATTATGAGTAATCTGAATGAGTAATCTGACAGACCCGCGAATCTCCACTCCATCACGGGGTTCTCTTTCAAGGCTGCGACGGTAGGGCGGAATGTTAGTGAGATCGCGTCGAGTCGCTGGCGGTCACATTCCCATCACGCACAGTGCCACTACTTCCCGGCGATCGACGCTCGCAGTGCCTTCACAGTCGCGTCCGCACGAAAGTTGATAATGCAGTGCCCCCACGTGATGGTGCGTTCTGCAGGTGCCAGGTGGACGCCGTTGATGTGAAATCGGTCTGCTTTGATTCGCTGCTGTGTGCGCACGCTGTCACCGTCAACGGCCATCATCATCGCAGTCATCGCGAAGTCGTCATGCAGGCCCTCTGGCGTCTGTTTGACGCCCTGTTCCTCGAGCCATTTTGCCACCGAGCCGAAGTCGTAGTACTCGGGAATGAAGTGCAACCGTGTGCCATCCTCTCCCCACGCCTCGTTCAGGTTTGAGGCGACCGCTTTCAGACCGGCCTGGTTTCCGCCGCTGTCCCCGATCAGCACAATGTGCTCGAAGCCGTGCGTCTTGAATGAGCTGCAGATATCCGTTAGCAGCGATCGATAGGTTTCTTCCGTGACACTGACCGTTCCCGGGTACTTCATGTGGACGGTGGGCGGGTCAATATCTCCTTCGGGAACGAACGGCACGATCGGTGCGACAAGTGCATTGCCCAGCTTCCGGGCAATGGCTTCGGTTGTCCCCCGCAACACGACGTTGTGTTTGCCCGTGACCAGGTAAGGACCGTTCTGCTCGACTCCGCCAGTGGCGACGATCACCGTCCTCTTGCCCGCACGCATGGCGTCACGGACTTCCATCCAGGTCATGTCTTCGATGAATACCGTGTCGACAGCATCAATCGGTCGCACACCCTCAGGGTCGGGCGACACAGGATTCGGAATGGCGGTCAGACCGGCCGCGGCAAATACGGACGAAACGAAGATGAGTCGAAGCATGGGATGGGTCCTTAGTACCTGGTGAAGCCGCAGTCGCGACTCCGCGATGGATTCAGCGTGTTGATTGGTGTGTCCGTGAAAGTGTCTCTTAACGAATTTGGTACGCCAGTCCGTCGGGCAGGGGCTACGTTTCAGCCTCCCAGCCACTCGGCGATCTGTGGAGCGAAGTAGGTCAGAATGATGTCGGCCCCGGCCCGGCGGATGCCTGTCAACGTTTCCAGAGTGACGGACTTCTCGTCGAGCCAGCCGGCCGCGGACGCGGACTTGATCATCAGGTACTCGCCGCTGACCTGATAAGCGGCCACTGGAAGTGCTGTCTCGTCGCGCAACGCGCGGATCACGTCAAGGTACGGGCCCGCGGGTTTGACCATGACGATGTCCGCGCCCTCGCCTTCATCCAGCTCCAGTTCGCGAAGCGCCTCACGCACGTTGGCCGGGTCCATCTGGTACGTCGTCTTGTCCGCTGGGATTGGCTTGCCACCGCTGGCTTTGGGAGCAGAATCGAGGGCTCCGCGGAATGGACCATAAAATGCGGATGCGTACTTAGCCGTGTAGGCCATGATTGAGACGTCGCTGAAACCCTCTTCGTCAAGCGCCTGTCGAATGGCTCCTACGCGGCCGTCCATCATGTCGCTGGGAGCGACGATGTCCGCACCCGCGCGGGCCTGGCAGATCGCCTGATCGCACAGAACACGCACTGTTTCGTCGTTCAGAATGATTCCTTCGTCTGAGACAATGCCGTCATGACCGTCGGTGTTGTAAGGATCGAGAGCGACATCGGTCACAACACACGTGTCAGGACAGGCGTCTTTGATGCGACGGATGGCTTCAGGGATCAGGCCGCCGTCATTGCCGGCTTCATCACCGGTTGGGGTCTTCAGGCTGTCGTCCACCTTCGGAAACACCACAACCTTGTTGATACCGAGATCCGCGATACGCCGAACTTCTGTGACCAGACCTGGCAGCGACCAGCGTGTCTGCCCTGGCATCGAATCCAGGGGGACATTGTCGGCGTCGGCATGCAGGAACATCGGGTAGATCAACTGTCGGGGATGGAGCCATGTCTCTCGGCACATCGAGCGAATCGCGGCAGATTTGCGATTGCGGCGGGGACGGGACGGTAATTCGGGCTCGGTGGCAGCGAGCAGCTCTTCGTAAGACGAGGACATGGCGGCGATTCCTGCGGCTGTTCAAACACGTGAAGGCCGGATTCTCGCGGCAGCAGGCTTTAATCGCAAAGGCCTGGAACATCAGGCCTCTGATTCGTCTCGATCCGCAGTGTTGGTCTGGCGCAATTGCTGGACTTGAAATACACTCCCGAACACTGGCGATTCCGAGGAAGACACCGGATCACCCAGTCGCGCCGTATGTGCAGGCAAGGAAAGGATTTCGGGCCAGGTGCTGATCTGGTCATACCACAGAACCAGATTCTGTCACTTTTGTGGCTTTCAGCACCGATACGTCAGATTAAGTCTGTGCTCATTGCAGCGCAGCCTTCGGTTGTGCAGCTGCGTCCTTATCCCGATCGAACTGGCGTCAAGGATGTGTCAGACGGTGAATTCTATTGTTCATAAAATCTCAATTGAGTTCATTTCATGTGTCGTTGCCTGTTCGGCAGTGCTCGCCGAGGAAGCTGCCTCCGGCGATGAGACTGCTCGTCCGGCTCGGGTCCGACTAATTGACACTGGCAAACTGGCTGGACTGCCCAGCTACGCCTTCAACATCGATCTCGACACCGAGGGTGGCACGGTTGCGGTGATCCAGCGCGTTCGCTGGACGAATCCCGGACCAGAGCCGACTGATCACCTCATTCTGCACGTCGTGCCGAATAACAGGCCGACAGAGGACATCCTTTTCATCGCCCGTCGTACTGTCGAATCACTGCGGCTCGATCCACGTGACTGCCTGGACGAAAAGGGAGGACGGTTTCATCTCCGAACGGTGAAATCCTCCGACAAGGAAGACAGTGATCTCGGCTGGCATTTCGACGAGAAGCACGACACCCATCTCCACATCGCCCTGTCGAAACCGGTGGCGGTCGGTGAAACCGCAGACGTCGAGCTGAATTACTGGCTTGATCTGCCTCCGATCCAAGGCCGGCTGGGTCAGTTCAAGGGTGTGACGAATCTGCTTAACTGGTGCCCCGTGCTGGCTGTGTATGGGCACCAGGGCTGGGATGCGGTGCCTTACGTTCCGTGGCACCAGCCGTGGCTCACCGAGGCCGGTAATTACAAGGTTCGATTGCGAGTCAGTCCCGGTCAGCGGGTGGCCACAGGCGGACATGTTATCGATCGATCCTTCGAAGAGTCGGGGCACCAGGTTTTACAGATTCGTGGACAGGGACTGCGTGACTTCACGATTGTCGCCAGTGACCGATTCGAAGTTTACGAATCGCACGTTAATGGCGTGCCTGTTCGTGTGCTGGCGTTTCCTGAGCATCAGGGTCATGCGCGACTGGCATTGCAGATTGCTGGCGAGTGTCTGGAGCAATACTCCGAATGGTTCGGTCCGTATCCTTATGACGAATTCGAACTGGTCGAGTCCTTCTTTGGCTGGAACGGGAACGAGTCATCCGGCCTGGTGATGATTGATGAACGCATTCTCGACACTCCACAGCTGGCGAGTCGCTATGTCGAGCATCTGATCAGCCACGAAATCTGTCATCAATGGTGGTATTCGGCGGTCGGCACCGACGGGTACCGAGAACCGTGGGTCGACGAGGGCATTGTGCAATGGCTGACGCGAGTCCGCCTTGAGGGCAAGTACGGGGCCAATCCGAAGGTATTCGACTTCAAGGGATATGGTCCACTTCAGCTTCCCAACATTCATTACCGCAGCCTGGTGCATAGCGGGTACTCGCTGTACCAGAAGCGTGGTGGAGATGCTCAGGCCCTGGCACCACTCGACGGAATCGGGCATCTGCATAACCTGTTCTTCCTCGTGTATGACCGTGGTGCCCGGGTCGTTGGCATGATCCAGCACCGCATGGGTCGCGACGACTTCTTCCGCTTCATGCAGCACCTGTATTCGAAGTACCAGTTCGGCATCCTGCGAGCAGATGACATCCAGCGGGAACTCGAAGAATTCACTGGCCAGAGCTGGCAGGCATTCTTTGATGACTGGCTGAGGTCTGGCCGTGATTCTGACTGGAAGATCGACGACGTTGATGTCTCCCAGACTGAGACGGGCTACATCACGCGGGCGACATTGATACAGACGGAAGACATCACAGAGCCGATTGACCTGTCCTTCTGCTTCGACTGTCCGACAGGAGCAGGGCGGACACGAATCGTCCGTCTGGACGATTAGTGGCGGCAGGTTCAGAGTGACACGATTTCGGTCGAGCGTCCGACAGAGACGCAGTGGATCGTCACCGTGCATTCTCCGGACGCACCGGACCAGGTGGAAATCGATCCGG
>CAYSJO010000573.1:0-2236 GCA_964431285.1 uncultured Planctomycetaceae bacterium
AGTGGTACGGTGCTGAGAATTGTACTCGTTGCCCCTGTGCTCAACCCCGTGTCGATTATTTACGGCCTGAGCCATATCGAACCGATCACATTACTTTACTTCGCTGTCGGTACATTTGTGGTGTCCACCGGTATTGGACTCATTTGGAACCGCTTCATTTCCGATCGCCGCGACACCGAACCCGAGCAACTTGAGGTTGCACCACGAAACAGTCTGCATCGTCTCGCAGTCGCAGGTGATACTGCCGCTCGAGGACTGGTTGGACCGGCCTTCGTCGACTACGGCCTGGCGTTGCTGGCCGTCGGACTGCTCGGGGCATTTCTGCCACACGGTGTCCTGCAGACGGGCATGACACGCGACAACGTCCTGGCTCCGATCATCATGGGACTGGTCGCTATTCCGGTCTACGTCACGCCAACTGATGTAATGATGCACTTCGGGCACATCGTTCGGGATGGCTATTCCCTGGGAGCGGCATTCGCCCTCATCGTTCTCGGAGCCGGCGCCAACGTCGGCGTCGCAAACTGGCTCCGCCGCGATTACGGCGCTAAACCGCTGATGCTGTTCGCCGGGCTTCTGATCGGCGCAACTCTGGTAATCGGCGTCACCGCCGATCGAGCGATCGTTCACGGCAATGCCACAATGCAGGACCACACACACGCATTCGACCCCTTCACTCGCCTTGCAAATGTCGCGCGTGAGGATGTTGGACCCGTCTGGGTGGTCACAAAGGTTGGCGAATCCATCCGTAATCGTGAAGCCTCAGCGACGGCGGAAATCGTCGGCCTGTCTCTACTCGGGGTTGTCCTGGTCGCTGGGGTGATACTTCGATTTCTCGGAGACAACGCCTGCGTCGATCATCTGCTGCGACCACAGCCAGATGAGCCTCGCAAAGACCTTTCGCCAGCGTGGGACCCCGCTCTGTCGCCGAAACAGCTCGTTGCCACTTGTGTTCTCGGCATCGTTGGCTTTGCTGGGGTGGGCCTCTACCTCTTTTATCCCCCGACCGACGAGCTTGTCGATGACATGAATGTGATTCGAGTGGAAGCCTACGACGCAGTTCGAAGCCATGATGCCGTAGAGCTGCATCGGCGAATCACTCAATGGAAACGTCTCGCCGAGAAGCTGCCGACGAGTGTATTCCTGCGAGGTGGAAACGTCAGCGATTCCGGCCGCCAAATCCTGAATGAGTTTCTCTACGGGCTCGACACGCTTGAGCAACATGTCGCAAGCGGCCGTGAGACCGAAGCGAAGATGATGCGCACATACGTGGAGCGCCTCTATCGAACGTGTTGTGAGGAGTTCCGTAAAGAGACTCCACAGGTTTCAGCGGCAGTGTTGTAGGACGACATTACCAGGGAATTCATACGACGCAGCTGGTTTACTAACAGCGACACACCAGAGTCTGCGGATTACCAGCAGACCTGTAATCAAAGCGGAGAAAAGAACGATGCACTCACGGACGCGACGCAGTTCTCACCGAGGATTCACACTTATTGAAGTGCTTGTCGTCATCGCCATCATAGCTGTCATCATTGCATTGTTGTTACCAGCCGTGCAGCAGGCGCGTGAGGCCGCACGTAGAGCAACGTGCAAGAACAACCTGAAGCAACTGTGCCTGGCAATGCACAACTACGAAACAACGTATCGTGTCTTGCCGCCGGGCTATATTCACAAATTCGGCCCATCCGGGACGCCCGAGCAACCAGCCAACCACGCCGGACTCGCCTGGGGAACTATGCTGCTTCCCCAACTGGAACAGCCAGCCCTGTACGCGAAGTTCGATCCGCACGTGCCCGTATGGGATCCCGTCAACCGTGAAGCACGCGAGACACATCTGCCAGTGTTCCTCTGCCCGTCGGATCCGTGGTCAGATGGTGCATTCGTGGTTAGGGACGACTCAGCTACTCCAGTGGAACGCTATGCCGCCGCCAGTTACGCGGCGAACTGGGGACCATCCGACGCGGTGGTCAATCTGGACGACACACCGCTACAAAGCCAGGGGGTCTTCTTCCGTAACAGCAAAACGCGAGTGAGCAGTATTACGGACGGACTTTCGAATACCCTGGCTCTCGGAGAACGCACCAACGGCCCGATATCCGGAGTGACGACCGGTGGGCACTCGAACATCGAGACAGCAAGGCAAGCCTCAGTCCGCGAAGTAACAGACTATCCCGACGACCACGGCCACATAGTCCTGATCGAACCCCAGTTCCGCCCCAACCAACCGGGAGGC
>CAYSJO010000574.1:0-23544 GCA_964431285.1 uncultured Planctomycetaceae bacterium
GACCCGGCGCGGCGAGCTGAACTCGTCCGCCAGACCAGGTTACTGGAACTGGCCGACCATCCTGCCGTTTCGAAACTCCGAGACTCGGACTTCAACGCAGCCGAGCCATACATCGTCACAGATTATCCCGGCGAACAGACCTTGCAGGACGTTGGCGATACGTTTCGCACATCACCGACACAATTGCTCGAGGTGGGTGTGCAGTTGTCGCTGGCGATGGAGGAAATTCACCGAGTTGGACTCGTGCATGGCCATTTGATTCCGAGTCGCATCTGGTGGAATGGTCGGCCACAGATTGACGTTCTACCCATTGACAACGCGCGGTTTCCGAAACCGATTGAGTCTCTGGCCGGCAGCATTCTGATTGACCCTCGACAGGCGGAAGTCGGGCCTCTGGGAGACATCTACAGTCTGGCTGGATTGATGTGCTGGCTGGCGACGCGCGAACCAACGGATGCACCGCTGAATTCGACCGCCGGTAGAAGCCTGCCGTTGGACTGGAGCCACGACGACAAAGTCAGCAAGGTTGCTGATGATTTTCGCGAACTCCTGGGGACGATGCTGTCGAACGACGAGTTGGACCGGCCTGGGGCGAGCGAAGTCGCCAAACGTCTCGTCTCGATGATCCGGCAGATCAACGAGTTTGAGTTTGATAACACGCTTGAGTCGGACTCAGACTCGATCACGAACGAGACATTGATTCGCGCTCCCGTGAATTCGCCTGCGCCCGAACAACTGGGGCGTTTTCGGATTCTCAGTCTGCTTGGCCAGGGTGGCATGGGCGCCGTTTACAAGGCGGAAGACCCGGTCGACGACAGTATCGTTGCCATCAAGACGTTGAAGCCGTCAATCGCGACCGATTCCATGCAACGAAGAAGGTTCCTGAAAGAAGCCCGCGTTCTGGCGGAGATACAGAACGACTACGTGACGCAGTTCATCGAAGCCAACGAGGACAACGGTGTCGCGTATATGGCACTGGAGTTTGTCGAAGGTCCCTCGGTTGGGAGCTACCTTTCCGATCATGGGGCGTTTTCGGAGCTGGATGCCGCCACGATCGTGTCCGATGTCGCCCGAGCCCTCACCGATGCCCACCAGCGCGGCATCATTCACCGTGACATCAAGCCCGACAATATCCTCCTCTCCACGGGAGAGAGAGATGACAGCGTCGAAGGCAGAGCATCTGAGGCTGTGGCTGGATTTCGTGGCCGACTGACAGACTTCGGCCTGGCCCGACATCAGGATCAGTCCGAATCGATGAACGTCACTCAGGCGGGCACTGTGCTGGGGACTCCGCTGTATATGCCTCCGGAGCAATGGCAGGGCGAACGGGTTGATGCTCGGGCCGACGTCTATTCACTGGGAGTCACGTTCTACTACATGCTGGCGGGACAGCCTCCGTATGTGGCCGACCAGATGTCAGTGCTGATGTCCAAGCATCTCCGTGACCCTCTGCCTCCTCTGCAGCGACACAATGACAATATCAGCGATGGTGTCGTGACCATCATTGAGAAAGCTGTCGCCAAGTCTCGCAGCGGTCGGTATCAGGACGCGGGCGAGATGCTCGATGACCTTGAGCGACTGCTGAAAGGTGAAGCGACCAGTATTGTGTTGCACCCCCAGCTCCGACTGCGGCTCCGACCACGACGCGACGCCTCCCGATGGATACCGATTCGAATCGGCGACGTACGGCCGGGTTGCCGATGTCGACGAGACACCGGCCGACGATTCCTCCCGTGATCGTCGATGGAACCGATCGGCAGACGCTCATTTCGCTCGCTTCCGTGAAGCGAACAGCGATACATCTGCCCGCGGTACCGGCAGATGGTCCCGGCCGGCAACGGAGTCCGGCAGGCCTGAGCAAGCGCGCGGACGTGGACGTGCGAACGGGGAAGCGGCTATGAGCAGCGACTCGGCGAGTGCCGCCGGCATTGCCGCCGTTGCCGGAGTTGGTGCGGCAGACGGCCTGCTTATCTTCGCCCTTGATGTCGAAGTCACGTCGACGGGTGTGGAAGTCCGCGGAGAAATTGCCCATGGCGGCAGCGCCGGTCTCAACGGATTCACAGTCACGTTTACCGGGGCCATCAGCGGGACAGTAACCACCGCGTCTGATGGCACTTTCAATTTCGTTTATGCCGGATCAGCCAGCGGATTGGTCGAGGCCAACGTGTCAGGCAGCGGAGTTTCTGGCAGTCCGTATACGTTCTTCGTCTGAATCCGCGTGACTGTCAGGTAACAAATCAACGGACGCATTTCAAAGAGACAGAGCTGATGGACATTCAATCGATACGACGACAACTGGAGACTTACCGCGACCAGGGGCTTGCGGGCGACGCAGGTGCCGCGGTACGTCTGTCTGATACGTTCGGTGCGGGACTCGTTCGCTTTGTGCGACGTGTCTTGCGTAAAGGCACTGGTCGCGGCTATCTGGCCGAATTCGTCCTCAATGAGGCCAATCGAGTGCAGGGCGGTCATGCAGAGTACGAGCGAGACGATCTGGTGAATGAGATCGTCGACCGAATGTGCCAACTGCTGACAGGACAAAACGATGTCGCTCGCAGGGAAACCGTCGCGTTTCTCGGCGAAGTTTCGACCGTGTCATACGTTTGAATTCTGAGCCCGGACGACACACCACGTTCTCGTATCGTCTTCAGCCGACGCGGCAGAAACGACGAGTCGATCGGTCAGCCAGACGGCAGCAACCGAAGAACAGACTCCTGTCCCGGCCCGACCGTTCGGTCCCGAACAATCTCGCAGTGCCGGCCGTTGTCGTGCAGAATCTCGGCAACAGCTGAATCGCGAGTGACGGATTGCGTCAGCAGGAGGTCATTGGACTCACCGCTGTTCAACAGCTCGAAGACGCAGTTGACAGTCATTCCGAAGTAGTCCAGCCGGTCGTTAATCGTTGTCAGCATGGTATTGCCGCGATACAACGCCATTTTGACCGGCAGACCGCGCGTGGATGGCGAGTCGCGAATGGTTTGCGGCAGATCGAGCGCAACCCGGACAGCTCCGACGGGATCTTCGAACGCAGCCAGAAAAACATCGGCAGTAATTTTGACAATTGCTCCGCCGTGATGACGGATCGCCTTTTCGGCAATCTGCAGGCATTCATGCACCACAGTGAATGTCCCCGTGTCACCTTCGGACCGGTAGATTGAATCAAGCCGCGCGATGGACACGGCCATCAGTGTGATGCGCGTGACATTGGCCAGTTGTCCCGGAGCCATGACCTCGTTGGGAAACAGATCGCGAAACAGGGCCAATGACGATGCCTGTGCTGCAGTCAACGCATCATCGCGCTGAATGGTCCGTTCGATCCTGGCCAGGATTTCCTGCGGGAACTGGTTCTGCAGTACAATGGCCTGGCGTGTGGGATCAAGCGGTGGAGGTTCGCCAGGCCGCGGACCACCTAGGTCGATGTCCCAGCGTGACACACCACGAGATGCGCCGACGTGAAAATCGATTGTGTACGGCAGGTTCGGACTGCGTAACCGATACGCGCCTGGTGGCATCGCCAAGTTCCACTTCACTCGCTCACCCGGCTGCAATCGTGTTTGTGCGACGATGTGAGGAAAATTCGCCGGGCCGCCAATGCAGTACGTTCCAGTTTTAACGCGACGGATTTCCGGGTGAACTCGGAAGATCAGCTCAACGTTAGATGAGAAATCCGCTTCGAAGTCGATGTTGCATGCCGGGCAGTGCTCATGGTCGTCCAGAGCACTGAGCGTGTCCTTTACGTCAGACGGCAGGCGACAGACCGGGCAAAGAATATCCCACACGAGACTCAGCACACCTTCACGCGCGCAGCGCAGACACGTTTCGATGACATCGCGCTCCGCGAAGTCAAATCGTCGAGCCAGAGCGATTGGCCGAATCCTGGCGACTTCCGGATCAGGTGCTTCCAGCAGAAATCGTCCCAGTCGCTCCACAACGTCGGCATCCGCACCCACGTCAATCAGCGTTTCGATACGCTGTTCCATACGACTTTGCATGGCCGTCCGCGATCGAGCCTGCTCTTCGAATGCATTGGCATCCACCGACTGCGAAGAGGTGACCTGGTCGATTCGCCGATAGAGTCGATCAAGCGAATTCTGTGTCTGCCGACCCATCTGCAGCTTGGTTGCGAAGCGGCCCGAGACACCACGCGGCTCGATCTGAAAACTGTGCGTCACCAGTGTGCCACCGGTCGGGTGTTCTGACAGTTCCGTGGTGGAGATGAACCACACGAACGGACCTCGGCTGAATTCACGCAGGACTCCAAACCGGCGTCCCTCAATCCACTCAAACGGGTGCTCTTCCCAGGCCATCACGACTGGCCCGATCTTCGCCTCGCCAAACCGGCGGACGCCTGCATTCGGATCGACTTGCGTCCGAAAACTCGCTGGCGGCAATCCCATGGCGCGGTTGAAGCGGTCTGTGTTTGCGACGTACGGCCAGAGCTGATCCGGCGGACTCGACAATTCCCATTTGAACTCCCACGACATGAATCGCTCATCGTCGGCCAGATCCGGCCTACAGCTGCTGCAGCGACGCCTGCACTCAAAACGAGTCGCGGTTCTCATTTCTCAATGGCCGCAAGGGGCTTCATCACCCGCCGAGGCCGTTGCATCATCAATCGTTGAAACAATCCGTCTTTGAGCATTGTCTACTCTCCGAAGTCAGTGCGGTGACCCGAAATTGCCTGGGGTTCGATCAGGCTGAGACCGCAGATTCGGGGCAGTTTCCCGACAGATAATCAGTAGATTTTGTTAAATTAGTTGAGTTGGGAGGTGTTTACGGCATGACTGGTCAGCGCGGCCGCGCACGGCAGCTCTTTTGATCAACCCGGCTCGACCTGTTCCGCGGGACTTACCAGTCCATTTTTCAGGATGACGGATCCGCGACACGCGCGATTGCTCACCCCGACTCGGGCGGCGCACAATGCATGGGACCAGCCGGACGCGCTCAGCGCGTCTCAGAGAATGAACTGGCTGAGATCCTCACTGGCCGTAATTTCGGCCAGGCGTTCCTGCACGTAAGCGGCATCAATCTGGACGCGTCGCTTCTTCATGTCAGGTGCTTCAAAGCTGACGTCTTCCAGCAGACGTTCCAGGATCGTGTGCAGACGCCGTGCACCGATGTTCTGAGTGGACTGATTGACCTTCCAGGCCGTGTCCGCCAGGGCCTCAATGGCGTCCTGGCCAAATTCGAGCTGAATGCCATCCGCCTCCAGCAGCGCCTGATACTGGCGGATAAGCGATCCACTCGGTTCTGTCAGGATACGGAGCAGGTCGTCTCGGGTCAGTTCTGTCAGCTCGACGCGAATCGGGAAGCGGCCCTGCAGTTCCGGCATCATGTCGGCCGGCCGCGCCTTGTGAAATGCGCCCGCTGCGATGAACAGAATGTGATCGGTCTGCAGGTAACCGTAGCGGGTCTGTACTGTGGTTCCCTCGACGATCGGCAGCAGGTCCCGCTGCACTCCCTGCCGGCTGACATCCGCCCCGCGTGAACCACCTTCAGTACCACAGACTTTGTCGATCTCATCGATAAAGATGACACCCGTGTCCTCGGACAGACGCAGAGCCTCCTCGTGGATCGCATCCTGATCCAGTAGGGCCTCCATTTCCTCTTCGAACAACGTGCGTCGCGCTTCACTGACTTTCAGCTCGCGCGTGCGTGATTTTTTCGGTATCAGCCGGTCGAGCATGCCCTGCATGTCCAGGTCCATCTGCTCAACGCCCATGTTGGACATGATCTGCACCGGCACCTGTCGCTGCTCGACATTTAGCTCAACTGTCCGTTCTTCGAGTTTGCCCGCCTGCAGCATACCTCGAAGTTTTTCCCGCGTACGCGCCTGCCGCTCGGCTCGTTCCCGCGCCTCGGCTTCCATGCTCTGAGCGCTCTCATACGAGTCCGTTGTGGTCAGGTCCGTCGTCACAGCTGTCGGAGCCTGCTCGGCACTTTGCGCGTCGCTCGTATGCAGCAACAGATCGAGCAGACGTTCCTCGGAGCGCTGTTTCGCTTCCGGTTCCACGTCTTTGCGCTTGCGGTCGCGCACAAGATTGATGGCGGCCTCAACGAGGTCACGCACGATCGACTCAACGTCCCGACCGTAATAACCAACTTCCGTGTACTTGCTGGCTTCAACCTTGACGAACGGTGCCCCGGTCAGAGTGGCCAGTCGTCGAGAGATCTCGGTCTTACCAACGCCCGTCGGGCCGATCATGAGGATGTTCTTGGGGGTGACTTCCTTCTGGATTTCCTCGGCCAGTTGTTTCCAGCGCCAGCGATTGCGCAACGCGATCGCGACAGCTCGTTTGGCGTCGTTCTGACCAACGATATGCCGATCGAGTTTCCTGACGATCTCACGAGGCGTCAGCTCGGACACGGCAGCTCCTCCACAATGATGTTTTCGTTGGTGTAGACATCGATGCCGGCGGCAATGCTCAGTGACTTCTGGACGATCTCCGCTGCCGGAAGATCGGTGTTCTCAATCAGAGCCCTTGCGGCCGACACAGCGTAAGGGCCACCGGACCCAATCCCCAGCACGCCGTCGGTTGGTTGCACGACGTCACCCTGTCCGCTGATCAGCAGGCTGTGGGAGGCATCCACCGCAATCATCATGGCCTCCAGCCGGCGCAGCATGCGGTCGGTTCGCCAGTCGCGCGCCAGTTCGGTCGCGGCACGAGGCATGTTGCCGGGAAAGTCCTTGAGTTTTGTCTCGAACCGCTCAATCAGAGCGAACGCATCAGCCGTCGACCCGGCGAACCCGACCAGTACGCGCTTCTCCAGCATCCAGCGAATTTTCCGCGTGTCCGCCTTCATGATGGTGTTGCCATGCGTGACCTGGCCGTCCCCGCCGAGCGCAACAGTGTCACCTTTGCGCACGCTGACAATCGTTGTGGACCGCCAGACTTCCTTGCTGGACCTGGGCATGCGTGGTGCTCCGCGAGTTGAAGTGCTGGGTTGCGGACGCAGATGATAGCGGTACGAGCCGGCGCCGGAAGCGCTTGAGATTCTGCCTCTCTGAACGTGATTGAACGAGTCATGCCTCTCAAGGCTTGCAGGGCACGTCTCAATTGTATTGATGACCATTAATCGCACACGTATGTACATCATGAAATGACCGGGTCAGTCGGCAATTCCGCCAGCATCGGCGTGTTAAGCTGTAGCAGACGAACGGCGAGTGACGATGAATCCGCTGGAAGGAGTCAATCCGTTCGCGACCTGGCGTTTCCCTGAATCAGAGCCTGCCTCGGATTTCCAGTGGCGCCAGTGCGGTGTGATTGGGTCCATTCGCGGAGTGCTATGGCGGGCAGGACTGTCCGTTTCCGTAGACGCGAACCGGGACACAGAACAGGTACGGATACCATGAGAGTTCACCGCCTCGTCAATTCAACGCTTGTCGGGCTTGCCTGCGTCGGAACGCTGTTACCAGCGTCGCTCGCCCATGCCGCCCCACCGCAGAAGACGGAAAAGTCTCGCAAAACCGTGACGGTGCTCGACATTCAGTTGGACGCCGACGGCGTACTGCGTGGTGAAGTCTTCAACGCGAAAAAGCAGGCGGTGGCAAATGCCGTCGTCTCGGTCCGAGCGTCTCGCAAAGAGGCCGCACGGGTCCGCACGACGGACAAAGGGACATTTGAGATTCGCAACCTCAAACCTGGCGTGTACTACATCATCGCGGGAACAGGGCACGGGGTTTATCGAGTCTGGGCAGCGAAGTCCGCACCGCCGAAGTCACACAAACTGGTTCGCATCGTCTCCGACCGCACTCTGATTCGTGCTCAGAACCTGGACGCGGCTCCAGCTGGAACTGTTCGCATCGACGAAAACGGAGTTGCGTACGGACAGGTCCACGTCATCGACAATGGCGGACTGGTTCCTGTCGGACCAAACACCCAGTTTGTAGGAACCGGCGCCGGGTTTCTGGACAGTGTCGGGGTCTACGACGTCCTGCTCCTCGGGGCAGCGACAGCAGGAATCATCATTGGCGTCAAAGCTTTGGATGAAGCCGACGATGCAGACGACCGCATCGACAACATCGTGAATACTCCGTAATCGAGACCGGCGAATCACACGTCCTGAACACAACACGGCCTGATACACAATAGAACCGGAACTGGTCACCGAGTCCGGCTCCGGTTCTTTCTGTGCGCAGTTGTCTTCAATTGGGCAATCGCCGGATAGCTGCAACGGCGTGTGCGTGACCAGCTCGGTAAGCGACAACTCAGCTGCGAGCACTGCCGCGCCGAGTGCGTCTAATCTCAATCCGGAAATGCAAGTGCTGCATCGAAAAAGTAAATCAACGGAGGATCGCGGTCGTCGCAAGGGCACATCGATCATCAATTGGATATCGCCGCCACTGCAGGATTGCGCAGTACAGGGCCACGACACAGGCTGTACCCATCAAACTGTATACCGCGAATTCCTGACAGAAGCGTTCATCGACGCGCGATGATGTCGAAGCAACAACGACCTGATTACCAGCCCGGTTCTGATAACCTGTTGTTTGACAGGAACACGAGATCGCGGTCTGCGTGACCTGCAACACGACACAGAGAAAAACTCAACTGGCTGGAGAGTCTTGCCCATGACTGATGACGGACCCGCGACTGGCGGTCAGAGGCATGAGCCGCTCACTTGGCGTGAGCGGTCGTACGAGATCATCTTCGAGGCCGATACTCGTGCCGGCAAACTGTTCGACGTGCTGCTACTGATTGCGATTCTGCTCAGTGTGCTGGTCGTGATGTGTGAGAGTGTCAAGTCGATTCGTGACGAGTATCCACGTCTGCTCAGCCGGGCCGAGTGGTTCTTTACGGCGCTGTTTACAATCGAGTACGTGATGCGGCTCATCTGTGTCCGTCGTCCCATGCGCTACGTCGTCAGCTTCTACGGAATTGTCGACCTGCTCGCGATCCTGCCCACCTATATCATCGCCATCCCCTCTTTCGCGGGCGCACCGGACGTGCAGCGTCTAGCTGTCATCCGGGCGCTACGGCTGCTGCGAGCGTTTCGGATCTTCAAGCTGGCACACATGCTGTCCGAAGCAACCGCCCTCCGCGAGGCCATGTGGGCGGCTCGCGCCAAGGTCGCCGTTTTTCTCTCATTCGTCCTGATTGCCGTCGTAATCGTCGGTTCGGCGATGCATCTGATCGAAGGTGGTCGTGTCGATGCCGACAGAAACCCGATTGCAACCGGGTTTGATTCGGTACCGGAAAGCATGTACTGGGCGATCGTGACAATGACGACTGTTGGTTACGGAGACATCTCGCCAATCACTCCACTTGGAAAGTCACTGGCTGCCTGCATGATGGTCCTGGGTTACTGCATGATCATCGTGCCAACGGGAATTGTCTCAGCTGAGCTGGCTCACGCCGGCGGTAAATCGATCACTACGCAGGTCTGCCCCGAATGTATGAAAGAAGGGCATGACGCCGATGCCGTCCACTGCAAATATTGTGGTTCCCACCTGTAGCCATTCCTGCGATTACAGTGTCTGACGCTGGAGCGAAGCCTGGCCGTGAAGCAATTTGCAGTTGTCACGTGGCGACAGGAGAGGGCCCAGTGCGGAAGAATGACGAACGCTCCACATCGATTCCTGCAAGCGCATGCCACCATGGCTGAACAACAACTATCCGATGACTCGAATCCACTGCATGTCACCGAGCCGGTGACGATTCGGCTGTACGGCTTCAAGGACATCACACTGCCGGCCTACCTGCTGTTGTTCCTTGCGACAATTCTGATCGTGACCATGCTGATTGCGGCTGCACGGGAAGTGGTCGAGCCGCACACGCCGATCGGCGAGAAACTGCATCAGATGGCGAAAGGCGAACCGTGGACGATCACTCTGGCGGAGTGGGTGCCGCTAATCCTGGGACTCGGTCTGGCCTTTGAAGTGGTGGAAGCTGTTGTCGTCTTTTCGGCCTTTGCGCGGAAGATACGATCGAACAACTCGCAATTGCCACAGTCTTAGGCCACTGGTGGATCCTGCCTGAGAACGCTCATTCGTCGAGTCGCTTGATTGCGTGCCATACCGTGGTCGGAGATTCGATCCACCGACCACGGGGCCCAGGCGCTATTTGCTACCGCCGTTGAAAGGTGCGATCGTGCCATCCAGCGAATCGAGCAACGAGTTGCCGTCCAGGAGAGAGCCGGTCGAATCTGTGATGAGACTGGTTGTCACCTGATCGTCGACGCCGACCACACGATCTTTAACGCGCATGGTGAGGACGCCCACCGATCGATCCGGCGTGACCAGTTCAATGCGAAACTGCCCAAGGTTCACATTGCGATTGTCGACCTCCCGAAACGCGTGCATCAACGTCCCGTTACGGACTCCGTCGTCACTACCAACCGAGACATCCACAAGCTCACGTCCCCGATCGGTCTTTTTGTTGCGAGCACAACGCCGTTGACCTCAGGCGGCGGCGATTTCTGTTTGCCTGCACGCGGCGGTTGGATGGCGAGGCGAGCGATGTCTGTGACCCCGAGTTTTACCTTGTTCTCGCGTTCAATAACGAATCCGACACATCGATTCGGAGTCACCAGTGCCACTCGAATGGCGGCGATCGGCTGATCGGGCTTGTCAGTGTGAAACAGCCGCATCATCGCGTTCGGGCGTACTCCGTCATCGCTACCAATGGAAACTTCCACGAGCTCCCGTCCGCTCTTCGATCTCTTCGTTGCAATAACCTGTCCGGTCACGGTTCCTGGCTGAGTGTTTGACAGTGCCGACTCGTTCAAAGGACAGAGGAACAACAGGGCCATCGAGGCTGAAATGGTCGGAGTAGTGGCACCGCGAGTTCCTCGCCAGCTTCCATCTCTTGGACTTTGCTGCGAGGACAGGAACTTCACGCCTTCGTGGTACCAGTCGTGAGTGCCAAGGAATCGCATTTTGCGATGTCCGACGGCGTACCTCATCGCCATCAGCGAGTAGAGATGCCAGCTGGCTCCGCCGGGATTCCGCGCGGCTGAAAAATGACGGCCCAGCCAGTCCACTGCACGGTCGCGCGACTTCGCAATACGGCCGTCGTCAACGTCGGCCAGTTCTGCCGCTCGTATTAGCGACCCCAGACCGGCATACGTCATACTGCCAGTCGGCTTTGCGGAAGAACTCGGCACATAATTCCATCCGCCATCCTTGTGCTGACTTTGCTGTAGATAGGGGATCAGCCGCGTCCAGACGTTGGGATCAACTTTGAATTCCATCGCCTGTGCTGTCGCCAGCGCGTTCACTGCGAACCACATGTTGGAATTGTCACCGCGTGAACCGGCGCCATCCGCGACGCGGTATCCCCATGATCCCGAAAACTGCCCCTTTCTGACCTGGCCTTTCGTCAGTTAATCGATGTTGGCCCGGAGTCGCTCGTCGTCTCTACCGGTTGACTGCCAGACGAGCGTTTTGAGACTCAACGCGTAGGTGTATTGGGTCTCATTCGTTCGCAGATACTTGAAGGCCGATGCTATGACAGGATCATCAGATGGCACTCCGGCTTTGAGCAGCGCCAGCGTCGCCAGTGCCGTGCTACCCTGAAGCATGTGCTCACTCTTTCCACCATAAGGCCAGGTTCCGTCATCCTGTTGCTGTGATTTCACAAACGTAACGCCACGTTCAACCGTCCGTCCTGCAGTCAGGACAAGCGAGTTTTCTTTTGCCGGCTGTACATCGTCGCCTGAGTCGGTCGGTGTATCGGTCGGCGGTGGCGTCTGCGTCTCGTCTGCTTCGACCGCAGTTGGTGTACTCGGCTCCGTCGCCTGTTGTGTCTGGTTGCTCGCGTCCGGCCCGGCATCCGTCGTCGTCTCAACAACTTGAGCAGGCAACGCATTCACAAGCAGCAAGGGCAGCAGAATCAGACTCACGAGTGTGGGGACTCCGGCGGACCGCCAGAGACGCGGCTCGATACGTTGGCTGATGTCGAGGATTCGAACGATTCGACGCTTCAATTCTCCGCCATCAGCGGCGACAAGACTCGATGAACCGGGTCGGCAAATCTCTGCCACTGCGGTCAGGGCCCGGGCATATGCGAACCGGTCACCCAACGTTGCGATAACTGTGTCGTCAACGCAGTTTTCACGCTCGCACCGAATCTGTCTCGTGAGCCACCACACTGCCGGGTGATAGAACAACAGCGTTTCCGCAATCGTCTGCAGACCATTGATCAAGGCGTCCGACCGGCGAATGTGAATCAGCTCATGCATGAGAATCACTGACACGTGCTCGACAGGGAGACCGGTTACAACCTCAGACAGGTAACAGCACCACAGGCCGCCACCAGCCAGCAATACAGGGGATACGGACGAAGGACGATTCCAGAACGCGAAGTCGGCGACGCAGTCCGAGCCGCTGACAGTATTCGGACAACAGTCGTTCCGTTTCCTCAGCGACGGGACGACTGCGAAAGCGGATACACCACTTCAGCCAGCTCCACCCGGCCACTTGCCACGCAGAGAGAAGCATGACACCTGCCACCCATGCCGTAGCAAGCCACGGCAGTGCATGTCGAATCGACGTCGATGACACTTTTGCAATGCCCGATTCTGTCCGCTGGTCCTGTCGCCCGGTCACCTGTCCGTCGACTCAATCACCAGAATTGGCGACCTCATCAGTGACGATCGGTTTCGTCAGATCGACGAATGGCGTGCTGTCAGGTACTCCATGCTCCTCATCTGCCGGAAAGTCGGCAGCGGATGGTCCGGCAACGATTCCTGACCCTTCTCGCGCCAGGGCGCGAATGACATGTGTTATCAGTGTTCCGGCAGGCAGCAGCAGCATGGTGAGGAGCGCAATGCAGAGAACCAGATGTCGTGACTCCGCAGACTGCTGACTCAGCAGCCTGACGAGGAACGCAACAGCGATGCCAACCGCTGTGAGTTGCCAGATCGAATACAGGATTGCCCATCCGAAGGCGTCGAGCAGGATCACGGAATCGTCATGCCACAGAGACAACGTATTGAGCGCGGTCATGATCGCTCCTCTTCCATCTGTTCGATGAGTGCTTTGATCTCCGCCAGTTCCTCATCACTGACTTTGGCACTGGACAGTGCCTGAACGAGCATTCGCCCTGCGGCGCCGCCGAAAGCCCGGCTGATGAGATGGTCCACCATCCCCTGTTGCGTTCGGGTTTGCGACCTGGAAGGTCGATGCATTTGCGGACGCACGGAATCGTCACGTTTCAACACGCCCTTCTGATGCATCACCTGCATCATCTTGAGGGTCGTGGAATACCCGGTGGCGCGGTTCTGAAGTGAGTCGTGGACTTCGCGGACCGTAGACGGTCCTCGTTCCCAGAGAACGGCCAAGATTTGCAGTACGACTTCGGTAGGCTGTTGCGAGGTTTGTCTTGGCATCTGAAACCCGTCGCGACATGTCACGGACGATTGAGGAATCTATTCGCCGTTCGTTTAGAATAACGAATGAATTCGTCAATAAGATCGCAATCTTCAGTTCGAGTCGCATCAGCAAAGGATCGAGTGCGCCAATCGCCGCTCACCATCAAGCGTGAATCACTACACGTCGCACTGACTGACGGCTTCCCGCAGACCAGCCAGCGGATCTCGCGTGGGAATGAACTCCTGGCCGACATAGCCGCCGTAGTCCAGGTCAAGAAGCTTCTTCATAATGGGCGTAAACTGGACTTCCTGGGTGTCATCCAATTCGCCTCGACCTGGGCAGCCAGCGGTGTGGACGTGCCCGAGTATGTCCTTGACCTCGCCCAGCCGGCGAATGACATCACCGTTCATCACCTGCACGTGATAGATATCGAACAGCAGTTTCACGCGTGGTGAATCGACGCGACGGATGATGGACGCGACGTAATCCAGATCATCGCCCTGATAACCTGGGTGTCCCTTCATGGGGTGTGTGTCGTCTCGCGTGTTGAGGTGTTCGAGGCAGACGTTGACTCCTTTCTTCTCGGCGTGTGCCGCGAGCTTCTTCAGACCGGCGACACAGTTATCTGCCCCTTCTTCAAGTGAGATTTCTCCGCTGGCAGGATCCTCTGCGTCCCGCCACTTGTAACCGTTGAACGCAATGACGCTGGGAAAGTTTGCGTCCGCGCAGTTGTCGATCTCAGTCTTTGTTCGGGAAATGACTTCTTCGTGGAAGGCCGTGTTGTTCAGGCCCTTAATAAAGGGAGCTCCCGGCATTCCGTTCGGAGCGATCGCACAGACCAGGCCGTGCTTCTTCAGTGTGGGCCATGTATCGGGCCCACAGATTTCGACCGAAACGCAACCCAGCGATTTTGCGACCTGACATGTCTTGTCGATGTCCCACTTGTCGCCGGCGATGTTGAAGCACCAGAATACGATCGACTGCTTGATGTTCCCTTTCACGACGGCTGGTTTCCCCTCTGCGGCAAGTGCCTGGCTGCCCGCAAGTGCTGTCAGGGCGGCGCTGCCGACCGCTCCCTGAAGAAGGTGGCGGCGGTCGAACTGAGTCGAGTCTTGCGGCTGTTGTGGCATCATGGCTGAGATTCCTCTGACAGGGCGAACAGGCCGAACGGATTGTGTCTCTGCGGTGTACGTTGTGGACCAGTGACGTTGCAAGTGTGTGAAGACCTCGGGAAAAACAACAGGGGCGAAGTGGCTGCCAGCCACTTCGCCCCAGTTGTTTGCGATTCACTTTGAGTTGCGTCGTCCGACTGTTCGCATGCCTCGCGACTATCAGGATAACGGCGACAATCAATAGAAGACGAGGTCAACGGTGCCTCCCGGAATCAGACGAACTCGACGCACGCCGAGGACTCCCAGTTTGTCCTCGACGATGCGTTCGAACAGACGTCCATAGCGACGCTCAAAGTGGCTGCGTTCACGAATCAGTTCAAAACGCACGTCATAAAGGTGCGGAACGGTTGGCAGTAGTGGTTCGGATGCGAAGTGCCATACATCGTCGTCACCCAGGTAGCCCTTCAGCGGTTTGAAGTTGTTGTAGATATCCTTCGCCGTGACTTTGATCTGCACGTCACGCGCCAGACTAACTCGCATTGTGTCGAGGATTTCAATGTCAAGCTGCCCCACGCGCGGGTGCTTGTCCCAGTCGAGCATGCGGGTCGGACGGCGATAGGTCCTGCCAAGTGTTCCTGGCGGACGCTTGCCGCTGTCATCGAATCCGTAGATTTTCGAGTTGTTGGCAGGACGTCGTGAACCCGCCCCGTAGGGCTGTGGAGCCATAACGAACGGAGTTGTCGCATTGTACGCCTGGGCACTGTAGCCAGGCTGCGGATAGCCGGGTGCTGGCTGTCCGTACCCAGGAGCCTGTGGAAAAACGGCGCCGGGGTTTGCGCCCAATGGGACTGGAGCGAAGTTTCCGGGAGCCACGGGGAGTGGCTGCGGCGATGTTGGCTGCACGGGAGTCAGGTCCTGAGCGGCACCAAGCGCAGTACCCGGTGTCGTGGCATCTGGCGTCGCTTTTGGGGCCGCAGGAGTCGGGTCGGCTGGCTGCGCGTCGTCCAGCAGTGGGTCCGCATCAACGGCCTGAACGGGAACGATACCTGCGCCGTGTCCACCGTTTGTTGACGTCAGTAATCGTGGAGCAGCTGGTGAGGGCTACGCGAAGGGTAATGGTTGGGACTGATACGGAGACGGCGCAGCGGAAGCGCCATACGGTGCGCGAGCTGGACCGTAAGCGCCGGGAACCTGGTTTCCGTAATACGGTGTTGGCGTGGGCTGTGGTCGGGCCAGAGCCCACGGATGAACCCAGCGTGGATCGGGAGTCTGAACTGCGATCACTGGTACAGTTCCCGGTGGACGCGCCCATCGCGGCACTGGGTCCGGTGGACAACCGGCAAGCTGGCGAGTCACAGCGACGTGCGGGACAACTGGCGGCCCGCCAACTGGCATGTACTGGTATCCCACAGCGACGGGAACTGGTCGCCCGACGGGATGGGCCGGCACTGCGTGTGGAGCGGAACGGCTGACCCATCCGCTGCCCTTGTTGCAGCACGCCTTCTTAAACAGGTCAATTGCCGACGCTGACTGGGCACCGACGGTGATCGTTGCGGCACTCAGGAGCCCCAGCGTAATACGTTTTCCAACTTTCGCGATTGTCATAAGTGTCCCCGTGCGGGATGAAAGACCGGCGTCCGCTCTTGCGGGGCTGGTTGGTTCGGGCGGCGCGTCTGATGTTGTGCAACCTCTTCAGGAAAACTACCACGGAGCTATTTGCCGAAAAGTACCGGCTGTGTTAACCCTCACGATTTCGCATTAATGAAGTGCCACACGCTACGATTCCCGGCAGAGTGAGGCGAACCTGACAAACCGCTGAGGTCTCCGCAGGGCGCCCGATCGGCAAGTCACCCATGAGAACAGCATGATCTTCCTGATTGCGGCGTGTTTCGGATCTGCGTTCGTCGTGTCGATTGTCGTGACCCGAGTGATTCGGCAGTTCGCTCCGGCCCTGGGCCTGATCGATCAGCCGGAAGAACGGAAAGTACATGTGACTCCCACGCCTCTGGGCGGTGGCCTTGGCATCTGGCTGGGAGTAGTCGTGCCGCTGGCAGCCGCTCATACGGTTGTGTGGTGGATCAGCCGACTGGACGCGCCGCCGGACTGGTTGCCGGAAGAAATTCGGCCTCACATCAACGGCATGCTGGCTCGCAGCGGACAACTGTGGAGCATCATCACCGCAGGGACGATCCTCTCCATTATGGGGCTGATTGACGATATGCGGAATCTGCCCTGGCAGCCGCGACTGGCCGTGCAGATGCTGGTTGCCGTCGCTCTGGCATCGGGCGGTGTTCAGGCGACCGTGTTTGCCCCATGGCCGTGGCTCGGCTTTGTTCTCGCAGTTGGCTGGATTCTCGTGCTGGTCAACTCGTTCAACTTTCTCGACAACATGGACGGGCTCAGTGGTGGCATTGGTCTGATCGCGTCGTTGCTGTTTGCAATCATCATGCTGACGTCGCTCAGCGAACCCCGCTGGTTTGTCGCTGCCGTGCTGCTGGTGCTGGCTGGTGCCTTGTGCGGATTCCTTTGGTGGAACTGGTCGCCGGCGAGCATCTTCATGGGCGACACAGGCAGCTACTTCATCGGACTGCTGATCGCCACGATGACGATCGTGGGTACGTTCTACGAAGATTCACCGGAAATGGGACGCCACGTGATTCTGGCCCCGTTGTGTGTTCTGGCAGTGCCACTCTATGACACTGCAACGGTCATGCTGATCAGACTCCGTCAGGGTCGCAGCCCTTTCCAGCCGGATCGCAGCCATTTTTCACACCGTCTTGTCGAGCTGGGTCTCCAGCCACGGAACGCCGTGCTGACTGTCCATCTCACGACACTGACGACAGGACTCGGTGGCCTGCTGCTGTACCAACTCCCAGACTGGAACGCTGCGGTCATCGTCCTGGGCCTGATTGCCTGCGTACTGCTTATCATCGCGATACTGGAGACCGCCGGGCGGTCGTAAGCTCATCGAACCTGTTTTTGACTTTCGGACGGTAAATTGATTGATTGTCGAATGCTGAGTGTTGATTTGCGATGTGAAACCAGCGACGTGAGTGAGCGTGGTTCAGATATGGTCCGAACTCCATTTCGCAAATCACAAATCATCATTCGACAATCATCAATCAGGTTCCGCACGACCACGAGGCACCATCATGAATTCGAAGTTCAGCTTTCTGTTGTTTGCAGTGACCGCCCTTGCGAGCAGTGTCTCACAACGCGCGACAGCAGCCGAAATGGCGATGGGGTTTCGTGTCGGCGAAGTGACGCAGGACTCAGCCATCATCTGGACTCGAATCACCCGCAACGCCGAACGGAACTGGGACGGATATCGGGAACCGAAAAAACGTGAGCCGCGAGTCGACAAGTACACGCCTTCCAAGGTCAAAGTGGACGACCGGGAAGGCGCGACGCCTGGTGCGCCAGGACTGGTTCGTGTGTCATGGTTCCAGGCGGAGCCGGGCCAGGGAGAACCGCATATCTCCGATTGGGTCACTGTCACCGCAAAGAGCGACTTCACTCATCAGTTCAGACTCACGAACCTGCGACCAGGCACGAAATACGAAATCCGTGTTTTCGCACGCGACGACGAAGATGCGAAAGTCAGCGCAAGGCAGACCGGTTCCTTTTTAACTCCAGCGGCAGCCGACACCTGGCAGGATGTCAGCCTGGGTGTTGTGACCGGGCAATCGTACTGGGACCTCGATCACCGCGACGGGTATCACATTTATCCGGCGATGCAGAGGCAGAAGATCCACTTTCTGGTCCCAACGGGAGACACCGTTTACCTCGACAGTGAGTCGCCCCGCGCCAGGACAATTGAACTGGCAAGACATCACTGGCACCGCATGTATTCGTTACCACGTCACGTCGAGTTTCACAGACATATTCCCGGTTACTGGGAAGTCGACGATCACGACACGTGGGTCAATGACTGTTGGCCGACGATGAAGGCCGCGTGGATGAACCCTCTGACGTTCAATCAGGGGTTCGCCATCTACCGGGAGCAGGTCCCAATGGGCAAATTGACCTATCGGACAGTGCGTTGGGGGAAAGGGCTGCAAATCTGGCTGGTCGAAGGAAGACCGTACCGATCACCAAACACCATGCAGGACGGGCCAGACAAGACGATCTGGGGAAAAGAGCAGCTTGCATGGGTGCAGCGTACGATCAAAGCAAGCGACGCGGACTTTCGTGTGCTGATCAGTCCAACTCCGATCGTCGGACCCGACCGGGATCGCGGCAAGAACGACAATCACGCCAATGACTCATTCGCCCACGAAGGCAACCTGTTCCGCTCCTGGACGAAGGACCAGAAGCTGAAAAACTTCTACACGTGCTGCGGAGATCGGCACTGGCAATACATGTCGATCGACCCGAAGAGCGGATTACGGGAATTCTCATGCGGTCCCGCCAGTGACGTGCATGCAGGCGGAAACCCGCAGCAACCTGACTGGCAGCCATTTCTGCGTGTGAAAGGCGGTTACCTGTCAATCGCCGTCAGCAAGGTGGACGGCAAACCGACGATCGCATTCCGACACCACGGCGTGCACGGGAAGGTCGTTCATGAGTTCACCGCTGAATCTGCCGCAGGCGAATCCTGATCCGACTGCCATCTGGTTTTGGTTCTGGCGTTAAGCATCGGGCTGAATGAGTCCCAGCAGGCGTAAATGAGCAAGACATATCAGAAGGGCGATGAAGCTGGTCGCGATATCGAGGCGCAGATGGAACAGCGCCATTTGCAGACTGACCGGCAGGTGAATCGTCAGCGCCAACGGTATGTAACGATTGCCAGCAGCAGAACTCCGGCCAGAGCATGCGCCACCCAGATGCTGTGCATCAGGAATCCGGGGTCCAATTCACCCGGAACGCCACGAGCAGGGGTCTTAGAATCAATTGATTCCCCGATTCAGCCGCGGAGCGGTGAAAGCGCATAGTCCCGGGTGAGCGCCGCAGCGATAGCTGCAAGCGTAACCCGGGGTTAAGAATCGCTTGAACCCGTCACTCAAACGTCCTGAGGACTACCTGTGACACATGCCTCTATCCAAATGATTCCCAGTTACTTAGGCGCAAAACCGCTTTCGTCGCGGGGCAAGTCTACTGGCGCGGCATGAACTGCAGGAATCCGTTCAGCCCTTAGATGGCCAACGGCAATCCCATAAGTAGGCGGCAGACCCTTGTAACGCGATTCATGCTCTTCCCCCGCTTGTGCGTGCCTCTTGAGCTCGAGAACGTGCCTGATCCGTCTTGAGTCTTGGTATTATAGGAAGTGCAGGTAGACTGAATGGGATTCGATTGCTCGGAGAAACGAGCACAAACAAGGCAAGAATCAGTACCGTTCAAAGGAACCGGGCAATGTTGAGATTGCGAGTCACTGACTGGTTACGGTATCGGCTGGCATGTGGCACACAACGTAGTCGGCGTGGACTCGCACGGTCCCCTTACTCCAACCCGGCCCAACAGCTTGAGTCGCGTGTTGTGCTGACCTCGCCGTCCATCACATCATCCGCAACGATCTCGGTAGCTGAGAATGCGACGGCTGTCACCACAGTGACCGCAACGGATTCAGACGCTCCGGCTCAGACATTGACATTTTCACTGACTGGCGGAGCCGATCAGGACGACTTCTCGATCGATAGCAGTTCGGGCGTCCTGACATTCAGGACAGCACCGGATTTTGAGAGTCCATCAGACGCCGACATGGACAATCTGTTCGAGGTCACCGTGCAGGTCAGCGACGGTACAGAGAGTTCGACACAGGAGCTAATGGTCAGCGTGACCGACGTGGCTGTCGCGAGCACGACACTTCCAGACGGAGGCGGCGCCTTTACCGTCGAGATTGACGGATCGAATCTTCAGGTGAATTCGGCAACGTCCAGCGTCTTTACGATTCCACTGGAAGATGCCGCGAGTCTGACAGTCCTTGGAACGAACAGTGACGAGTCCGTGACTCTTGACGCATCGGTTTCAGCATTTACCGGAGCAATTTCCGTCAGTCTCAATGGCGGCAATGATTCGATGGACTCGACGGCGGTCACGAACGACGTCGTCTTCAATGGCGGAAGTGAGAACGACTCGTTTCTGGGAGGTGTTGGCAATGACACAGCACTTGCCGGCATTGGCAACGATGTCATCAACACTGGTGGCGGAAACGACCTTGTCCTGCTGGGTTCGGGAGACGACACGTTCGTAGCTGGTGACGGGAACGACACTGTTCGAGGCGAGGCGGGAAACGACGTGATTTCCGGTGGCGCTGGTGAGGATGTGCTGAACGGCAACGCAGGCAGTGACTCAGTCTTCGGCGGTGACGACAACGACCGACTTCTGGGTGGGGCCGGCCCGGACTTTCTGAACGGTGAAGCCGGTAATGACACCGTGCGCGGGCAGGGCGCACCTGACACACTGGCTGGCGGGACAGGCACGGATTCTCTCATCAGAGGACCGGGAGACACACTGTTTCAGGATGCTCCGCCGGCAGACTCTGGTGGTTCCGGAGGCGGCGCCACGGGTGGGACGACTTTGAATATTGCACTGCCCACCGGAGGCGGAGCCTTCACAGTGCAGGTTAGTGTGGGTGAACTGCAAGTGGTGTCGGGAACAAGCACAGTGATCAGTGAATCTCTGACCGGCGTCACCTCGCTCGTGATCAACGGGACGACGGCTGCGGAAGCGGTGACGTTGGGCGCATCGGTCGACGACTTCAGCGGTACGATCACCGTGAACGGAAGCAACGGGGCAGATTCTCTGAACTCCACAGCGATCGCGGCAGGCGTTGTCTACAACGGAGGCAGCGGCGAGGACACATTCACCGGCGGAGCGGGCAACGACACTGTCAACGGCGGTTCGTCCGCTGACAGCATCTCGACTGGTGCTGGTGATGACTCAATTGACGGTGGCGGCAGTGGTGACTCGATTGACGCGGGTGCTGGTGATGATTTTGTCCGGGGAGGAGGCGGAGGCGACACGATGAACGGTGGGGCCGGCAACGATTTCATGAACGGCAACTCGGGGCGAGACGTGATGACCGGGGGAGCCGACAATGACCGGCTTCTGGGCGGCGCCGGCAGCGACAACATGAACGGCGATGCAGGTGACGACACCGTCAATGGACAGGGTGGTCCTGACACGGTGAGTGGTGGTGATGGGACGGACATGGTCCGTACAGGACGCGGCGACACTGTTGATCCGGATGCTGGAAGTGGTGGTGGAGTTGCCCCAACGGTCGGAACTCTGACAGTCAGTCTGCCTGCGGCCGGCGGGACGTTCACCGTGCAGATCAGTGGCGGACAACTGCAGGTCGTCTCCGGCGCGACGACGATTTTTGATCAATCCGTGGACAGCGCGAACGCGATCGTGATCAACGGCAGCGACTCTGCGGACGACGTGACGCTGGATTCGTCGATCTCCGGATTCAGTGGTGCGTTCACGTTCAATGGAAATGATGCGGCAGATTCACTGAACGCGGTGGCAATCAGTCTCGGCTTGACCTTTAACGGCGGTTCTGGGGCAGACATGTTTCAGGGGGGATCGGGCAATGACGTCGTCAATGGGGGTCTGTCGGATGACAACCTGTCTGGTAACGCCGGAAATGACACGATTTTCGGTGGAGGCGGCGCTGATATTCTCAGCGGTGGCCTCGGAAATGACCGCATCTCTGGTGAAGGTGGTAATGACACGATCAGCGGGGGCGAAGGCGACGACTTCCTGAACGGGCAGTCTGGCAGCGACATAATTACCGGCGGCGACGACGACGACGTCGTCCTGGGCGGTGGCAGTGCCGACAATCTGAACGGTGGACTCGGTTCCGACACCGTCCGCGGCCAGGGATGTGTCGATGCCGTCAACGGTGGCGGCGGAGGGTCGGATGTCGTTCAGCAGTAAGGCCCTCAATCGGCCGTCTTAAGCACAGCCCGCCCTGTCCTACGAGAACAGGGCGGGCTTTTTTTCGTGATCAGACTCGTGACGCGGTCTGACGAGCCTACGATGTGTGTGTGATGCACGATCTGGCAAAAAAGTTCTGAAAGCTGTGCGAGACGTGAAAGGCAGCCGCCCAAGGTTTCCGTACTGACTGTGGAGTCAGTCGTCGATGGACACAGTCGAAACAACCCGACCCAGCCTGCTGGTCCGGATCAGGGACCTGCGGGATGAACTGGCGTGGAGTGAATTTGCTCAGCTCTACACGCCATTGATCGACCGGTTCGCCCGTCAAAGCGGACTGCAGGATGCGGACGCGTCGCTGGTGACTCAGGATGTGCTGGTCACGGTGGCTCGGACGCTTCATCGATTCGATTACGACCGCCGCAACGGGTCATTTCGTGGCTGGCTGAAAGTTCTGACTCGTTCCCGCCTGAGTGACTTTCTGCGGGCTCAGGGGCGGCATCCGCAGGGCAGCGGTGACACGGGAATGCTGCAACTCATGGATGAACAGCCCGACCTGTGGGAACGCGAGTACCGACGCAGCCTCTTCGAATGGGCGGTCGAACGGATTCGCTGCGATTTCGAAGACACGACATGGCAGGCATTCTGGCAGACGTCGGTAGATGGAGCGGAAACAAAGGCAGTCGGTGAGAAACTCGGTCTGTCAGTTGGGGCGGTATACATTGCTCGCAGCCGTGTTCTGGCTCGGTTGCGTGAAGAAGTTCACGATGTGGAACACTGATGCGGTCAAATGCAAAGTGACAATTTCAAAGTGCCAAGTGCAAATTGATTGAAGCCGAGGAAACAAACAATGGTCGCCCAAGCTACATGCCCCGATCCCGATGTGATTCATGACTTACTCTGTGGAGTTCTTCCAGAGCATGAACACGCGGAGCTGTCCTTGCATTTCGACCTATGCGGGGAGTGCCGGCAGCGATTCGAAGCGGCAGCGTCTGATCCGCAGTTCCTCGGGAATGCCGCCCGACGGTGCGCCAATTCGACCTGGCAGAAAGAGACTGCCACACTGCAGCGACTCATGCGGGACATGCCCCGGCACCTAGACTCTGTTTGAAAACTGAGCTGGCCCTGATTTGCCATGTCAGCGAAACTTCGTCTTCCTCAGCCCGCTAGCCAAGGAAGGCCAACGATGCGACATGAACTAACCGACGAACAGTGGGAAGCGATCAAAGATATCTTTCCGGA
>CAYSJO010000575.1:0-2437 GCA_964431285.1 uncultured Planctomycetaceae bacterium
CGGCTTCACGCCTCTCGAACTGACTCAGAAGGCGTTCGACCAGCCGATGCTGAATCCGTTTCCAACCCCAACGGTGAAATCGGCCCTTGTAGTTGGCTTCGAACGCTGCTTCGCGCGAGTTGGGCGGAGTCGTCACACAGATGACCAGTGACGCATTGGGCGCCGCCTTCCGGAACGCTGACAACAGGGCATTGCCAGGTCTGAGCATCGCATCGATTCTGGCATCAATGGCAGCCTGGTCATCGGGATTGGCACTGAAACAGTCATTGATGCCCAGCAGGAAGAACACGTAGTCGGGCGCCTCGCCGTTGCAGGCCTTGTCCAGGTATCTGGCGACGTTCAACTCAGGTTTGCCCGAGTCATTGAGAAAGACAAACGGGCTGCTGCGTTTCCGGTAAGTGCCATCGGGGTCGGGTTCGTACTTCGAGACGAAGCGCTGCCAGGTCCATCCACCGTACCCCTCGTGAGCAACGCCTTCGGCAGCGCTTTTCGGACGATGTGTTCCGAACATCTTCCAGCCTGGGTTTCCGGGTTGCGAAAGCAGCCTGGCCAGTTCATTTGGATAAAGAGTCGCGTGTGTCAGGCTGTCACCGACAATCAGCAGCTTCACCTTCCGATCCGTACCGGCGTCGGCCGCAGCGACGTGAAGACGCGTTGATGCCTGACCGAGCTTTGCTCCTTCCGAATTGCTGACTGTCACAGTGACGTCGTGAGTACCCACATCTGCCGGCTTTGCGGCGAGTCGCCAGCGACGAATCTCGGCCTGGCCCACATTGCAGCGGACACCAAACCGATATTGCTCGGGCGTTTCGGTCAACACGATGTTGTCGAAGTAGATGCTCATCTCAGTGCCGACGACGGCATACATCTCGGCCGGTAGTGTGAGTCGAAGTTTGCCGGACTTAGTTTCGGCGCCGGATTGCTGCGCAAAAGCAATCAGCGTCATCGACGCAAATAAAGCTCGGACCATCATGAGTGCGGTTGTCCTGGGAGTAATGATGTCACTGAACGACGAGGTGTTTACCTGGGCCGGTTAACGTGTTCCAGAATTCGCGCGAAGAACGCCTCCTGAATGTGTGCCGGCGCGGCGTGTCCCATAAGTGGCTCGTTGATGACGCTCTTACGGCCGCGAAGAGCGTTGTAGGCGGCGTAACAACTTGAGGGCGGACAGACGGCGTCGATGAAGCCGACGCTCATGATGGCTTCAGCGAGACAGCGTGTCGCGAAGTTCACGGTATCGACATATTGCGAGGCTTTCAGAATCTTCGGATCCGGCTTGCCATCTGATCCATTCGGCACGATCTTTGGCCAGCCGTTAATACGTCCTGCAGCCTGTCCCGAGTGATCACAGATGGCCGGCACTCCGGGAGCAATCAGAGTCACACGATCGTCAATGCCGCCCGCGACAAGAGACTGGCCGCCGCCCTGACTGTGTCCGATTACGGCAAGTGTCTCACCATCCCATTCAGGTTGCGCGGCCAGGAAGTCGATGGCCCGCACAAGTCGCAGATACATTCCGCGAAAGTAAACCGTGTCGCGACTCTCTCGTCCGGCGTGTCGATAACCGCTGAGCTTCCCGGAACTCAGCTCGGAATAGAACGCTCCCGGTTTTCCGTTGGGAATCCCGTGAGCATTGATGTCCATCGACAGCATTCCCGCCGCGGCGCCTTTGGCGGCATTGCCCAGACTCGAACTGCGAACGCCAGCGCCGTGGACCCATAGCACGGCCGGGAGACTCTTTTCCTTTGCGTCCTTCGGCTTCGAGAAATAGCCCGATACCGGAGCGCCGCCCAGACACTGCACCTGCACGTCGACGCACTCGATCGAGACATCCGCGTGCTTGACCGGCGTGAGGATTGGATCAAGCGGCACCTTCGCCAGCAGACTTTTCTGTTCAGCCCAGAACGCGTCGAAGTCTTTCGGAACCGGAAGGCTCAGGCCAATCCCATCCGGCGAGAATCCGGCTGCGGCAACGGACCGCACGGGCTTGGCGTCGGCCGGCCTATACGTGACCTGACAGCGCAGAAATGTGGGGCGTCGACTTCTCGTTCCCTGGCTCCACATGCGTTTGCCGCACATCCGTGTCAGAAGTCCGGTACTGACTGGCCATCCTGTGGCAGTCCCAGCAATCGCATAACCTCGTGATCGGCATCCTCGGAAATCCAGTGAACGGAACCATCAGCCAGCATGAAGTTGCATCCGCCTGTCTTTCGCCCGTGTTCACTCCGACGAAACGGGGATCCGAAACCGGCGGGAGTCCGGTTAATCCCCAGCAGTGGATCACGGACGCTCGGCGGACGCCCCCACGCTGTGAATTGCGAAGGGACCTCGCCACCCAGGATCGTGTTTGAAGTGCCGTCGATAATGTCCAGGATCCTCAGCCCCGAATTCACGCCCAACAGATGACTGTTGGCCGCGTAGTGAATCGTCCCGTAAC
>CAYSJO010000576.1:0-9993 GCA_964431285.1 uncultured Planctomycetaceae bacterium
GGAGGGCTTCCGACAGGATGGGGGCGAGGGCCCGAACCTGGAACTCGTTTCGATGTACACAGACCAGGTCGGAAAGAACGACCTTGGCCGAGGCCTGGCCGAGAAGCATGGATTTCGAACGGCCAGCAGCATCGACGAAGCAATCACACTGGGAACCGACAAAGTGCAGGTTGCTGGAGTGCTGAGTATCGGCGAGCACGGAAACTATCCCTATTCAGCTGATGCGAATCAGAAGATGTTTCCGCGACGTCGCTTTCTTGATGGCATCGCAGAAACGTTTCGACGCTGTGGCCAGGTTGTTCCTGTCTTCTCCGACAAGCACCTGGCGTGGAACTGGACCGATGCGAGGCACATGCATGAGACCGCTCAAGAATTGAAGTTTCCTTTCATGGCCGGGTCGTCGCTGCCGGTTGCATGGCGGCGTCCCGCAGTCAGTCTGCCAATCGGATGTGAAATCGAGGAGGCCGTCGCAGTGGGTTATGGCGGACTCGAGTCATACGGATTCCATGCGCTGGAAATGTTGCAGTGCATGGTGGAACGTCGACGTGGTGGCGAGTCGGGGATCGCTTCGGTGCAGTCCCTGCAAGATGACGCCCTGATCGAGACGATTAACACCGGCCGCTGCTCACGCGAGCTACTCGATGCGGCACTGGCAAAGCAGCCATCAAAGGTGCCCGAAAACTGGACTGAACGCCTTGGAAAACAGGCCGCGATTTACGCCATCGACTATCGCGATGGACTCAAAGCATCGGTTGCGATGCTCAGCGGTGTCGCCAGACGGTTTCTGTTCGCCGCGAAACTAAAGGGCCGTGCGGAACCGATTGCAGTCTGGTTCGAACTGGAAGAAGACAAACCCTACGGCCACTTTGCTTACTTGGTCCGGGCCATCGAACACATGATCCACACTGGTCAGCCCGCTTATCCCGTGGAACGCACACTGCTGACATCAGGTGTTCTGGATTGCGCCATGCACAGCATCGCATGGCAGGGAGCCAGGATCGCGACACCGCATCTTGGTGTCGAATACCAACCCGTCGACTGGACATACGCAGATCGACCAGAAGGATTATGATGACCGACCGCTATCCGCTGACATGGGAACTGGATTCTCTTTACCCAAATCCGGAAACCGACGAATTTCGAGCCGTTGTTGATGCGCTGAAGACGCAGCTTGCCGACCTGGCCAGCGAGTCGGAGTCCCTTCCGCCCGTGCAGGCGGGCGGCGACACCCCAGTGAAGTGGGCTGAGTTTCTGAGCCGCTTCGAACATGCCAACGCCGAGTTCATTGCAGTGGACGCGTTCGTCGGCTGTCACGCTGCAGCCGATGCGGCGAATCGGACGTTTCAGCGTTACGAAGGAGAACTGTCCGCGCTGAGTCCTCTCCGTTCGCAGATTGCGACGAATGTGGAATTCTCGTTCCAGGCCGCAGACGACGAAGCGTTCGCCGCGTTTGTCGCGGCGGATGATCGGCTGGAGCAGAATCGTTACTTCCTGGAAGTCTCCCGTCGCAATGCAGCCTTGCGGTTGCCGCGTGAGCAGGAGTTGCTCGCGGCTGACCTGGATGTCGATGGTCTGCAGGCTTGGGGTCGGCTGTACGATCGGCTCTCAAGCGAGGTTCGCATCCCGATTATGGAGCGAGGTGAAATCGTTGAAAAATCGCCGGGACAGGTGCAGTTCGATTCGCTGTTGCGATCCGTACGGGAAAACAACTTCCATGCCAGCAGCAAAGCCTGGTCGGCAATCGCGGATACCTGCGCGGATGCGTTGAATCACATCGGTGGCAGCCGTCTGTCCAGGTACCGTCGTCTGGGAGTCGACCATCTGGCGGCGCCGCTCAATCTCAACCACATGCAGCGCGAGACGCTTGACACGATGTGGGCCACGATCGCCAATCGCAAGTCCTGCCTGGTCGATTATCTGGAGAAGAAAGCAGAGTTGCTGGGACTGAAGAAACTGGCCTGGTTTGACCTGCAGGCGCCATTGCCGGCAGGCGGCGGAAGTCCAGAGTCTGAGTTGACCTATGACACGGCCTGCGACCTGACCATTGACGCGCTCTCGCAGTTCAGCCCGGAGTTTGGCGAGTTTGCCAGCAAGGCTATCGTCGATCGCTGGATTGAAGTCGAGGATCGTCCGGGCAAACGACAGGGCGGATTCAGTACGGATCTGCCGACACGAAAAGCGTCGCGGATATTCATGACGTACACAGGCAACGTGGACAGCATGTCGACGCTGGCCCACGAAATCGGGCACTCCTACCACACCTGGGTGCTACGTGATGAGCCGATGCTGCTCAGGGATTACCCCATGAATCTGGCGGAAACCGCGTCGACCTTTGCGGAAGCGGTGTTGGGCGAAAACCGTCTGGCTGCCAGCGAATCGCCTCATGAGAAACTCGACCTGCTCGACAAGATGCTGAGCGATTCGGTGGCGTTTCTCATGAATATTCACGCCCGGTTCATCTTCGATCACAACTTCCATGTGCGGCGATCTGACGGTGAATTGCCGGCCGAAGAGCTCAGCGAACTGATGGTGGCCGCTCAACAGGAGGCCTATCAGGGGGCGCTATCCGACGATGGATGGTATCCGGGTTTCTGGGTCTCTAAGCTGCATTTTTATATCTCGGGCTGGCCGTTCTACAACTTCCCTTACACGTTTGGATACCTGCTCTCTTTGGGAGCGTACTCTCTGGCGAAGGACTCGGCTGACTTCCCGCAGCAGTTCCGAGACTTCCTGATCGCGACCGGTTGCCGCGATACCGAGGACGCAGTGCAATCAACACTGGGCTTCGACTTACGGACGCGCGAATTCTGGGATCGCAGCCTGGATGTCGTGGAGAAACGCGTACAACAGTTCCTCAATCTGGCGTCCAAATGAGGTAGTTGTCAGCGAGTTGTGCCGGCCTTGTAAAAGTCCTGTAAGTAGTCCTGCAAAGCTTCGATCGTCTCTTGTTGCAATCCGTTTTCGTGCCGAAGCTCTGTGTAACTGGCTTCCACTTACCGAAGATGGAGACACCCATGCGGCGATCACAAACTCCAACCGTGTTGCGAAGAAGACACCCATTGGCCAGCGCGGCCATGCTGCTGGTTACCGGATGTTTGCTCTCGAGCGATGCGGTCTCGGCGGCGGACGTCGAGAATCCCAGGGTTCACCCTGGTGACGTGAAATGGCATCCGGACTTTGACGCCGCGTGCGCGGCGGCCACCGAATCCGGCCGACCGGTTCTGCTGTTCCAGATGATGGGCAACCTCGATGAGGCGTTTACCTGAACGAACGCCCGACTCGCGAGAACCGTGCTGTTCTCCAACAAAGCCATTGCCCAGCTGGTAAATGAGGGCATTGAACCCGCCTGGCAAAGCGTCACGAAAAGCGCCCGGCAAAGCAGAAAGGTGCCAGGAAGCTGCGAAGGGACATGTCGAAGACTGTCGTCATCGAGCTCCCACTGATTCTTGCACTGAAGGGTGTAGGACTGGAGCCACCTGCGGATGTGACCGAGTTGCTTAAGTCGAAAGAGGAGTTGACTGTCTGGAAGGCATTTGTTGCAGAGACGTACGCCAACGACACAGATCGTCGCAGCCAGATCAGTGAATTCCTGGTCACGTCCGGCCCGATCCCGCCAGCAGCCATGACGAAATGGCTGTATCGCGAAGTGCTGGGAGCTGACATCGACGACCCGTGGCTGGGTCTTAAAGAACTCGCGAAAGCTCAGGTGTTTAATCAGGTCGAATCACCGACGTCGCAACAGTAAAACTGGCCGTTCGCCAGTACTGAGTGTGCGGTTGCAATGGCGCATGAGTGAAGCCCGACTCAAATTGAGAGTCGGGCTTCTTTGTTTTCTTCGCGAGTTACGCGTGATCACAAACGTGCGATGCGTCGATCAGTCGACTTTGCGAAAACCAAGTCGCGAAATCACATCGAACAGCTCTTCGTAGGTAATGAAGCGGCGACGATGCGTCAGTTTGTAGCTGTCGATGGCTTCGGCCAGCTCGGCAGCTTCGGGATTGGCATATGATCGTGCGTCCTGAAACTGACGTCGTTCGGGAAGCCCTTGAGGGCGAGCGTCTCCGGACTGGTTGCGACGATCTTCGAATCCAACGGCCTGCTCAGCCGGCTGTTCCAGGGCGGTAGCGTGCATTACGATCTCCTTCACTGATGCGATAAGCTGCTTTCTCCGCAGCAAATGCGGAGGCCACCCAGCAACACTGGCAAGGCCGACAACCGTAGGTCGCGTTTCGCCGTCCAGCAAACTGTCAGCAGTTTGAACTGACCTGATTCATGAGTACGGGTCGTTTCTACTGTTACAGACTGCAAAACAGGACGCCTTGCCGACCACCAGTGGTTTCGAGTTGACGAGCAGCGTCCACGACCTGGCAATCGTTCACATCGGCAATGTCTTTGATGAAAATCACAATCCTGGGCGGCGGTGCGATGGGGACGGCCTGTGCCGTCCTGCTATCCGAACAATCCGGACGACCCGTCTCAATATGGGCACGCAGCGAGACGTTTGCTGCACAGATGCAGTCAGAGAGAGAGAACAAGCGCCTGCTATCCGGCATTCGTATCCCCGACTCCGTCAGTATTACGTCCAACTTATCCGAGGCCCTCGACGGTGCCGGGATGTTGGTGACCGCGATCCCCACCGCATTCCTGCGCAGCGCTCTGACGACGCACTGCGAAACCCTGAGCGGCGGACAGACCGTGGTCAGTGTCATCAAGGGAATCGAAAACGACACGTTCTGCCGTCCCACTCAGATCATCTCGGAAGTGCTTGGCCATGATCGCGTTGCGGTGCTGGCAGGTCCAAGTCACGCGGAAGAATTCGCTCGTCGCCAGCCTTGCAGCATGGTTGCGGCCGCCGCAGATCCCGAGATCGCCAGCCAGGTTCAGCAGCAGTTCACCACGGAACGATTCCGCGTCTACACGAACTCAGATGTGGTTGGTACGGAACTCGGTGGAGCCCTGAAGAATGTGCTGGCCATCGCCGTCGGCATTTGCGACGGACTCAACTACGGTGACAACGCGAAGTCGGCGCTGATGACGCGCGGCCTGGTCGAGATGTCACGCTTTGGTGCCGCGTTCGGAGCCGACCCGAATACACTGTTTGGACTGGCAGGCATCGGCGATCTGATCACAACCTGCGTCAGCGGATTCAGCCGGAACCGCCATGTCGGTGAACGACTGGGACAGGGCCAATCGCTGGATGAGATCCTGGCTCACATGAATGCCGTCGCCGAAGGAGTTCACACGACACGAAGTGTCCATGCACTGGCAGAAAAGCATGAACTTGATATGCCCATCACTCGCGAGGTGCATGCCGTGCTGTTTCAGGGTAAAGCTCCGGAAGCCGCTACGGATGATCTGATGAGTCGTCCACCGCGTGATGAATAAGCAGCATGATTTGCGACCCGGACCAACTTATGACGTACTTTCAGTCGTTGCCTGCTGCTTTGTCACTGTCGTTCGCAATCGTCGCGACTTCAATCGCGGACGAGCAACTCGACTGGCCACCACCGGAGGGTGATACTCCGAGGTTGCTTTACACCGACCCGTATTTACCCATTAAGGCGAGACCCGCGCAGATTGAGCCTGAGTATCTCACGCTCTGGTTGGAGGCACTCGCCAGTGTCGAAACAGACTTTCAGCGGGAGGCGGCGCTGGCTATCGCTCGCGCGCATCGTGAAGGTCTGTTGGATTGCTCGTCGGCCGCAAAACCTCTGCTGGACGTTCTGGCCCAACAGAAAAATGCGGGCACGCTGGTACAGACGGACACGGCTCGGGCGTTGATTGCCATTGGCGCGCGTGAGTCTGCGCCGGAGCTAAAAGCTCGGCTGAATCTGGGAGTACAATACGCACGTGTCGTCGAACCAGCTCTGGCGGAGTGGGGCGGCGATGGCATGCGCGATATCTGGCTCCAGCGGATCAGGTCGCGGTCTGAAATGCGTCGTTACGAATTGCTGCTGGCTGTGCGATGCCTCGGCCAGACTCGGGAAATCCAGGCACAGGAGCTGCTGGCGGTCATGCTCGACAATTCCGCGGATGCCGTGCTGCAATTGGAAACATCTCGATCTCTGGGCATGATTCAGACATCGGGTCTTGAGCCGGTCGTTGCGTCGTTGCTGGCAGATGGCGACGTGCCGTTGCAACAGCGTATGGTTGCCGTCCGATTGCTGCGGCATCACACCGGACAGGCAGCGATCGACCTGTTCCTGCAACTGGCTGTCGACAAGGAACCGGCCGTCGCGGCGACGGCTATCGAACGCCTCATCGAACTGGATCCGCAATTCCTCGTCCCCATCGCCGGAAAGACATTGCAGCGCCGTGATGCGAGACTGCGCGATCTTATTGTGACTGCGCTCGCGCACCTTCAAACGCCGGCCACTGTCAGTCTGCTTGGGCCGATACTGGGTGACGCACACCCGGCTGTGCGCCGACTGGCCCGCGAAACTTTATGGCAATTCACAAAGAACGATGCGCTCATCGCTGATGTCCTGCGCGCCGGAGAGTCTCAACTTCAAACCGACGACTGGAAGGCGCTGGAACAGAGTTCTGTACTTCTGGGGCAATTGCAATACAAGCCAGTCGCCCGCCGCCTGTTGCAACTCGTGAAACAGCACGCGCGACCGGAAGTGTGTACCGCGGCAGCGTGGGCTCTGCGCATGGTAGAAGTTCCGGATCTGCTGCCGGACATATTCCAGGTCGTGGAAAGTGACTACACACGTATCATGGAAGAGAAGGGCAGTCGTCTGTCGTCGGGCGCCGGTCTCGTGCATTTGATAGAGACCCTGGGCCAGATGAAGTACCACCCTGGAGAGGCTCATCTGCGTCTCTGGATACCCAGCGGGATGATGGACTCCAAGCCTGGCGACGCCCGATCCGCAGCTGTCTGGTCGCTGGGCAAACTACACGCAGACCAGGAAGATCCGGCGCTGACAACGACCTTGCTGGAACGGATCAAGGATCCATTTGAGGCAGGAGAGGTCGTACAGGCCGCAATCATCGCACTCGGCCGGATGAAGGCTGAATCGGCTGTCCGCGGATTGCGACCCATGATGGTGGTGCCTGTGCGTGAAGGATTCAGTCTGACCATCGCCTGGGCCGACAACCAGGCTACAGGACGCCCCATGCCACTGATAGACATTCAGCCTAAGAACCCGGGCAATTGGTTTCTGGTCCCGATCGGATCACGGATCAAGAGCGGCGAACCAACCGAGGAGTGACTCATTGGCATCAACGGCCTCGGTCAGGCCGGGTCGTAGACGAACGTCGCGGATACGGCGGCGTGATCCGAAGTGCTCGTGTCGTCGTCGTCGAGATAGTCGTTGAGAAGCCGCATCTCTTTAAAACTCCATTTACGGTTCGTCGAGTAATCGTAGAACTGTTCGGAGACCAGGATGTGGTCGAGCGACTCTTTGCGTCCGGCGTGAATATGAGTGTAGTAAACGTCGCGCAGGCTGCGATATTCCTGCAGAGTTGCCGCCGCATAGAGCCCGGCGTCGCTCGAACGACCACCTCGACTGGCATAGAACGGGCGGTACGTCGGGTCCCCCGACACGATGGATGTCGTCACGCTTAATTGAGAATCATTCAGGTCACCCATGATGACGACGGGAGTTTTCGAGCCTTTGGTTTCGTTCGTCAGCAGCACACGCAACGCTGCCGCTTCAGCGGCTCGTCTGATCGTCGACAGGGCTGACCCGATTGCCGTCGAGTGCTTGCGGATCGAGTCGTGGCGGGAATCGGCCTTATCCAGACGGATTGGTAACTTCGACTTCAAATGCGCCACGTAGACGACAATGTTCGGCGGTCTTTTGTTGGTGTGCTTCGGCTTAATGACTGCTCTCAACAATCCTCGCGAGAAATTGTCGACTTCGACGGAGATTGCGTAGTCGGGTTCAGAGCTATTCGATCCCGGCTCACGTTTCCGCAGAACCAGTTCCCTGGGAAATTTCTCGATCCAGTCTGCCTGTGGCGCACCGTCTTTTTCGACAATCGCGTGAGGCGCCCGGACGGCCAGTGCCGTTCCAATCCGGCCCGGAAAGCGCTTCGCGACCAACGTGTAATCCAACAAAAGATTGGCCGCCTGAAACGCTTCTTTGAGAGCGTGCAGGATGCCACAACTCCTGAAAGCCAATGACGTCGGCATCCAGCTTTTTCAGGATTTCGGCCGTCCATTCGATTCTGGCGTCGTATTCGGCCTGCGTGTACTTCTTGCCGCGATACATCGACTGGCCGGGTAACTGCAGGTTGAACAGATTGAACGTCGCAAACGTCAGTTCTTTACCCGCCATATCCAGTCCCTGGTTGCGTTGTGAGTCAGTGAAGAAAGATAGAAGCCTCTGAACAGTAGCGTACGTCTGGGACAGAGGGACTGCGACACATGCGAAATCCTGCGATACGCGGTCATCCCCGCGACCCTGCGCTGGTCATTGCACTTGCACGACGCTTACCTGCTCACGTGCTGCAGGGCGACTTTCAGGAAGTGGACACCATCGCGGTTCATGAAGACTGTGCCGACGTGCTCGTCGTCAAGCTGAATGGTTCGCGCCGAGTAATACCGGGCGGAGATACTCATCTCCGGCAGCAGAATCACAGTGCGAGTGGCGTCCCAGGTCTGACCATCGTCACTCGACAGGTTGTATCTCAGCCCCTTGTTGTCGTTGCCCACACCCCAGGTCACCAGTACGCGCCCGTCGGCAAGCGTCGTCAGATACCGGCCTTCTGCGTTGTCTCGTTTATCGGGAATGGCGGGAAATCCATCGATCGAAGACCAACTGAGACTCTTGTCCTTAGAGTGCAGCAGAACAGGCCCCATGGCCAGTAATGACCCCTTGCCCGTCTTCGAAATCTGCTGAAACTCATGCTGCCTGCCGTCGGGACCGACCAAAGGAAACACCACCAAATTACTGGTTGCCGGGTCGAACAGCCGAGGTGGACCAACGCGCAACGGCAACAGCCAGCGACCATCACTCCATGGAAGCACATTGTGCCGAACAGCCCCCAGGTGCATCCCATCAACTGGACCAATCAGTTTCTGATCGGTCCAGGTACGGCCTTGATCCGAACTGATGCTGTAGAGAAGTGCTCGTTCGTAGTAACCGTCGTTGGCCTTGTCATCTGCGATGTAGTTCCAAGTGACCAGCACTCGATCTTCCGGGAGTATGTCTGCTGTTCCAGGGTAGACTTCAAACTTCCGGACTTTTCGGATGACGTCAGGCCGTTTCGCTGAGGTCGCGATCGGGTCGGGATTTGACCATGTCTGACCAGCGTCCGTTGACCGGGAACACATCAGTACGTTGGCTCCCTTGTAAACGACGACCAGTGTCCCATCCTGCGTTCGGCAGATGGAGGGATGAATGTGTCCGCCGATGCGGGCAGCGAGAATCGAAACGGGCTTGTCCTCGGCACTGCTGCGGACACCGGCCATCAGCATGACCGCAAGGCACGAGCCGACGACTGAGACGATTCGGGTCGTTGGGGATTCAAGACGTGACATTGCAGTTCCATTCTTCAGAGGATGTGTCATCACCTGACAGTGCTTGCGTCCGGGATCATCGTCGTCGAGCAAGGAATCGTTCAACAGTGCGGTCGTCGAGCACATCCTCACGGTGCACCACCACATCGAAGTCGGGAAACAGTCTCGGCAATTCTCCGGCAGCCAGCGTGAACGCCGGGTTTCTGATGTGAGTGTCAGCACGCTTCAGTTGAGCGCGTGAGAATGTTTCGTAGATCAACCACCCGCCAGATCGAAGCGCCGTGTTGACAATGTGGGGCACATGCTCGCGATCCAGAAACCGGAACACGATTGCAAGATCACAGCCGTCGGCGGCAGGTTCCCAGTCATCGAAATCGGCTTCGATCCAGTTCACCTCGCATTTCCCGGTTTCCGCCAACTGCCGATCAAGTTGCAGGCCCGCAATCGAAATGTCGATGCCGTCAACCAGCCAGCCCTGCTGCGCCAGCCAGATCGCGTAGTGTCCCAGACCGCACGCAATGTCG
>CAYSJO010000577.1:0-12655 GCA_964431285.1 uncultured Planctomycetaceae bacterium
CCGCATCCATCCTCAACTGCCGGTTTCCAGATGGTTTCGCGGCGGTCGGCAATCTCCTTCTTCTCTGCGGCACGGATGGCGTCAGCCTGTGTTTTCCATTCCGCGGTCTGCGGAAAACCGAGGAGACGATCAAAAGGAATCGGGCGTGATGAATCCGGCGCCGCATGGGGATCATCGGTCGCATTGCTGACGGGAAAACTGCCACACGCGATTGCATGCAACAGCCGACCTCCACAAGCCGCGGACGAAGCTCTTTCAATTCAGTGCGAAATTTGCGTGTCACATCATCACGAGCCAGGTCACCGGCAAGTTTTCGTCGGTGCCAGTTGGCAGTGAACGGACGGATGACTTTGTTGAGAACGGCTCCGATAAAGGCCGACGCACGGTGTCCAGCCCGTCCGTGTTTCTTCAGCAGTTGGCGGGCCGGGGCGAACAGGTTGAACACGCTGGTGAGAGTTGTTGCTTCGTCACCGTCGAGAAAATGAAGAGGTTGGGTCGTGATCCGCGTCTGTAGTTCGACATACAGCTCCCAGGCGACGGTTCTGTCCTCGTCCTCTGGCTTGTCATTGCTGTCGAACAGCCAGCTCAGGTTCAATGTGTCGATCAGTTTTTTCGCGTCTTCACCACACTGTTGACTGATCTCGGTCCAACTCAACATGCCCACGCGTCCTACACTGATTTTACGAAATGAACGAACCCCCAAAATCCCACAGGCGACGACCTGATGTTTGCTGGCGTCTGGGATGGCCCGGATTCAGTAATGAAGTCTCCCGACTACCTGGCAACCGCAGCGGCCGCTTGAGCGACAAGCGATGTGATTTCGTGACCGTTTTCGGCCTTGAGTGCCTTGATCAACACGCCATTCGGTAGTGCCTTGACGTCAGCACCTGCATTCAATTGAGTGCGATAATGAGTGAGGTCCGTTTGGATTTTCTCGAACCTGATTTCGACGGCCTGCCACGCAGAATCACTTAGCATCTCCTCGGCGCCAGTGTTGAGTATGAGGGGGTCGGGCCAGGGTTCATCTTCGCTTATGAGGTACTTCGCGATGAGTCCTGCGCAGCCGCCGTAGCCGCCGAGGATCAGTATGGGTTTGTCCTGTGCCAGTGAGTAACCGACTTCTTCCAGGATACCGGAGATCCAGCCGGACGAGCATTTGATCTTGCCGGCCCATGTGATGCGCAGATCTGAGTCCCGCGTCGACTGTTCGCGCATTTTGGACAGGCTGTCGCCAATGTAAATCTGGGCCTGCGGACTCACTTTCCAGTCCTTGAGCCGTTGCTCCAACTCTGGTTTCGAGACTCCGGGCGGGTTGATGTCCTCGAATCCACAGACGCCAGTCAGGTTGGCTCTCTCCCGTTCGCTGATGAACGTGTGGAATGGCCACGCCGAGTAGTTCAACAACGGCCATGTTTTCGGATTCGTTACGTCACAGTCCCTGGCGCAATCATTGCCCAGCCAGTTCTGGGCCGTTTCGATCAGATACTGGGTGAGCTTCTGCTTGCAGTCACCCAGAGTTCCGCCGAAGGCCAGACGGTTTCCGTCGCTCAGAAGCTGCTGTGCCACACGCACTATCAACTCATTGACGTGCTCCATACCCAGTCCGCGTTCAGCAAGTTCCCTGTCGTCGCCGCCGGAAGACACCGAAATCAGTGGGGGCGTTTTTCCCGCACGCTCTCTCATCGCAAGGCTTCCTCATAACTGACCAGCTCGGTGTCACGGTGAAATCCACTGATGACCGGACTCAGTTCTTTCTCCTCCGCAGTCGTCAGTCCGTAACCAGGATACACGATTCGGCGAATCTTCGACGCGCGACGATTCAATTGGTCTCGGACAACTGACAGCGTCCATGTATCCGGTACTCATGTCAGATAGCACGTCTCCAGGTGCTTTCGGTGCGGCCTGTCGCGCGACTCCAGTTCGTCGGCCACTTCGCGATGAACGTGTGCCAGCAGCACTTCCAGAACGAGCCGGTCAACGATTCGTTCAATCTGCCCGTCAGGACAAGAAACATCCCATCCAACCCGCGGAACGCTCTCAAGCATTGGGATACTACGAGCCCATCCGGATTGCGGACGGTGAACAGCGACGACCGGCTGGACCTGCCAGACGCGCCGACTGCGTTTCCGGTCCGCCAGCGCGGGAGTCCGGGCCAGTTTCGCTTCCCGCCGACACCACGGACGGGTGGGGTATGCGTCCGTGACTGTAGCGATCATCGCGGCCGTGCCGTTTTCGGCGGCCGTTTACATCGGCGACTTCCAGCTGGCTCCGTAAGCAAGGTCATTCGCGTCGTACCACGCCACCAGTTGACTGATCTGGCGAATGCCGTCCCTCAGGGATTCCGCGATCTGCTTTCCATCACGTTTCGCATGGCTCAGAAAGACATTCAGTGGTTGAGGGTTGCCGTCCTCATCGGTTCGCAGCGCTCGGGCGATTGCTTCTGTGGTCGACCGTCGCAGGATCGCCTCCTGCTCCGCCGGTCCCAGGTCCAGAAGACGAATGGGGTTGAATTCCTTGTAGAGCGGGCCGGTGCGGTAAAAGTTTTCGTGAAGAGCGACCGGCAGGAGTTGGGCATGGCGATCGCCGTTGCTGGCTTTTCGGGCCTCGGCAATCTGACTGGCCAGATCAACGACTGCCGTCAGCCATTCAGCCTGTGCAACCATTTTGTGATCAACCAGCAGGATGACAACGTTGAGCTCGGCAGCGTTGAAGTTGATCTTCGGCACGAACCCCTGACTGCTCAATTGGCGCCGGAAATAGACTGGAAGTCCGGCAGCACCACCGCTGGATTCACCCGAAAGAGCACTTAGCCGAAACCAGTGAAAAATCCGACTGGCCAGCTCTTTGGCTTCATCGCAGTCGGGGTGATGCACTACGTAAATCGTGACAGGAGTTTTCACCTGCGCTCGGCTCCGCTGAGGCTTGTCCAGGCTGACCAAGGTTACTCAATTTGCCAATCTGCACAGGATTCTGCCAGTACTATCTTGTCTTTAGTATGTCTGTCCATGAGTGGACGATGTGCGGACTCGTACAGATCGCGATTGGATCGGTTCAGTGCAGAGGCGGTGCGAGATCTCGCTATGGCCTGGTCATTTGGACTCGGCGGTTTGTGGACCATGCAGCGGCGCGGCGCAGCATTTCGCAGGCCTCGTATGTCTTTTCACTATGGCCCAGTAGGGTCTGGAATACGCGGCCCTTGCCGTAGCGATAGACGGCGGCGAGGGGTTCGTCTCGGTCTGTCTTCCTGGAGTACCCCGTGATCAGTGGTTCGAACGGTTGGCTGCCGTCCTGCCGGAAATAGAGTTCGTCGGTAATTTCGAAACTGCTCAGACCGGATGTGATGGGATGTTCGAGCCCGGTGAGGTTGACCGTGAAGCGGCCAAAGGCGGCGTGTCCGCTTTTCGCTTCTCCCTTGCCGAAGTGGTTCCAGACTCGGCGTGAGATCTTTCGCATTTCCGGCCAGTCTGACTCACCGGCCTGTGGCAGCGAGAAATGGAATGCGCTCGCTCCGAAATGGATGAGCAGCAGCCCGCCGCCGTTCTGCAGGAAGTTGACAAATGCGACCTGCGACTTCTCACTGAGCGGCGTGGGGTCGTGCCAGTTCGCGTAGTTCCACACGATCAGGTCGTAATCGGCAAGCGTCGTCCGCGACAGGTCCTCGATGTTGAGCGTGACGTCGACGCGAATCCTTGCATCCGTCTCCAGTGCCGCTTTGATCGCTGGCGTCGTGCGTTCCCAGTTGTGCCACTTGTGAGCTTCGTTGCCGGCGAACAGCAAGGCTTGAATCGGACCGTCACCGATCTGGGCGCGGTCCGTGCCGGAGACGCCGCTGAGGGCCTCGGTGATTTCTGCGTGCGAGTAATACCGGGTCTGCACGCCATTCTGCGGAACGTCCATGCCTGACGTCCAGGCGATCGCGTTGACGATCATGCGGCGGAAGTTGTCGCGCTTCCAGTTGTCGTAGAAGTGGCCACACGTCGTGCCGAAACCACGTCCGCCATCGGCCCGTTGTTTCGCCCAGGCAACGACGTTTCCGTCTCCCTCTCGTCCTTCCAGTGTCGGGACCTGCCAGATCGGGGCGAGGCCCTTTTTCTCACCGCCTTCGGGGGCGAAACGGATGTTGAAGTAGAACTCTTCTCTCATCTGAAACGGTGTTACGCCATTCAGCACGGGATGGCCGTCCGTAGCGGGAAGGACTTTTGTGTCCTGCGTCTTGATCGCTGAGTACCACTTGCGTTCGCCGTCGGTCTCCCAGTCGAAGTATCCGCCACTCCATTCGCAGATTTGCCGGGCGTACTGATCCGGGGCGAATGTCGAGAAGTGAAACGTCAGGAATCCGCAACCGCGATCGATCTGCTTCTGTACGGCCTTCAGGTTTGCTTCGCTCTGAAAATGCGGAGCCTCGACAAACTTGTCGCCGTCACGCCCATCGGAAATCACCATGATGGTGTCGGCATCGTCGAGCGTTTTGGGATCGGCGGGGAACCCATCGAGGTGATACTCAACTCGCACGTGATCCCGAATACTCGAGTTGTCGAGCATCACCTTGAGGAGCTTCAGGGACCACGGATAATCGTGCAGCCCGTTGCCAATGGGACCGTGGCTCTTGGGGCCGGCAATCAAGACGACCTTGCGAGGCACGGGCGTTTCAGGCTGGCTCTCGGCACTCGCTTGCGGGCAACTCGCCGCGATCACGAGGAATGCGCTAACTGTGACTTTGTGGAGTCGCGTGGGGGTGACGTGCATGATCTGTGCTCAACAGGTGACATTCGGGACGGCAGTTCTATGTTTCTTCGCGACCTTTGCGGCCTTCTGTCAAATCAAACAGGAGACCGCAAAGGCGGGGAAGTAGATGAAAAGTCTGTTACACCCCCCTGGTATATATTCCTGAAAGCCGGTCAGGAGTGAGCCGAGGCCAGCTTTTCCGTCGGAGACGGATCCGGTGGCCGTGGACTGAGGCATCTTCAGCTAGGTCGCGGACTGAGCATTATGGCGAATTCTGAGGGGCAGCCCGAATTCGGACGGCGGCTGCGTGCCGGCGACGAGAGTGTTCTCGAAGCCGTATTGCGCGCCGATGGGCCGGCCGTGCGCGGACTGCTCCGACAGAAGTTCGGCGGAACGCTCAACGGTCCCGACTTTGAGGACATCATTTCTGCGGCCTTGTTTCGCGTCTGGAAATACCGGGAACGGTTTGATCCGCAGCGAGCGTCGTTGCGGGTCTGGTTCTACCGGATTGCGACCGATGTCCGGCGACTCCGAATGCTTCATCAGCATGGATGGCCCTTGGTCGTTCACTGCGGGATCGCAGCCGCATCGGTGATGCCGACCGGGCCTTTTCGGAAGCGTTTGCCTGTGAGCAGACGAATCCCGCCATCCTGATCGAGAGGGCCGACATGCTGCTGCTCGACGGTCAGCGAGAAGCGGCCATGCGGTTGTACGAGCAGATCAGCGATGGCTCATGGCAACCTCGCTTCAACGGAACGAAATCACGAGCCACAGGCGTAGTGAATGGGACGGTTAACGCCAGCGACACCCCGTCCGAACCGGCCACTGAGGACAATTGACAGTCGAACTCGGTAGACATGAAATAACAGGATCTATACAGAGAGGGAACCAGTCAGACGAGTTCCCTCTCCCTGCTGGGGAGGAATCTGAACGAAGAATGCGGACCCGGCGGCGAATGTACCGCTCACTCGGCCATCAGCAGAACTCGCGCTCTCCATGAACCACATCATCGGACTCGATATTGGCGGAGCAAATCTCAAAGCAGCTCACAGCGACGGCCTGTGCCGTTCACGTGCCTTTCCAATCTGGAAAACTCCCGATCTGCTGGTCGACGAGCTGAAAAGTCTCATCGGAGACTGGCTGCCATGTCGCACCGTGGCCCTCACGATGACAGCGGAATTGGCCGACTGCTTTGTCACGAAGGCCGAGGGTGTCCGTCGGATTCTGGATGCCGTTGAACAGTCCGCTGAAGACAGTCCCGTCGCAGTCTGGCAGACGGTCGGTGAGTTTGTCACGCCACGGATGGCGAGAGAGTTTCCATTGCTGACGGCAGCAGCCAACTGGCACGCGCTCGCGACATTTGCGGGAAGACTGGTCCCGGACGGGCGAGCTGTGTTGCTTGATGTCGGCACGACAACAACGGACATCATTCCACTTCAGAACGGAATCCCGATCCCCGCCGGGCGAACGGATGCCGAACGTCTGGTATCGGGTGAACTGGTCTATTCGGGAAGTCGACGGACCCCCTTGTGTGCCGTTGCGTATTCCGTGCCACTCGGTGCGACATACACACAGGTCGCCGCGGAACTGTTCGCAACGACGCTTGATGTGTATCTCCTGATGGGAGACATCGCGGAAGAACCCGACAACTGCGACACGGCCAACAGACGACCGGCGACGATTGAGGCCGCGCAAGACCGGCTCGCGCGGTTGTTGTGTCGGGACCGTACGGAACTGCCACTCGACCAGGCACGCGGTGTCGCGGAGTTTCTGGCCGACGTTCAACGTCAGCGGATCGGGGGCGCGGTTGATCGTGTTGTGGCGGCTGATTCCCGTACACCGGAAACCATCATTGTCTCAGGCTCCGGCAGCTTCCTGGCGAATCGCATTCTCGACGCACACGCAAAGCTGAGCGGCATTCCGCGCACAAACCTGACTGAGATGTTCGGATCGGAAGCGTCGGAAGCTGCCTGTGCTTTTGCGACGGCTCGATTAGGCATCGAAGCGCTGTGAAGCTCATTCCGAACGATATGGGATCACTGTGGGAGACGCCGTGGTTCCACGTTTAGTTGCGGTTCCGCCGCCGTCTCCTGTGATGTCAGACGAACGTCGCTTGCGCCATCGACTGGAAACGCGGGATTCCGAAACGCCACATGGTGTGGCACCGGCGATACGCCTGGCGACGGTTGCATGGCCAGTGACTGCGACAGTTCCTTTCGCAGCGTGCCCCGCTTGATCGGGCCCAGACCCATGACGAACCAGTTCGAGCTGTCCGATTGCGCTGTCGTCATGCCCCCGTCGCCCAGAGCCTGCCTGGTCTGGGTATCGATAGCGACCATCCCGATCTTCGCCATTCCGTGTTGTTCTGTGCGATTGGCCAGTTGAATTTCGGGCAGAGTCAGCATGCCCGGCAACACAATCTCCGGCACGCCCAGGAACGATTCAGACGTTTCCGTCCCGACAGCTCCATTGCGCAGTTCCACAAGAATTCGAGCCTCGTCCGGTGTCGCTACGAGCAGACCACCCGCACGTGCGATCCGATGCCGCACCGACGAGACGACGTAGTTCTTGTCTGTGCAATCGACGTACTTGTCGTCGACGTAGACCGTTCGTTCAGCAAACGGGCTGAAGTCGATCTTGTCGAGCGACTGATCGACGGCATTCGAAATCAGAAGTTGCTCCGTTGACGATCGGGCCGTATTTGTTGTGCCCGACGTCGTGCAGCCACTGACGGCGGCAGTCAACATTATCAGTCTGAAAACAATCAGATATGACCGCATTGTGTTTCCTGATCACGAAGAAACCGGAAGGCGTCAGTCGAGAGGGTCAGACTTTTGGCAGGTCTGCCACACTGGCTCCATCGGAATTACTGGCCTCGAAATTCACTCCAATTAATCCGGTTACGACAATTAAACAGGCTGGGCAGTTTCTCACGGACGTATACGCGTCAGACGGTTTCAAAGCGTATTGACCCATTTCCGGATTCAGGTCTAGCATGGCAAAAGTCTCAAAAGAGACGCTGGAAACACCAACCGAAGACGTTCCACTACTGAGACACGAGCTATTTGGGGCACCGTTTTTCCGGGCCGGGTCCATTGGATTCTGTGGAGCCATCCTGGCGGATCTTGAGTCCGTGAGGACTAACGAGCGGAACTCGGGCCTTCCGACCAGGAGTGCGCCATGTCGTGGAAGAAGCTGGCAGTCACCGTCACGGCGTTGCTGATCGCCGCCGCTGCCGGAGCGGGCGGGCTCTGGTGGGCCCTGTTCCAGGGTCCAGACTTCTACCGGGTCGTGCTTGAGCAGGAACGTCGCGCTGATCCGATCGCGCGTCAAGCTGAGGCCAAACGGTTCGTCCATCGCACGATGAAGCTGGTCGACGACATCCGCAACTTGGACACGTGGGCTCAGGACTTCACCGAAGACGAAATCAACGCATGGCTGGCTGAGGAGTTGCACCGCAAGTTTGGTGAATGGCTGCCACCAGGCGTCAGCGAGCCCCGCCTGCAGATTGAGTCGGATGCGATCCACGTCGGGTTCCAGTTCGACGAACCAGGGCAGTGGTCCGGAATCGTCAGCCTTCGCGTGTTTCCGTGGATCTCCGAACCCAACCAGCTCGCTCTGCAGATCGAGTCCATCCGTGCGGGCCTGGTGCCAGTTCCAGTAGACCAGATTGTTGAGGCCCTCGCGGAACAGGCCTGTGCGTCGGGCTGGCAGGTGGAACTGAAACAGCGAGAAGGATACGACGTTGCCCTGGTCCGTCTGGCGACCGAAGACAAGCCGTCTGCCGAACTGGACGGAGTCGAACTGCGGGACGGGTCATTGCATGTTCACGGTCGAGCCAGCCTGGCCGGTCCCATTGAATTCGAGCCCGTGCGCGTCGCCGGTCACTCCGTCCCGGAAATGTCCGGAACCCAGTGAAACCGTTCGCTATCGACGATAGCGCGACCCTGCAGCCGCTCACCGCTGATGACCACTTCGATTGAGTCAGCGTCCTCGCGGATCAGCTCGAATTCACCCCGGTCGACCCGCTCCACAGTCCCACGGCCACCACTGACCGGTCCCTCATAATCGAGGTAAGCCAGCCGATGATACGGCAACGGCTCAGCACTGATCGCATCGGACTCCCCAGGCACGCAATCCAACCGCCACGTACGCAGGATGCATCCTCGCTCCAGCATGAAATCCCAGTGGAGCACAGGATGATCGTGTTCGAGCAGGACAAATCGTGGCATTGAGCGTCCTGACATTCGTATCGGCGCAATCATCAGGCACGTGTGGGTGGCAGGGTCTGAGTGAAGCGGTGGTCCTGGAGTTTTGGTCCGTGGACTCCAGGGCCATCGCTTCGCTCTGACCCTGCCCCCCATCCATTCGGATCGGTCGACGAGGTGATGCTACTCGGACTCCAGGACATCGGCGACGACTGAATCATGCACGTCCTTGTGGTCGCTGGCGACATCGGTCAGGACGTTGCCGGTAAACGCAACACGCCGCGTCGGTTCGTCGGTGAGTTCAACCGCTTTAGGTTCCAGACTTGAGAACAGGTTTCCGGACACGGCCACGTCGCTGGTACCGTCCAGTTTCATCCCGGCGGCCGCCAGATCTTTCGTGCCGCGTTTCACGCCGCCGCCGATGTTGCTGTTGGAAAAATTGTTGCCGGTAACGGTGATGCGGCCGCTGTCCGGACCGATCCGTAACGCGTCCGTCTTCATGATCGTGAACGTGTTGGCGCTCACCGCACATCCGTGGGCGTCCCGCAGATCGACGCCCGCGCCGTTGTGAGCAATCACGTTGGCACTCAGCGTGTTACCGTAGCAGTCCCGGTCCAGCACGATTGCCGTACCGCTGCACTCTTCGATCATGTTGCCCGACACGACTGAACCGTACGTGTTCTCGATCACGACACCGTGTCCCAGATGGTCGTCGAGACAGTTACCGGTCATGCACAGATTGAATCCGTCGATGCAGTGCAGTGCATCGTTGTTTTCCTCGAACTGATTCGACGCGACGACGATATCGTGACACCCCAGCAGGTTCAGTCCGACGTCTTTGTTGTAAGTGATCAGACAGTCGTTAACCCGCGGGTCTTCGTAGCAGTGATCCAGCCGAATCCCGTCACCACCGTTCTCGCTGACCGTGACACCCTGAATGAACACTTCCTGAATCTGCGTCGCCAGGATGCCATGCCCACTCTTCTTGTTCCCCGTGACGCGGAAATTGCTGAGCATGATCCGCCACAGCCGCTCGTCCCCCTTCACGTCCGCTCCGTCAGGATGCTGCAAAATTAAAGCCGGCTGACCGTCCTCGTTTCGATTGACGATGTGAGTGGCCGTGCCTGCTCCTTGTACAAGCACATCTTCGCGTGACACCACCAATGGTTCGGTGATTTCAAACGTGCCCGCCGGCAACCGCACAATCCCGCCGCCTTCCGGAATCGCATCAAACGCCGCCTGCAGACTCGGGAATGTCGATGCGTCAATCTCTGGTCGAGCTCCGGGCAGTCCGGTCGAGGACGGCTGTGCGGAACCAATGGCTCCAGACATCACGAAAGCCAGAGCCATCAGACCAGCACCTGCGGTAACGCCTGTCACTGTGCGATTCATCAGTCGGTTCCTGCTGTGTGTGATTGGCCAAAACTCAATAGGTTTCAACGAGGCAATCTTCAGTCTGCCGGTTGTGTCTGACAACTCTTAGTAACTGGGCATCATTTGATTCCCGAGTTTGAGCCGCGGAGCGGCGGCAGCGTATACCCCGGGGTGAGCGAAACGGCGAAGCCGTGAGCGGAACAACCATGCTGCGGTGCGTGGGAATTGGCAGCTCGCTGGTCATAGTCAGTCCCATCCGGTTTCGAGAAGTCGTCGGGCTCGTGAAAAGACGGCATCAAACATCGATTCCGTCAGCCGGCCTGTGAAAGTATTTTGCTGGCTGGGATGAAAGCTGCCCAGCAGGACGCGGCCCTCAGACAGTTCGACTTCAGCTCCGTGACTGAACTTCGGAAGTTTGCCCTTGTGCCACTCGTTCTCCCGGGCGAGATCAATCACCGATCGCCATCCGATCTGCCCAAGCCCCAGGAAAACGCGCACGGGCAACACGTCCACAGTCTGCTGAAACCAGTCGCGGCAGTTTGCGATTTCGTCTCGCGTTGGTTTGTTATCGGGTGGAGCGCAGTGACAGGCGTTTGTCACGGCGCAGTCAACCAGTTTCAGGCCGTCATCGCGCCCGGTGGCCTCGGGTTGATTTGCGAAGCCCGCCTTGTGCAACGCCCGAAACAGCCAGTCGCCGCTGCGGTCGCCTGTAAACATGCGGCCCGTGCGGTTCGCTCCATGAGCGCCCGGGGCCAGTCCCACGAGCAACAGTCTCGCCCGTGGATCACCGAAGTTTGGAATCGGTCCGCCCCAGTAATCGTCGTCGAGATAGGCTCGGCGTTTTGTGGTGGCAATGTGTTGACAGTGCTCGATCAGTCGTGGGCACGCGTCACAGTCAACAATGTGATCGTTAAGGCGATCCCATGCTGACTTCTTACGACGAGGCATACGGGGCTCCAGGATCAGTCGTCGTCCCGCTGACTCACGAACAACTCGGCAATGACCTCTTCCAGTGGACGCTCCTGAACGCTGACGTCCTCGATGGAATACCGCGACAGCACTGACGAGAGAATCTGCGGAATTCGGCTGCGGTCCACTTCGAGTTTCGCACGAGGCGCACTCGCGTCGAAGAGTCGGCCGTAGCTTTCGAGCCCTTCAGGGATGCTCGTGCCCGAGAACTGCAGTTCGATGATCTTGTGCTGGCTGAAACGGTCAACGATCTCTTCCAGCGGTCCATCATGCTTCAACTCGCCCTCGTTGATGATGATGGCTCGCCGGCACAGTGCCTCGACATCCTTCATGTAGTGGCTGGTCAGGATGACGGCGATGCCCTGCTCGTGCTGGTAACGCTTCAGAAACTCCTGCACACGGCGCTGTGACACGACGTCCAGGCCGATCGTCGGTTCATCCAGAAGCAGCAAGTCCGGACGATGCAGCAGCGCGGCGATCAGCTCCATCCGCATGCGTTCGCCGAGCGACAGTTCTCGAACTGGTTGCCCGACCAGATCGACGACTTCGAGCAGTTCGGTCAACTCACGAAGCCGATTGTCGAAGTCAACCGGATCGATGCGGTAAATCTCCTTATGGAGCCGGAAGGATTCCTGCGCGGGCAAATCCCACCACAGCTGATTCTTCTGCCCCATCACGAGCGAGAAGCGACGTCGGTACGCATTCTCTCGCTTCCAGGGTGTATAGCCCAGCACACTTGCATCGCCCGATGTGGGGTAGATCAGCCCGGCCAAGAGTTTGAGCGTGGTCGTTTTTCCCGCTCCGTTCGGACCAAGGAAAGCGACCATCTCGCCAGGCTCAATGCGAAAGCTGACGGACTTGACCGCTTCGACAACCTTGTATTCGCGCTTAAAGAGACCGCGAACCGACGCAATCAGCCCTTCGCGTTTGCGATACACCCGATACGTCTTCGTCAGGTCCGTGGCTTCAATAGTGACGGGAGTGTCGGGCATGGAGAGGCGGTCGCGGGAACTCGACAGAACAGCTGACCGTCACGCTTCCCGGAGCGAAGTTGAGATCAGCCGGCTGAAGCCGAATGGCATGAAAGTTAGCTGTAAGGTTAGTTGAGTGACGCTGTTAACAGAAACGGCCATCAGTGCGAAGACACGGGAGTTGGAGACCGGTCCGATTCCCGCATGCGAACGTATCGACCTCAGACAGTTTGACAACAGCTCAAAATTACTTTTTGGCTTCCCTCTCACCCACCAAGCACCGGTATCACCTAGTGGACCGTCATGTCACAATTTTCTGTAGGCTGTGGTCCCGTACCTGATCAAGGATGATCACATGGCGGTCAAGACATCATCACGCTCACGGAAGAGGAGCTGTAACAGGTCGAA
>CAYSJO010000578.1:0-5284 GCA_964431285.1 uncultured Planctomycetaceae bacterium
ATCACGAAGACAAACAGAACGTGGTAACCAAACAGTGCTCCACCGCGCGTCGAGAAGATCAGCTCGCCAGTGCCAATTGTCAGCGACGCGATGATGGCTCCAGGGCCGAACACGCGCAACCAGTCGGTCAGGCTTCGTGGCAGATGCGGTCGCTCCGCCATCTGGACTTCCTTTCCGCGTGTCAGCTTGATGTGGAGCGAACTGAATGCCTGGTTACAGCCACACGGAGATTCGCCGTGTCAGGCCGGATTGGGTGTGCCGTTCGAAATCGGTAGTTGACCGACTACCATAGAAGCTAACGACGTGCCACGCGACGAACGGCCTGACACAAGCGACTCAACCTGCCGAATTCCGGGAGACGAATACCCGATTTTCGAGCGATCCGAAGGTATGCAATGAATGCACAGTGCAATCTGATTCGGACCGGCGTGACTTTCCTCCTGCTGGCGATACTCGCGTCCGGACACTACGGGCAGTCTGAGGCCCAGGACGCGGCAAGCGGCAAGCTCAGGACGGGATACAAAGCAAACATCCAGCCCCTGCTGCAGAAGTTCTGTTTCAAGTGCCACTCAGGTGACCGCACGGAAGCGGAGATCGACCTGAACTCGTTCACGAGTTTCACTGAAGTCCGCAAAGACGTGAAAACCTGGCTGAGGATTCGGCGGATGCTCGACAGCAATCAGATGCCGCCGAAAGATTCGCCGCAGCCGAGCGATGCCGAGCGAGTGCAACTTCAGAAGTGGGTTCGCGAGTTTCTATTGAGCGAAGCAAAAGCACGAGCCGGTGATCCCGGACCGGTTGTTCTGCGGCGGCTCAATAATGCGGAATACGATTACACGGTGCGCGATCTGACAGGCATCACTTCTCTTAACCCGACACGTGAGTTTCCCGTAGATGGCGCCGCGGGTGAGGGATTCATCAATGCTGGATCAGCTCAGTCGATGTCGCCGGCACTGGTGACAAAGTACCTCGACGCAGCCAAAGAGGTTGCCGCGCACGCTGTGCTGCTTCCCGATGGAATTCGCTTCTCTCCGCATACCACACGTCGAGACAACACCGACGCACTGCTGGCCCGTATTCAGGCGTTTTATCGAAACTTCACCGAGGACGGTGGTGGATCGGCCGTCAATCTGCACGGGATCAAATTCAACACCAACCAGGGTGGCGTGCTTGCCGTGCGAAAGTACCTGGCAGCCACACTGGAAGAACGTGACGCGATCACGAACGGCAGCAAAACGATTGCTGAAGTGGGCCGAGATCGATCCTTGAACACCAGGTACCTCAACACGCTGTGGAAAACGCTGTCGAGTCAGCCGAAGGGCTCTGGCTCGCTCTTGATCGATGGATTGCGCCAGAAGTGGCATGGAGCAACGGCGGCAGATACCGCCAGTCTTGCCGCCGAGATCGCGCAGGCTCAGAAACGGTTGTGGAAATTCAACTCTGTTGGACAGCTCACCGACGGAGGCAAACAGAAAATCTGGATGGAGGCAGTGACGCCAATCGTCTCGCGACAGGACTTGCGCCTTGCCCTCCCGGCGGCGTCGGGTCAGTCCGATGTTGTTATCTACCTCACCGCCAACGACCTCGGCGATGGACGCGATCACGACTTTGTTGTGTGGGATCGACCGCGGTTCGAATTCAAACCGGATGCCGACGGACTCGCGCACCCGCCAGTTCTTCTCCGCGATCTACACGGACTGGTTGGTCGAGTCGAACAGACAGTTGCTGCAGAAACGCGGCGGACTGCCAGATACCTGAACGCGGTCGCGAAACTGCGATCGCCGGATACTTCGCTTGAAGAGGTGGCAGAATCGAGAGGACTTAATTCGCAACTGCTTAAGAACTGGAGCAAACTTGTCGGACTTGGGCATCGCCAGAAACGTGAAATTCGCGGGCACTTCACCACAAAGATGACTCGGGCGCAGGGCTACGCGGACGTGAACGGCTGGGGCACGTCACAGACACCTAATATGTTGACGAACCGGTCGAAAGAAGACATCAGTTTTCTAACGTTGACCGTGCCGGCTCGAAGTGTGGTGGTCCATCCATCACCGACTCAAGAGTCAGTCGTTGCCTGGCGGAGCCCGCTGAATGGCAACGTGCAGATTCAGGGGCTTGTTGCCGACGCTGACAACAAGTGCGGTAATGGAGCCGCGTGGCGTGTCGAATTGACGTCGGAATCGGGAACCGCAGCACTGGCAAACGGAGTCTTTGACAACGGCCGTGAAGAGCGGTTTGAGCCGAAAGGTGAATTCAACGTCCGCATCGGTGATATCGTTTCGCTGGTCGTGAATCCTCGTGACAAGAGTCATGTCTGCGACACAACTCATGTCGAGCTGAAGTTGACCGAAGTTGGCGGCAAGGCGCGGACGTGGGACTTGGCGACCGACGTGGTCGACAGAATTCTGGAATCCAATCCACTCCCCGATGCGTACGGTAACGAGGAAACCTGGTACTTCTGTGCGACTGGCAACAAGCCGCAGTCGAAGTCCGTCGTGCTACCGGGTTCAGCACTGGCTCAATGGCGGGCGACTGTCGTTGATTCCAACTCAACGGAGGCGATCACTCGCCTCGCGACTACCGTGCAAACGGTCCTGACAACTACAGATGTGGAGTCACTCAAAGAGCCGGACCGCAAGCTGCGAGACCAGTTGACCGACTGGAAAGGTCCCTTGCGGTGGCTGACTCTGCGCGGAGATTCAGTCTCCAAATCCAGGTCCAGATTCGGAATTGACCCGGCGCGGTTCGGCAAGCACCCGAATGGCTCGCCAATTGGACAGGCCAGTCTGTGCATGCAGGCGCCACACGTTCTGGAATTGCGGCTCCCGGCTGCTCTGGTCGCGGGATCAGAGTTTGTTGTTTCCGGCGAATTGCATGCTGCAACCGCCGATGCAGGCTCCGCGCAGCTTCAGGTGTTGACCGGAAAACCGGAGTCGCTCGCGGTCTCCGCGTCGTTGCCGCTTCTCGTCAGACAGGGTGGGGAAGCACACCGGCGTCTGGAGGCAGCTATGGCCGAATTCCGGAATCTGTTTCCCGCCGCGTTGTGCTATGCCCGGATCGTGCCGGTCGATGAAGTGGTCACGATGACGCTGTTTTTCCGTGACGACGAGCACTTGAAGCGGCTGATGCTGGATGACACTCAGGCCGCGGAACTCGACCGGTTATGGGACGAGCTGTTCTATGTCACTCAGGAACCGATCGCGCTGACGGTCGCGTTCGAGCAGATTTACGAATTCGCCACGCAGGACCGTCCCGACCTGGTCAAGGCATTCGGTCCAATGCGCAAACCGATCAACGATCGCGCCGACGTGTTTCGGCAACGGCTCATCAAGACTGAACCGGCACATCTCGACGCGGTATTGGAATTCGCCGATCGAGCCTGGCGGCGGCCGCTAACCAATTCCGAGCAGGCCGGCTTACAAGGTCTTTATGCTCAGCTTCACGAGTCAGACATTCCTCATGAGGATTCTATTCGCTTGACACTCGCGCGAGTCCTGGCGTCACCAGCGTTCCTTTACCGTCGGGAAACTCCTGGTCCTGGAAAAACTGCCGTTCCTGTTTCGAGTTCTGAACTTGGAAACCGGTTGAGCTATTTTCTGTTGTCTTCTACGCCGGATTCTCAATTGAGAGAGGCTGCTGATTCGGGAAAGCTGATCACGGACGACGTGCTGGTTCAGCAGACTCGCCGCATGCTCAAGGATGGCCGTACACGTCGGCTGGCGATCCAATTCGCCTGTCAGTGGCTGCATCTCCGTAACTTTGATCAGAACGACGATAAGAACGAGAAGCTCTACCCGGAGTTCGCATCGCTCCGCGGCGATATGTACGAAGAGACCGTTCTGTTCTTTGAAGACATGTTTCGTCGCGACGGATCGATTCTTGGACTGCTCAACGCGGATCACACGTTCCTGAATGAGTCGCTGGCAAAGCACTATGGTATTGACGGAGTTTCGGGAGCAGACTGGCGTCGCGTCGATGAAATCCAATCCAAAGGTCGAGGCGGCATTCTCGGCATGGCAACTCTGCTGGCCAGCCAGTCGGGAGCATCGCGCACGAGTCCGATTTTGCGCGGCAACTGGGTTTTCGAAACACTGTTGGGTGAGCGACTGCCTCGGCCACCGGCGAACGTGCCGCAGTTACCAGAAGCTGTACCGTCCGGCCTGACGGCACGACAGCTCATCGAGAAACACAGTTCCGTTCCCGAGTGCGCCAGGTGCCACGCGCGAATTGATCCGTACGGATTCGCGCTCGAACAGTACGATGCCATCGGTCGCATTCGCGCAACTGCCGAAAACACAAAAACGAAACTGGGCGATGGCCGCACAGTCGAGGGCATCGATGGTTTACGTGACTACCTGCTGACCGAACGTCGAAACGACATCGTGCGACAATTCTGTCGCAAGCTGTTGGGATTCGCTCTTGGACGTGAGGTTCAATTGTCCGATGAGCTGTTGCTGGCAGAAATGCAACGTAGACTGGACGCTGGCGGATATCGATTCAGCGTGGCTGTGGAGACGATCGTCACAAGCGAGCAGTTTCGACGGATTCGAGGTCGGGAGTTCACCGACGAATGAGTTCGGCACCAGCCCTGCGCTGCGTGATTCAGTTTCATTGTGAGAACACCACTTCTCAACGGGAGCGTTTACATGACAACTCACTACCTGTCCCGCCGAACAATGTTGCGTGGTCTTGGAGTCAGCATGGCTCTGCCGTGGATGGAGTCACTCAGCGTCTGGGGTGACGAGACTAAACTTAAGCAGCCCGCGAGTCTGGCCCCCACACGGATCGCTATTCTGTTTTCCGGTTGCGGGTACCACCGGAATGAGTGGTGGGCGAAGGGCGAAGGCGAGTCGATGGAACTCGGCAAGGTTCTGCATCCGCTCAATGACTTCCGTGACCGCCTGACATTCATTCGCGGTCTGTACAACGCCGAAGCACTGAAAGGGAACATCCACAGTTCGCAGACCGGCAATCTGCTGTCCGGTGCCCCGCTGTCGGCTGGTGGAACGATCCAGTCCGGCACCAGTGTCGATCAGGTCATTGCCCAGCGAATCGGTCGCCAGACAAAGCTGCCGAGTTTGGTTCTGGGCTGCGAGAAGGCCAACCCGTCGGTGCATAAGAACTACTCGATGCTCTACAGCTCGCACATCTCGTGGAGCAGCCCGACCACGCCGACGCCGCTCGAGGTCTATCCCGCGCTGGCATTCGACCAGATGTTTAAAAACAAGGCGCAGGCTGGCGACCATAGTGTGCTCGACGCGGTGCTGTCCGATGCGAGTGATTT
>CAYSJO010000579.1:0-3747 GCA_964431285.1 uncultured Planctomycetaceae bacterium
ATTCTATCAACGTGAAGTCTTTTCTTTTCCTCATCTGAATTGTCCGATAATGACGCTCATACTCTGAAGTCGAGCACACCAGTTTGCACGCTCAAATCCACAGATTTGCTCGGCGGTGGCGAAGAAAAAACGCCGAAGAACTTCTCAGTTCCTCGGCGGTTAACGGCCGTCTGAAAACTACAGGCAATACTTAAATCAGTTCGCGAATCGGCTCGCGATGTTCCAGCAGATATTGCGGACGACCCGCGGGATCAATCAGTTGAGTCGTCTTCGGATCGATCCCCATGTTGTGGTACAGGGTTGCGAGGACTTCCTGGAAATGCACGGGACGCGAGTTGGCGGCCTCGGCATTGCGCGTTGTTGAACCAATGGCCTGACCGTTCCGCATTCCGCCACCGGCCATCCACGCCATGGCGACTCGCGGCCAGTGGTCTCGCCCCGCACTTTTGTTGACTCGCGGCGTGCGGCCGAATTCGCCCCACACAACGACCGACACATCGTCGAGCATGTCGTGAGCGACCAGGTCGTCCAGCAACGCACTCAGGCCGGTGTCCATTTGCGGCAGGTTGCGATTGCGAAAGTTCTTGAAGTTGTCGCGATGAGTGTCCCAGCCACCCCACGGGCTGTTCATCGTGATCACGCGGACGCCCGTTTGAATCAATCGACGGGCAATCAACAAGTTCTGACTCGTCTTCGAGTAACGAGCAACAACGCGGGGATCTTCCTTTTTCAGATCCATCGCATCGGCAAGCCGACCCGAAGTCACCACATCGACCGCAGTCCGCGTAAAGTCGTCCATCGCAGTCATCTCGCCGGACGCGTCGATGTCGCGACGAATGCGATCGAGTGACGACAACAGTCCGGAGCGACTCGACAGACGATCGACCGTCAGGCTGCGGTCCAGACGCAGACTGTTGCTGCGACCCGGAACAAATGGCTGATAGGTCGGCCCGAGGTATCCGTGAGATCCACCGCTGTAGGACGCAAACGGTGGGGCTCCGTTGCCGGCAGACCCCTGCAGACGAGAAACGACGGCGCCGATCGACGGCCGTCCGCCGATGGCGGCCAGATCCCGCTGATTGAATCCGGTGTGTGTCTGGAAATTACTGTGACCGGCGTTCGATCCCACCAGAGCGCGGATAACTGAGTACCGGTCGGCCATTGTTGCCAGCTTTGGATACAGCTCGCAGATGTCAACGCCTGGGACGTTGGTCTCGATCGGCATGAATTCACCGCGGAATTCGGCCGGTGCTTTGGGCTTCAGGTCAAACATATCTTGGTGTGATGGCCCACCACTTAGGTGAATATTGATGATCGCCTTATTGGATGATCCAACGCCCGCTTTCGCTTCCGCCCGCAGGAGACCTCCCAGTGTCAGGCCGCCCATTCCCAGAGCGCCAATCTGCAGAAAACTGCGTCGATCGATTCCGTCACAGTATTTCTGTCCGCGTCCAAAGATCGTCAACATGAGCCCTCTCCTGATTTTCTGCAGGTAACTGGGAAACTCGTCTCAGCGAGTTTTGCAATGAGAAAGGATGCACGTCTCTTTCGAACGAATCAATAGAATCTGATGCAATCGTCCGCAATCTGCCATTGCTCGTCCGACCGTTCAGGCAGGCACACTGGTGCGGGGTTGACCGGGGTCCCAGTCATAGTGGTAGTCGTCACCCAGAATCAGCCGCGTGAGCATGATGATCTGGTGAGCATGCCCGGTGAAATGTGTCACCGTGTGACCGAACGCCTCAAGGACTGTGACGTCGAATCCCTGAATGGTGCGTTTCTCCAGAAAGTCGTCCGGAGACAGGTCGCGTATGACGCCTTGGGCCTCGGTCACGGTCCCGGCCAAAGCCGACAGCAGCTCGTCACGAGTCAGGCCTGTGCGCGCGGTGAATTCGGATTGACGCTCACGCTCGTCATCCAGTTCAAGCACGCTGACGATGCCCCACTGCCGCAGGTTCCCCGCCAGGTGCAGCATCAGATTGCCGATGCTGTTCATCGATGTCTGTGGACGCCACCAGACCTGCTCGTCGTCAATCTGAGCGAGGCAGTTGCGGATCTTCTTCATCGAAGAGTCCAGCAGATGAGCCAAGTCGCCCGCCAGCACGGCGGACAGCTTTTCGGCGGTGGCTTCAGTCATGTTCGTTCTCGTCGTCAGATGGCGTTCTCGATTCCCTCACCGACACACGGGCAGTGCAGGCAGAGGGCTCAGAGTCGCTGAGATTGGTCGTGCGTGCCAGTCAAACGGTTTGGATGAATCGACTCGGGTTGTCAGGTCACGTCGTCGTCTGACTGATCGGAATAAGCGGACTGACCCGTTCGACGGGGACAGTTCCCGCTGTTTCCCCAGGGCAGTTTTTTGCCCGCGGTCAATCACGCCACATCTTTCCAGTTGAGTGATCCTGCGACCGAACTCTGCGTATTGGGCGCCAGACACCGGCCGTCAGCCGCTACCCCAATTCCTGCCAGGGCGAGACACGACGGTCATGAGCCAGCAATCACTACCGACAGAGATCGATATCTTCGCTACGACGCCGCAGTCAAAGGACTGGGACTCGGGCAATTACGCTCAGCAGGTTGCGGACGTCGCCCGCTGGAGCGAGCGATACGACTGCGAAGGGATCCTCGTCTATGCCGACAACGGCATCTGCGATCCGTGGCTGGTGTCCAACATCATTCTGCAGAACACAACGACGCTCTGTCCGCTGGTCGCCATCCAGCCCGCGTACATGCATCCATACACGGCGGCCAAGATGATCGCGTCGTATGGATTTCTGCAGAACCGGCGTTTCTTTGTGAACATGGTCGCTGGCGGATTCCGCAATGATCTGCTGGCACTCAACGATTCGACTCCACACGACGAACGCTACGTGCGGTTGACGGAACACACGCAGATCATGAGCCGACTGCTGGAAAGCCCGCAGGGAGTCAGCTTCGACGGCAAGTATTACAAGGTCGAGAATCTGAAAATGACGCCCGCTCTGCCCGAACACCTGTTTCCGGGCATCCTGATCTCGGGTTCGTCGGAGGCGGGGCTGCAGGCCGCGCGCGACATCGGCGCCACGCCGATCAAGTACCCGCAACGGATCGGCGACGAAGCGACTGTCCAGCAGGAAACGGGCGAGCATCCGTCCGGGGTGCGTGTCGGAATCATTGCACGGGAAACGAGCGAGGAGGCGTGGCAGGTCGCTCACGAACGCTTCCCGGCGGATCGCAAGGGACAAATCGCACATCAACTGGCGATGAAGACCTCGGACTCTCAGTGGCATCGGCAACTGTCGGACATGGCGAGGGAAGACGCCGACCGAGACGACCCGTACTGGCTCGGCCCGTTCGAGAACTACCGCACGTTCTGCCCGTATCTGGTCGGCAGCTACGAGCGAGTTGCTCAGGAACTGCGAGGCTATATCAGCGTCGGCTACCAGACCTTCATCCTCGACATTCCGCCGTGCGAAGAAGAGCTGCGGCACACGTCCATCGCCTTCAACGAAGCGACGGTCGTCATCAGTCACGAGTGGTCCGTCATGTCACAATTTTCTGTAGGCTGTGGTCCCGTACCTGATCAAGGATGATCACATGGCGGTCAAGTACATCATCACGCTCACGGAAGAGGAGCTGTAACAGGTCGAAGCGGTTGCTCGTGGATAGAAGGGGCGACTGAAGATCGCGGCCTGGAAAGTGACTCTCGCAAAGGCTTTGCTGAAGATCGATCGCAGTGAACAGGTCCCTGGGTGGACCGATGCGAAAGTT
>CAYSJO010000580.1:0-2383 GCA_964431285.1 uncultured Planctomycetaceae bacterium
GAAATCCCCACGCCTCACATCGATTCAATCGCGAAGAATGGCGTCCGATTCACGAGTGGGTACGTCACGGCTCCTTACTGCAGTGCGTCTCGCGCCGGGATCATAACCGGTCGCTACCAGACACGATTTGGATACGAATTCAATCCGATTGGGCATCACAACGAAGACCCACAGGCTGGCCTGCCACGGAGTGAAGTCACACTGGCTCAGCACCTGCATGACGCCGGTTACGCAACGGGTCTGATCGGAAAGTGGCATCTGGGCGGTCATCCAAGATTTCATCCTCACCGTCGCGGGTTTGACGAATTCTTCGGGTTCATGCATGAAGGACATTTCTTCGTGCCGCCGCCGTATGCTGGTGTGACCACCATGCTGAGACGGCGCACTTTGCCGGGAGGCGGAAAAGGACGCTGGATCAGTCGGGACGGCAAGCTCGTGCTGTCCACTCATCTGGGTTACGACGAACCCGCTTACGACGCCGACAATCCAATACTGCGTGCTGGCCAACCAGTCGTCGAAACCGAATACCTGACGGACGCCCTGACGCGCGAGGCTGTCGACTTCATTCAGCGAAACAGCGAACGACCTTTCTTCCTGTATCTGGCCTACAACGCCGTTCACAGTCCACTGCAGGGAGCGGACGCCTATATGCAGCGGTTTGAGCACATCGAGGACATTCATCGTCGTATCTTTGCTGCGATGCTGGTGAATCTGGATGACAGTGTGGGGACCGTACTGAAGACGCTTCAGGCCCAGGAGCTGATGAACGAGACGCTCATTTTCTTCATCAGCGACAATGGCGGTCCGACGCGCGAGTTAACGTCCAGCAACGCCCCGTTGCGAGGTGGCAAGGGGCAGGTTTACGAAGGCGGGATCCGTGTTCCGTTCATGCTGCAATGGACAGGACATGTGCCAGCCGGCGCGGAATATGACAAACCCGTCATCTCGCTGGACGTCTATGGGACAGCGGCGGCCCTGGTGAAGAAGCCGATTCCAGAAAGCCGGCCCATCGACGGCGTCAACCTGATTCCGTTCCTGACCGGCGGCCAGAAAAGACCACCGCACAGAGAGTTGTTCTGGCGACTGAACCAGAAAACGGCGATCCGCGTCGGTGACTGGAAGTTACTTCGGAATCCACAGCGTGGAAGGCGGCAGGATGCTCCGTGGGAGCTGTACAATCTAGTCGACGACCTGAGCGAATCGAATGATCTGTCTGCGGATGAACCTGAACGCGTTCAGGAGTTATCGACAGCGTGGACGCGGCTAAACGACCAAATGATCGATCCGATCTGGAGCCCGGTCCGCTGACCGGAATCTCCCGATCCTCAGAACTGAATGCGCCGCTCCGCGGCTGAACGTTGATTGCACCATGGCTGGCAAGAAGAAAAAGAAGCAGGAACCTGCGGACCCCAACTCGAAGCACGTCTGCCGGAACCGCAAGGCGCGGCGCGAATACGACGTGATCGACGAGATCGAATGTGGGGTTGCGCTGCTCGGCAGCGAAGTGAAAAGCATCCGCAACGGAAAAATGTCGATCGACGAAGCTTATGCGCGCATGCGCGACGGCGAACTGTGGCTAATCGGCTCAGATATTGGCGAGTATCCGCAGGCCAACCTGATGAATCACGAGGCTAAACGGCCTCGCAAATTGCTGCTGCATCGCCGCGAACTCAGTAAGTTCGCCGAATCGGCCGAGCAGCAGGGATTCACACTGGTGCCGCTGGACGTGTACTTCTCGAAGGGAAAAGTGAAAGTGCGAGTCGCGCTGGCGAAGGGCCGCAAGTTGCACGACAAGCGCGAGAAGCTGAAGAAAGACGACGACCGCAAAGTCATTCGCAGCGCGATGATGAAACGACAATAGTCGCGCCCGGCATAACCAGCTCCACGCTTAGAAAAAACCGCCGCCTGCCTGTGGAGCTTTGGTTGGCAACACGCCACGAGTCTTCAATCCGAGGTTGTGCATGAGATCGTCGACCTGGCTATGCACGGCCCGGCTGTTGCGAATGATCAGAATTGTCTCTTTGACGAGCGTCCGCTGCTGTCCGTTGGCCACCTGGCTACTCGGCTTCCTGTCCGATTCTTCGTCATCACTGGTGTTAGCACCAGGTGGCGACTCAACGACGCGGCTACCCACGTCGACGGTACGAATCGTGCCGGGGTCGAAGTGGTTCTCACCCATCCAGGTCTCCGGAGCCACCAGATCGGGGATCGTGACCAGCAAATCCTCCACGGACTCAGTCGGCACGCGATAGAACCGGGTTTCGATCTGCGACTGGTTCGGCGGCACAACGTCGCCCAGTCCGCCGCCCTCCAGCAATCGTCGTTGAGCGTACAGCAAGTGACGAATCTCATGGTGAATTCGGTCCGCATGTCGCACCACCAG
>CAYSJO010000581.1:0-2081 GCA_964431285.1 uncultured Planctomycetaceae bacterium
TCTTCGTGGTACCGACGCAATTGAACCTGAACCCGGTCGACGGATATCCGGTCAATAACGGCGTGCATCCCAATGCGGTTGGATATCAGCAGATCGGTGCCAGCATTTACTCGTGGCTGAAATGGCGTCTGTCGCATTGATTGGGCACGGCTCGACATACAGCGCCTGTGGCTTCGCCACTGCCTCGGTTGAGTCGTGTTTTACATGACATCGCGGCACAATCTGACGCTCACCGGGAGCGTGAATCCATGTGACCCCCGAAAATGCTCTGAGGAACTCCCTGATGCAGTTCACGAAGATGGAAGGCGCCGGCAACGACTATATCTACCTGAATGGATTCGAATTGGCCGGAATCGACGACATTCCCTCGCTGGCTCGGGCGATGTCGGATCGGCACTTTGGCATCGGCGGCGACGGCCTTGTTCTGATCACGCCATCCGAACAGGCCGACGCTCGCATGATCATGCACAATGCGGACGGCTCGCGGGCAGAAATGTGCGGGAACGCGATTCGCTGTGTCGCGAAATTTGTCCGCGATCGAAATCTGGCCAGCAATGATGAACTGGCGATCGAAACCGATCATGGTGTGCTGACGCTGCAGTGCTTCAGCTCGAACGGCGCGGTTAATCGCGTGCGGGTCAACATGTCGGAGCCAATCCTGACCAGCACCGAGATTCCAACAACTCTGCCAGGCGACCCGCCAATCAATGCGCGGCTGGAAGTCGCGGATCAGGCCTTCGATGTGACCTGCGTCTCGACCGGCAATCCACACTGCGTCACGTTTGTCGACGAACCGACCGACGAACTGGTCCTGGGAATCGGCCCTCAGATCGAGACACACGCCGCGTTCCCCAATCGTGTGAATGCCGAATTCATTCAGGTGCTGTCACCGACCGAAACCGTGATGCGCGTGTGGGAACGGGGATCGGGCGAAACCTGGGCCTGCGGTACCGGAGCCTGTGGTGCCGTCGTTGCAGGTGTGCTGGCCCGGAAGCACGGACGCCATGTCACCGTACACCTGCGCGGTGGAGACCTGGAAATCGATTGGCAGGAAGACTCCAATGAAATCTTCATGACCGGACCCGCGCGAGAAGTTTTCACTGGCGAGTGGCCGGGGCAAGCGCAGAGCAGGTCCGGAAATTCGGGCCGTTGCTTTGACGTCGAGGATACCGTACACGGCGAAAAATGAGATTTGAAAGACCCGATCCCGGTTCTGGCGCGTTGAATCTGGAAGCCGGCAAGCCGCTGATCGACAGTCTCGGCATCTCCACACAGTCGGATGCCCGGTGGATGTACTACTGAGTGGCGTCGACCCTGTCACACTTCTGACCATCGGCTCGCGGCAAGTTTGCGAAACCCCTAACGCGTGCTTCTTATTCCGGCTTGATTTCCACTGCCTTCTGATTTCCAACGATCTTCTTCGGGCCGCCAAGGGCACAGGCCCGGAGAATCAGGCGGCCCTTTTCCGTCTCCGCCAGGATGTTTGCCTAGGTGTTTGGTTCTTCCACTCCGATTCGACACTTCACCAGGCTGCCACCGCCCGAATCGGTGAGGCCGATTCCGATTCGGCCTCCATTGATGGTCTCGTTTTGAAGCGTCGCGCCGCTGGCGTCGAGCGTGATGGCTGTGCCGTTGTTGGTGTAAGTGTTGTGGCTGACATTCACGCTTTTCGCGCCGGCCTTCGTGATGTACAGAGCCACTTCGTTCTGTTGGAACACGTTCTTCGTGATCACGCCGGAGATGATGTCTTCGGCGCAGCCTCCTCCGTGGAGCATTCCGGTTCCGTTGTGGTCAATGTGATTGCCGCTGATCGTCAGGTGGTGCAGGCCACCGTATGACATAAGACCGACCTCGCAATGGTGGATTTCATTGTCCGAAATCCGCTCGTCTTCCGAGTGCGTATCCTGGCCATGAGATTTGTAAAAGAGGTTCGTCGCCGAAATGTGTTGGTGAAAGCGGTCTGTTTGCAGTCGGCCGGGCGGAGCCGGCCTGAGTCGAACGAGGTACGAATCACCTCAAGAAGAGGAAGGAGAGCATACCGCGACGGTTCGGGGAATGATGGTGCTGTTCTGACATCGCAT
>CAYSJO010000582.1:0-4178 GCA_964431285.1 uncultured Planctomycetaceae bacterium
GTCTGCAGGCAGTTTAAACGGCTGCTCCAGCGGCCAGCTCCACGCCTGCCGCTGTTCTCTGTAGGTCGGCGGCAGATTGTAGACCGCAATGTAGATCAAGTCTGACTGACCTCGGACAAACGTCCCGTTGACCCGCTCGTACGGCCAGCCGGGAAAAGGCGTGAGCTTATCCTCGAGCGCCATCTTCACGACCTTCGCACGCTGCTCGGCCTGTCGGCGGATTCGGTTCAACTCTTCCTTTTCCTGTTTGCGTTCCGGGTCGCGTTTCTGCCGTTCGAACTGTTCAAGCTTCTGATTGACTTTCAGCTCGACGTAATCTCCACGGGTCACTTCGTCGTAGTAGTGTCTGGCAATGTTGTTATCACCGGGATGAGCTACATAGAAACGGTTGCTGGTCAGCAGTTCTCTAATAACGTCTTTGTCGCGATCAATGAAATACTGTACGAGCTGCTCGGCTTCGTACATGAGGCGGTTGGTATTCCATTGCTTAATATCCGCCTCGCGGACTCGCGACATATCCTTGAAGACTTTGTCAGCCTGGTTGTAGCCGAAGTACTCTTCAAAGAACCGCATGATTCGCGGAGTTTTCTCCGGATCCATGCCCTCATCGAGAATCGACCTGACCAGGACAGCGACGTTATTTCCTGACTTCAGCCTGTCATTGCGAACGGCCTCTCGAACTCGCGCGTGATGCTCAGAAATGATATCGGTCAGGGCGTACGAGACGGCATAAGCCAGTTCATCCGGAGATAAATGCCGTCGACCGTGTTCATCGACTGGTCCAAGGCCAAGCTCCATCCGGTAGATGGATTCGCTGCTGAGATACATCGCTTTGATTGTTGTCTTAAGGCCTTCCACTCGGCCTCCGTCTGCCATGTTCTTCTTCAGGAAGGCCAGATACTTCTGCAGTTCCTGCTCGGACGGAAATCGTCCAATGGCCACACGAAACTCGACGCGCACGAAATCGGCCACTTTGGCGTCGGGCAGCGCCGGCTGCCCGTCTTCGAACTGCCTGAACTTACCTTCGCGAGTCCAATGATCGAGCAACTGGTCGGTGTTGATCAGGATCATCTCGATCGTGCTCTGATCAACGCCGCTTGTGACCGAGTAGTCACGGATGCCGCGTTCGCTGGTCACAAAGCTGAACGGGCTTTGAGCTTCACGAATCCCTTTCCGTTTGAAGATCTGCGGACTGAATCTCCACAGCCGCGATGGAGAAAACGGCGGAGTCTGAATTGTGCCGGAAAACAGGAGCTCGTGGCTGACGTAGTTCCCATATTCCGGATTGAGCAGCTTTGTGCGGTAGGTTTCGTCCAGCCCGGCGTCAGCCAGCTGCCGCTCAATCCAGAGAATGACATTGGCCCTGGCGATCGAATCGGGCCGTTCTTCGTCTGGCGGAGGCATCTCGTCGAACTGCAGAACCTCCAACACTTTCTGCCAGACGGCGGCAGTCGCTTCGTCCGAATAGTCGATTGGATGCTGGTCAAAACTGATGCCGGCTTCCGCATCCGGGCCCGAGTGGCAGTTGCTGCAATGCTTTGCGAGGAAGGGACGCACCTGCGAGGAAAACACAGGCTCACGCGCAGCAGCCGTGTCGTCGGCTGACACTGTCGGCGAACTCATCAGCGCCACCGCAGCAGTCAATCCGACGATGCCACGAACCGCGAATGAAGCGCAGCGACTGCTTGTGGTCAGATAGTTCTGGCCGGTCATGAGCAACCTGATCAGAGAATCGAGGTGGTCCGCCCTCTGGACGATCGAATCGACTACGCCGGCGATGATATCAGCTGGGTTTCAGGAGCGTGAGCTTCGTCACAACGGAAGTGGCTGAACCGCACAGCATCGACGGAACCACCGGCGAGTGAATGCCGGGCCGCGAGCGTTACGAACCTGCATTGAGTCGTCCAGCCTTTATTGTGCTACGATAGCGCTCAGTTTCACGCGCAGGAGTTTTTCATGTTGAACATGACTGACGGCTCGACATTTCGGCAGTGCGATGGCGTTTCACGACGTTCGTTCATCCAGGTTGGCGGCCTGGCAATGGGCGGGCTGTCACTGTCTCAACTTCTGCAGGCTGAAGCTGCGGCTGGTGTCACCGGCGGACAGCAGCACAAGTCTGTGATCATGATCTACCTGACCGGAGGACCTCCTCATCAGGACATGGTGGATTTGAAGCCGGACGCTCCCGCCAACATCCGCGGCGAGTTTCACCCGATCGCGACCAATCTGCACGGAGTGCATATTGGAGAGCACTTTCCACGAATCGCTCAACGCATGGATCGACTGGTCACGATCCGGACAGTCGTCGGGTCCGACGGACGGCATTCGTCGTTTCAGTGTGTGACCGGTCGCCGGTTTGCGAGTCAGCCTCAGGGCGGCTGGCCCTGTTTTGAAGCCGTCGTTTCCAGGCTTCAGGGGCCAGCGGACCCGGCAGTTCCGGCCGGCATCAACCTGTTCATGAAGATGGCTCACGATCCCTACAACCACCCGGGACCGGGATTCCTCGGAGCCGCACACGATCCGTTCCAGCCTCAAGGCGATTCCCATGAGAGCATGACGCTCAACGGGGTGACGACCGAACGGCTGGGCCAACGGCGATCGTTGCTGACGGGCTTCGACCAGTTCCGTCGGACGCTGGACCGCGAGCGGAATACGGCCTCGCTCGACCCGTTTACAGAACAGGCTCTGAACGTCCTGACGTCCAGCCGCCTAGCCGATGCGCTGGATTTGTCGCGAGAGGATCCGGCGATCGTCGCCAGTTATGGGAAAGACGACCCCAAAGCGTTGTCGTATGGCAGCAAGGGCTACCAGGCGATCATGTCGAAGTTTCTCCTGGCACGGCGTCTGGTTCAGGCCGGAGCCCGTTGCGTCTCGGCGACGTTCGCGGACTTCGACTGGCACGGCGGCAACTTCTCCAATGGTCGCCGCGTCTTTCCGCTGCTCGATCAGGGACTGGCCGCGCTGCTGGATGACCTGGACCGACATGGCCTGACCGACGATGTCACCGTAGTCGTGTGGGGCGAATTCGGTCGCACTCCGAGGATCAACGATAAGGCCGGTCGCGACCACTGGTCGCGCAACACCTTCGCATGGCTGGCCGGAGGTGGCATGCCCAACGGTCAGGTGATCGGCACGACGAATCGGAATGCGGAAGAGCCCGTCGATCGCCCTGTGCACTTCCAGGAAATCTTCGCCACTCTGTACCGAAACCTCGGCATCGATCCGCACAGTTCCACCGTCACTGACCTCAACGGACGGCCGCGCTACCTGCTCAACGAACAGTATCACTCACTGCCCGAACTGAGCTGATCTCTGCACCGGTCCAGTGAGGTTCAAAGCCTTCCGGCACGCCCTTTCAGGTCCAGCACCGGCCCTCGTTTCAGAGTCGGAAAGTGATCGGCAAGCACCTCGTGAAACAGCCGCGCGCGATCGGAGCATCAGCCAGGCCGCGTGGAAAAACATCGCATCATGGAGCTGCTGAGAAGAGCCGGCTTGTGGGACGAAGCCGAACTTTACCGCGAAGACGTGCGGCAGCGGCTGAGGACGGAAGGTACGAGCAAGCAGGAGGCCGTGGCGGCGGCATGGCGGGAAATGGCTGACCATTTCGAGCCCATCGCCCGGAAGATCGAGGCACTTCAACGCGAGCAAGCCCGGTTCGTCGGCTACGCTGGGGATGTCGACGAGATCACCGACCCCGATTACCTCCAGCCAGACGCCGGAAAGCGGTTTCGCGACGCCTTCGTGTGGGTCGGGGACGAGTTCCGGCGAATCACGACCGATTCCCCAACCGGAACTCAGATGGATTTCAGCAGAGCCAGGACGCGGCCACCGTCACCGCTGGCCATCCAGATCGCCGAGCACTACGCGATACAACCGCCCGGCAAGCGAACTGAACTGCTCGCGCGACTGGCCGGATTTGCCACGAAAACCCATGCGGCTGATGACGCGACAAATGCAGACCCGGACGAAGACGGCTTCCTGCACGAGATTGATGGCTGGAGAGACGGATAGACTGGCGGGAACGACTGCACCGGCATCCTGATCATCACTGGACGCAGCCTGCTGGCACAGTTCGGGCTGACGCCGAAGGCCAGACGCGGGCTGGCTTCGAGGAGTCGGTGGAAGCACACCTAGCCGCTCGCTGAGTTGTGACAGATTGGCGAAGGATCAACCGGCTG
>CAYSJO010000583.1:0-14050 GCA_964431285.1 uncultured Planctomycetaceae bacterium
TCGGGATTTCCACTTGACGGTTACGGTGCTGCTGTCACAGACGATGACCTGATCCGAGGAATCCAGTTCTACGCTGTAGTGATCCTTCATTGCAACCAGGCTGGCATCGGGCGTGATGGCCACAGCCTGAAGCTCCTCCGAGTTTTCGAGGACGGTCAGCACTTCTCCCGAGCGGGTTGACGATACGCCGCCGTTATCCGTCAGATCCGTATCAACGGTGATCGAGCCGTCGCGGCTGATGGCGTTGCCCGAGTACTCGAGCTCGACATGCGGAAAGTTCAGCAGCGGCGGCGATTCGGGGTCCACGGCCTTCTTCTGTAGCACTTCGTTGAATGGCCAGAAACGAGCCTGGCCACCGAACGTCATCAGTTGTGAGCCGTCATTCACAAACTGAAGCACATCGCCCCAGGTAAAGTACCAGGCAAGAGGCTGACCGTTCTGAATGTTCCAGACCTTCACAGAGCCGCTGGCGATGTCGGCCAGCATCGTGCCGTCCGGCGAAAACGCCATGTCATTCAATTCGCTGACGTGGCCGGTCAGAATCTGCAGCCGGGATTCGCCCGTGGCATCCCAGAGACTGACACTTGCGGCGTCCTCTGCGAAAACAGCCAGCATCGTCCCATCTGGGGAATACTCCAGCCCGTTGATGTCCTCAGAGGCGAGCTTCCGGCTGGCTGTTCTGTCGAGAGAATCCGCTTCGAAAATCGCGACTCGGCCGTCGCCGGAATGAACCGCAATGTGCTGCGAGGATACGACCAGTGTGTTGCCACCGGAAAAGTCGAAGACGTCATCAACGCTGTTCACGAGCGATCCTGTCGCCAGGTCCCAGACTGCCAGGCGACTGGAATTGACGCTCCCCAGACGGGATGTCCCCGGAATTAACGCGGCATCGCGCACGGGCAATCGCTCGGACTCGCCGAACTGCCACTTGCGCGTTCCGGTGGCTGTGTCCCAGACGAACAGTTCCATGGCCTGCTGGCCGCCGTCTGTCACACCGCCGCCGGTGATCAGCAAACTGCCGTCGCTGGAAAATGTTGTTGCCAGGATTTCACCGGCATGACCCTCGAGCGTTCGGGATGTCAGCGTTTTCAGGTCATGCAGCTCGGGCACGCCATCGTCAGCCGCCATCATCAGTTGTGATCCGTCGGGGCTGACCGCGGCGACCGTGCTGGAAGCAATGAACGCCTCCATCTGGACCAGCAGGACGTTGGAGATGCCGAAGATTGTGTGGCGACCTGTGTCCTCAGGCTCCTCGTCGTCCTCACGGGTCCAGCCAGGGACCGCGATGGGGTCTCCAATCTTACCGTCCAGTGAGCCATCGTTGATCAGACCCCAGTCGCGTTCGGCCGCGCCGCCTGCGATGTTGACGCTCGAGACTGAGTGGTCTGTCGAATCAAACAAAACGTCCCCGAAGGAACTGGAACCATCAGGAAGACCGGGAGTCGAATCGGCTGCATCGTGTTCGACAGCCGGATCGCTGGAGACGGCATCGTCTGGCTCATCCGATCCGCAGCCGGTGACGAGCAGAAGCAGAAGCACAGCAGTGATGACGTTTCTCATCGGACGAGCCCACTCTGGAGTTTGCGAAATTGAGGGCGGGTGAAGAGACTCGTTGCGAGAGTTGAGAGCGTCCCCATGCAACTGCTTGATACCGGGCCCGGTCTGAAATTCAATGTATCAAGCGGAGTCAGATGACTGCCGGAACGGCTGATGTGCAGTCCAGACAAGGAGTGCCGATACGGCCGGTGTGACAAGGAAGCCGATCCGTGCCGGAGTCCGGCCATCGCACCCCCGACTGCAGCCGGTGGCAAAGATGCGTCGGCTAAACCCGACCTGGTTCTTGCCAAGTGGCGAAGTCCCACTATGGTCTCTTGTATCTGTTACTCCATCATCCTGCCGCAGGGGAGCGAACCATGAAGAACGACGTATCGAACCGGCGCGATTTTCTGCAACGAGCTGGTGAGGTGACGACAGTCGCCGCCACTGCGACAGCACTGGGCGGTGTTCACGCATTCGCGGCGTCTGCCGCCGAACCTGTTCATATCGGCATAATCGGCTGTGGCGGGATTATGACGCATCATGTCAAAGGGCTGACTGCACGGGACGACGCGCAGATCGCATGGCTGTGCGACGTGGATCCGGCTCAGGTTCGACGCATGGCCGGAGTCATTGGTGACAAACAATCGCCGAAGCCGAAGTGGACGATGACGTATGAAGATGTGCTCAAAGATCGGGACGTCGATGCGGTCATTATTGCAACGCCACATCACTGGCACGCACCTATTGCACTGGAAGCGATGGCCGCCGGTAAGGACACGTATATCGAGAAGCCAATTTCGCACGTCTTCAATGAAGGTCCACTGATCATCGAGGCGGCGAAGAAGTACAAGCGAGTCGTGCAGCAGGGCAGTCAGATGCGCAGCAGCCCCGTGACCGCGAAGGCTCGGAAGCTGCTTGAAGACGGCATCATTGGTAACATTAAGGTCGCACGGGCATGGACGGCGGAAACTCGTAATGTCGTGAAGCCAGTGCCGGACAGTCAGCCGCCGGACGGGTGCGATTACGATCGCTGGCTGGGCCCGGCTCCGAAGCGGCCGTTTAATAAACATCGCTTTCATTCGACCTGGCGCATGTACCGCGATTACGGCAATGGTGAGATTGGCGACGACGGAATTCACGATCTCGATATGGCCGCCTGGGGACTGGGCGTTGATTCTCTACCGAAGCAGATCACAGCTCGCGGCAGTCGCATGATGCTGCATGGTCACGCCAGCGAGTATCCCGACAACATGCACGTTCAGTACGAGTACGAGGACGGCCGGCTGCTCATCTATGAGAACTATCCGTTTACGAGTTACGGACTGCACGGCTTCGACAACGGCAACGTCTTCTATGGCACAAAGGGCTACATGATCTTCTCGCGTCGCGGAGCTTTCAGCGTGTTTCTTGGTCCAAAGAACGAACCCGGCCCAACTGAAGGCAAAGACCTGCGTGGTCAACGAGGTTACACCGAGCACATGTCCGACTTCCTCGACGCCGTACGCACGCGGCGGACTGAAACGGCGGCCTCACCGCAGAAGGCGCACTTCAGTTGTTCTCTGGTGCACCTTGGAGAGATCGCCTACCGCACTGATGGCCGCGTCAACTTCAATCCCACGAACGGCGAGTTCATCGACAATGACAAAGCCAACGCGATGCTGACCAAGAACTACCGCGAGCCTTTCGGGTTGCCTGAGACCGCATAGCTGATGGGAATCACTTAATTCTCACTTGGATGAGGTTCGAACACGCGAAGAATGCGCACAATGCTCGACGGGCATTCTCGAACGCTGTGCAGAACGACGACTGCGGATGGTCTGTTTCTGGATGGCTCGCTGGGTGGCGCGGATTCATCCGGCACTGACACGGTGTTTCTGCTTGTCCACGGCACGATGAGTAACTTCTACGCCCCTGGTCCACTGGAGCGTTTCGCGACTCAAGCGGACCAGGCCGGCTTCGCGTCATTGCGGATCAACACACGCGGACACGACGGCATGTGTTCGTTGTCAGGTCCGGGTGGTTCCGGTCGCGGCGGCGCGACAAGCGAAATCGTCTCGGATTGCAGCCTGGACATCGCGGCCTGGATCGAGTTCCTGATCGACCTCGATTGTTCGCGCATCATTCTCGTTGGTCACAGTATGGGTGGAGTGAAGTCGGTGTTTTCGCAGGTGGATGCACCGTATGCCGAAGTAGCGGGCATCGTGTGCCTGTCGCCGCCACGGTTTTCGCACGAGCACTGGATCAATCACCCGAATGCCGATGACTTCCGCGAGTCATTCGACCGGGCCGTCCACCTGGTGCGTGAGGGTCGTTCCGACGAGCTGATGCCCTGTCGCCAGCCGCTTCCGATGCTTGTCACCGCTGGCGCCTTCCTGGAGAAATACGGTCCGCACGACCGTTACGACATTGTCCGCCTGTTGCCGCACCTGAATTGCCCGGTGCTGGTAACGATCGGCTCCAGCACAATCGAATCGTCTCCCGCCTTCGACTCGGTGCCGGGCGAAGTCCGGAAACTGGCCGATCAGGACGATGCCGTCACTCTGCTTGTGATCGACGGAGAAGACATGAGTTACTCACGCGACCCTCAGAGCCCGTTCGGCCTCGCCCACACCTGGCTTGACGAGTCCACACGCTCCGCCGAATAAATGACATCGACCTTGGGAAAAGTGCGGGTGGAAACAAGACGCTGGAAGCTGACGCGATGCGGCATTGTCACGGGATTCGGAATTGCATCGTTATGTGCAGGCAGGCGCGTTCATAGAGTCTAGGTTGGCATACATGTTGGAAGAGACGTGGATGTGCTTCACCCCTGGCGTATGGTGGTTGCCACGCCTCTGGCACACACTGCAACAGCGCATCAGTCAGAGGAAATCAGAACCCACGGCTGGACCTGTCCGACCGTGGGTTATTTTGTGCGCACTCGGAGATAATACTTCACTCGACCGATTCGAACTTCAACGCATACAGGTCGGCGTCTTTCAGGACGAATCGCAGTCGGACGGTGCGGCCAGCCAGATCGGTGACGTCCGAGCCGTCCTTCCATTCGACTGTCCGGTCGATCGCGTCGCCGAAGACTTCCCCGCAGTCGTCCAGGCCGAAGCCTGCTATCGGTTTACCGTCCGCATTCTGAATCTCTACGCGGATGCTCCCGGCGGCTGACGTCGCGAAGTTGAGCCCCAGTCGATTGCCCTTGAATCGCAGAGGTCGCGTCAGCAGCTCGCCGCCCTTCCAGCCCGCATTGATGGAAACGAAACCGTCCAGCCTCAGCGTGTAGCGTCGCATGGCGTTACTGTTGCCAATCCACGTTCCTTCCGATGCATACAACGAAAGCTCGTTCGGCGCACCAGGCAGCGATGACTTTGTCTCGACGGCATGCCACGCCATGTAGTTGTGTCCGTACAGCCAGGTATCGGGGCGTTGCGGCCCAGGTCTCAGGAAGGCTTCATTCCAGCGTTCAAAGTGAACGCCGTTGCGACTGGCCATTAACAGTCCTTCGGTCAGCGCCGTCCCATAGCGCAGGTGTGCTTCGGCCCGCATCTCACGGTGCGTTCGCTGTGGCAGAGCCCGCATCGACGGCGACCAGCCACGTTCGACGTAACGCGTCGGAAAGCCGATCAGAATGTGCGGTGCGCGGAAATACGGCCCGATCTGATTCGTATAAAGATGTTCGACAGGTGAGTCTTCGTAGGTCAGGTCCGCTTCGTCGCTCCAGGAAAGGAAATCGGCGGATGCTGCTGTACGGATCGCGCGATACCCGGCGGGCTTCCAGACTTTGCTCGTCGTGATCCCTTTGGTGAAGGTTCGAAAGTAGGCCCGGTATTTTCCTGCGGCCGGGTCCCAGAAGGCCAGGTTCTGCGAGTCGAATGCACCCTCTGTCACAACTGGTTCTTTGCGCATCAGCGACCAGTGGATTCCGTCCGGCGAGTGGAACGCAAACAATCCACCTTCCTTCGCAGTACCGGCCAGAGCCTTGAATCGGGATTCCGGCGGGCAGTCCGGGCGAGTATCCCGAAACGGCGCAAAGTTATGGACGCCGACTCCCGTCCAGATGATGTTGTTCTTCTTCGAGCCACTGTGTTCGAACAGACCGAGATCCGGCTTCGTCCAGTTGATGCCATCCCGGCTTTCGGCGTAGCAGTAAACCTGCGTCCCGGTTTTCAGTCGCCCGTCCTTCACACCCAGTGCTGAGCCACGATGGTACATGAGGTACAGCTCACCATCGTGGATGACACTGTGATATCCGCTGCCCGCACCTTCCCAGGGCGCATCGTGAACGATCGCGATCTCACGAGCCACGGGGTGATGTAACTGCCTCCGAGCACGGACAAGCTTGTCGATCAGATGACCATCGACAAAGAGCTCGCGACGGGAACCAATATCAAGCCATTCCTCGGCGTGCGCCGGGCCGAACGACATCAGAGTAAAGACCGCGAGGATCGCCTCGACGACGAATGGAGTTCGCATCGGCACCTTCCGAAAGAGAGTTTGAGCGAACTTGTAACGTACCGGATCACAACTCGGCCGGCTACAGTCGCAATGGCTCTCCGCAACTCCCTTCCAGAAACCAGCACCAGACTCAGTCCGGGCTCGTCAGTCTCGCCGCGGGGACGGCTGCGGCGATCTTGCCAAATGCCACCAGCAACTGATCGCGAAGATCGTCAATGTTGGACCCGCCTGACGCGTCAATCCATACACCACCCGACGATTTTGCGATTGCTTCCATCAGAGCACCATCCGCATTGGCTCCGACAGACATCGTGTGCACGATGTAACCTTCGTCAATGCACTGTTTCGTCTGATACAGGGCGTACTGCTTGTGCCTGTTGCCGGTCGTGTAGTTGGGAAAACCATCCTCGTCCCAGTCAGTAACATCGGCCCAGTTCCACCCACTAGGCAAACTCCAGCCCGACGGGCTTCTGTTGGCATTTCCATCGGTCATCACCAGCAGGGCCGGCCTCGCACTGTATCGACGATCCGAATCCATCAGGTCTCTCGCGTCGCGAATTCCATAGCCGAGCGCCGTCGAGCCATAGTAGTGTCCGGCCTGTTTATGTCGCTGAATAAGATCAATCTTGCTCAGATCGTCAGTGATCAGGTTCGTACCCAAATCCGTCGACACATCCAGGTCAGCTTCATCCAGTTCGTCTTCCACCTGCGAATAGGTGTCATAGCTCACAAGCCCGACCTCGTCTCCGTATTCCAGGTCCTCGACGAATTCCAGGGACAGTGACAATCCGTCTTTGCAGGCGTGGAATGGATAATGGGGAATCGCCCACAGGTCTTCGGAGTAGTGGTTTTCCCGACGTTCGGACAGCAGATAAGCCATCAGTGTTCGATATCCATACCACTTACGATATCCGGCATCCTCGACGTCATCCTCGTCGAGCACCCACTCAATGTAGTCCTTCCATCGCGCCTCGCTGGTTGACGCATTTGGCTCGCCCTTGATGGAACCACCGATACCATTCTTGCCCTCCTGTGGGAACGGGTAACGGGGTTTTCCATTTGGCCGCAGTCGGTTCAGCCGGAGAGTATTGAACACGGTGTTAACGTTCGTGGAACTGACGTACCTACCCTTGTCAGAGTTGATCCTCCCAAACCCTCTAGATCTCCACTTAATTCGATTCGTGTTGGAGAATCTTGGATTGTAGGCCCGTAACGCATCCCAGCAGTCATCCAGGTTGGCCTCGATGTCCGATTTCGAAAACGGATCCTGATAGTGCTTGAATCCAGTGTCGTAATTCATGGATCCGAAAAAATCGAGAACGACGAAGAAGTCGCGAGCGTCTATGAATGCAACTGCGCTCGTTACCATCGACGTGCTTTGGCTTCCACCCACCGGTGAAAAGAACAGCGGAAGCTGACCATCCGGAGCGGTCGGATCGGGATTCGTACGACGAGCCGTCACCTTGACCACACTCGGTGGCTCCTGGCCCCATAGAATCTGGAATTCCTGCAACGCACCATTCCAGACTCGCTTGCCGAAGGTCACGTCAATCGCGCCATCGACATAAACACCGTTCAAATCTGCAACATCCTCTGCCACATCCCGAGCCTTCGACTCAGCATGAGCAATCGATTCACTGGGAGGAAGTCCCAGCTCAGCGGCTTCATTAATGGCTTCCGCGAGTTCCTGTGCCGCTGCCAGTGCCGCCGCATCAACAGCCTTCTGCATGTCGGTCCGCGTCAGTCCAAGCAAACCGATGTCAATGCCGCAAACGCAATTGCTGCGATAAGACAGAACCTGGAAAGCAGCATCATACTTCCACGACGTTCCGTGTTTCGCCTGGTCTTCTCTGGAGTCAGTCTTGGCGCGTTGTTGATCATCAGTTGGTCCCGTCTCTTCGACCTGGAAGTCTGGTTGCAGTCACCCTTTCCGATTCACTTTCCGTTTCATTTGTAGTAGCAAAGTGGGTTTCGTCGTCCCGCGCGATTCAGTTCACGACAGTCCATTCGTTACTGTGCCAGTACGGACTTGCCCATGCGCATGACGATGGACTTCTCCAGTACATTACCCTGCATGTAACCAGTGGGAAATATGCTCACATCGGCGTAATCAAGAGTTGCCGAAATCCTGAAGAACTTCAGCCCGTTGCTCTTGTCACTGAGAATGAACGTCGAGCCTTCGCGCGGACCATCGGCGTGTGTGATTTCAATCGTCGCTTCATCGCCAGGCAATCCATTGGCTATCATGATGTTTCGGATGTCCAGAATGACTTTCTCGTTAGCCGTCTGTCCTTCCAGCAGGACACCTTTAAATTCCATGGACGCCAGCCGACCGCCCTCTCTCAAGGTCGAGGCTAGGACGTTCATCCGTTGGAATGCATTACCAAACTCAACTGTCCCCAACGCAACAGCGACAAACAGTGGCAGGACCAGCGCGAATTCGACGGTTGCCATTCCCTGTCGTTGTTTTGCTGTCCGTCGTATGTTGGGCGTTCTTACACGCAGCATGTGAAATTGCCTCGCTTCGTCATTGTCGTTCGGGACGCGCCGCTGATGTCACGGAACGCTATTCACGGCGCATTGCCAACTGCCCGACAAGGACAACCCCTTGAACGAATTTTGGTGGAAGCACAGCGACGTCGTCGTAGTCAACTTCGATTCGGACCAGAAACATGTCCGTTGGCTCGGCATCTCCAAGTTCGATGTTCGGCAGACTGGCGTAATCGATGCTCTCTGGATCCACCCCCGGAGTGTCAAATACGGAAGCGTCCTTCACATGCACTGTGGCGTTCGCAACTCCGATTAGATCGTCGACAGCCGCTGTCGCCTTTGCCTGAGCATCCGCTGTAGTTGAGCCGTTGTAAGCACCGGCCCACGCTGCTTTCTGGGCGATGGCCGACAACGCGTTTTTGACCATGAAGAAATGGCCGAATTCGAGCATTGCAAAGAGGAACGTCATGAACACGGGCAGAATGACCGCGAATTCGACGAGCACATGTCCTGTCCGATTTGACCCGTTGCGAGGCGTACGACGGCGTCTCATACCTGATTCTCCGGCGGGCGACTGTCCTGGAGTAGAAGGGCTTACCTCCAGAACGTAGGCCGAGTTACCTCCCGTAGAATCCGGATTCTCATCGTAGACGTTTGAGACCGGCGAAAATCAGGTAGCCCCGAAGTGATTGTGCGGGGGAGAGACTAAATGCGGCTCGTGCGGTTTGTGATGGCAGCAAACACGATCCTCGATCGCCGTTTCAAGTCACCGGGTGCTGTTGCCGAGTAGCCAATGTCGACCTGGCCGGCAACCAATAGGCAACGAACGGTTACTGCCTGGATTGAGATCGACACCAGCGAAACCAGTTTTTCGGTGTCCGTTAACGGTGTCAGCACACTGCGACATCTGCTTGAAGCGTTCGCCGTGTCGGGCTACCTTCAAGGGCTTCGAGCGGTCAATTGCTCTCTTGATGCAGGAGTTCAGGATGCTTTGCAGACACGTGCTTCCCGTTGTTGCTGCCATGGCGATGACGAGTCATGCCAACGCTGGAGACGAGTTGCGTGGCCAGGTGGGGCGAATTGATGGTGAGTTGAAATGGCAACGTCACACCATTTCGCTCGGTCAGCACGAGGCGGTCGAGTTATCTGCCAGAATCGTCAGCCCGGGGTCACTGCCGCCGAATGCTCGCGTGCGAGTTGCGATTCTGTCCCCGGCCGATGATCCAAAGGCTGAGGAACGCGTGCACTTGAGCAAGGTGCTGCACGCTCTGGACGGCGACATGTTTACGGTTTTCAGCGCGCCGGAAGCAGGGCCGTACTCGGTCGTCATCGAACCGGAAGAGGCCGAACTGACACTGCTGGAGGGCAGCCGCTGGCGCGAGACCGGCCATGTCGATGCGCTGCTGGCTGCTCCGCTTTCGGTCAAGTGGCCAGACGGAAGCCAGGCCCAGGTCGTTGTCTCGACGCAGAAGATCGATCGGATCGCAGCACCGGATGGATCGCTTGTCATCGAGGCCGAGCCGAATAACTCAGCCGAGCAGTCGCAGACGATCGCTCTTCGTGACACCACGGATGACTACACACTGCAGGTCGTCGGCGGAGCGGATGACATCGAGTACTTCGACAATGGCCAGGTGGGCAGCGGTCTGGGAGACGACTGGTTTCGCCTGGAGTTCAAAGGTTCGGAACCGCGACTGCTTACCGCCTGCCTGTTGATTCCCGATCAGATGGTGGCGGCTCGCATTCGCTGTTACGCCCTGCCACAGGACAAAGCGACGCCGGAATCCGGCAAGTCGCTTGATGTTGGCAAGGAATACGAAGAAGGGAAGAACCCGAACGAACGGGTCCACCAGCAGCAGGAACAGCACCGCATTGCCATCAACCGCCTGCTGAAGCCTGGCAATGTCTACTTCCTGCGCGTCGAGGCGAACGCGCCTGGTTACGGACTGGAATTGCGGGTCGTCAAGCCGGCTCCATTTGACGATCCTCAGCACGCCGTTCGACATGCGCTGTACGACCATCTTGGTCAGGTCGCGTCCTGGCTTAACAATCGCCCGCGAGGTGCCAGCGTCGAACGCCGCATCCGCGACACGGGAAATCTGCTGGGCACGATGTGTATGAGCTGTCACACACAGTCTGGTGTGTGGGGGCCCGCGATTCCGTTTCAGATGGGCTACCGGCCGCAGAATGCGCACCTGTTCCGAAATCTGGTCAACATCTCGTATCAGTCGATGCGGCCCACGAATGTGCTCGTCGATGCGGCGAACAACACCAGTCTCGCCCCGTTGGACCTGGGCGATGGACCGGCCGGGACGCGAGTCGCCGGACACAGTGCAATGTCCGTTGAGCGATACCTGAAGCCGCGTAAACTGCAAAGTAAGCAACACCTGCGAGCCGCGAATTTCATCCTCCAATCCGGCGACCCAGGCGGCATCAATGCGGCGGGTCCCGGGGCGAACGTTGGTAAAGGCGTCGTCTACAACTACACCGGCGAGATCGTGTACGAAGCATGGAAGGAAACCGCCAACCCGCAGTTCTTTCGGGCGTTGGAAGAGAAAGCCCGCAAGACACTCGATGTCCAGCCCAAGTACACCGACGACATGGCTCACCGCGTCGAATTATTGAAGCGGTACTTCCCGGCTGATTATCTGGCGCAGGCGGCAAAGGTCCGAGAGCTCGAAGCGAAACAGAAGGACCAGAAACCCCGCGTCCCCAGTAACATCAGCGTCAAACCAACGGAAGAAGATTCAAAGAAGCTATGGGACCGCATCCAGAAGCAGATTCCGCTGGACCTGGCGCGACTTCGCGCGATTCAACATGAAGACGGCACATGGGGATTCAATCCCGGCGTGAAGTACGGTGACAAATGGAAGGTCGAAGGCAACAACAAACCGGAACCCTCACCGACCGCCCTGGCCCTGATCGCGTTTCAGGCGGCCGGATTCGGTCAGGATGACCCGACGGTCGCAAAGGGCATCAAAGGCCTGCTGGGACTGCAGCACCCAAGCGGCTTCTGGAAAGGTCAGTCGCAGACGGGCTTCGTGTCGACCAGTTACGCACTGCACGCGCTGTCGCGCCTGTTTCCGGTTGAACCGCCAGAACACAAGCTCGTCGACTATCTGCAGAAAGGGGGCACGGCCACGCTTCCTGAAACCGTCGAGCGGATTCGTCGGACTGCCAATGTCGATGATCCTAAACTGCTGCCGATTCTTCTCGCTGGAGCACAGCACGCAAGCCCACTGGTTCGTTTCCAGGCAATGATCGGACTTGGGGGGCTCCATTCCACAGAAGGTGTCGAGCCGCTTGTCGCCGCGCTGGGCGATCCCGCAAAGTCCGTCCGCGAAGCCGCCCAGTGGGGCCTGCGACAGACACTGATCGACGACCGCGGTTGGGATGCGGTCATCGCTGCGTATCAAAGCAAAGACGATTACGTCCGCGAGTCCGCCGCGAAGACGCTGCTCATGCGCGTGGACGGTGTCATGCCCGGGATCTCCGTCGAGTGGGACAATCTCACGGCTGCCATCACAAAAGGGATGAATACTGACCCGCATCCGGCCGTGCGAGCCTGGTCCATGCGATCGGCCTGGAACTGGTGGGTCTGGAATCCACCCGTGCGTGAGACGATCAGTATGGCCTGGGTGGAACTCCTGCAGCGGCCCGAAGCGAACTCGCTGGTCGAGAATTCCATTCGATATCAGTCGCAGGCATTGTTTATTGCCAACGGACACAATGCCAACTCGAGCAAACAGCATCAGTACCCGGAACTGGCGAAACTCTTCCAGACACTGAACATCACATTGAGCGAACAGTCCGAGTCAGCTCCGCAAGTTGGTCGACGCATGGCCGCCCGGATCGTGAACGTTGGCGCGACCTTCTACAACAACAAAGGCGGCGACGGTGGTCCCGGTCAGATGGGATACGTCACTGATTTCTCGTCAGACCTGTTTGGTAACGCGGCGATGTACTACTTCGCCGATGTCGAGAAGCAGCCGAATTACCTCACCGAAACCGGACTGTTGCAGGTCGGTCTTGAAGGCTCATCGCACGTCAAAGACGAGGACCTGCAGCAGAAACTGATTCAATACTCACTGGAAGGCCCCGAGCATCTGCGGCCGATCGCCGCGGCCAGCGTGTCCGATCCGCGCTCAGCGAAACTGGTTGCTGTTCCGGAACGGGTTGAACCACTGATGCGACAGATTCATCGCGGTGCGGCTGAGCCGCCAAGGCGGAAACAGCTCTCCGACCCGATTCTGCAGATGTTTGCCCGTATCAAGTGGATTATCCCGGATACGCTTGAGCAACAACGCGAAGTGTTTGGTTACATCACTCCGAAATTCGATCCCTTCCACTCTGCCGATGAACTGAAGGCGATCACCGACGCCGCAAAGCGAGCCGAACTGGAACGCGAACAGGAAGCCAACTGGTACTTGTCTCGCGGTCTGGGCGAGGTCATCGGTTCCAATCCTGATCTGCACATCGACACGATGCTCGAATTCCTGCCGGAGTCATTCGAGCATCCGCAGTCAGCGCGTTTCTGGTTACCGAGCGTGGAGTGGATCCTCACGCACAAGCGTGAGCTGCCCGATGTCGTCCCCGGCAAATTGCCGCCGATTGACCCGCTGGAACAGGTCCGAACCCGGGCCCTGCAACTGTTCCTCGATCAGCTTCGGGAAGATGCCGATCCCGACACTCGCAAACTGGCGGTCACACTGGCACAGAAGACGGCGCTGCGACGAAATCCGGAAGCGCTCACCGCGCTGGAGATGATGCTGGAGTTCGAGAAACGGGACGACGTCGTGAAGAATGCAAAGAATGTCCTCTCGCAAAATCGCAATAATTTCGTGAAGGAGCTGACGGACGCGGTTGACAAAGAGAAACCGCAGCTCATTGAAGTGGGCGGCGACGGCCTTCCCAAAGAGTTTGTTGCGGACTTCGAGTACTTCCGCGATTACGTCACTCCAGAAATGAACCGTGTATTGCGGGGCGATGAGCGAAGTTGCTTTGCCTGTCACGGAGTTCCTGGACGCGTTCCGCCACTGGAACTGAACCGTCCCGACGATGCCGGCTATCTGCCAATCGCAAAACTGCTCGAAAATTACCGCAAGCTGCAGAAACGAGTGAATCACGCGGATGTCGATAAAAGCTTCCTGCTCCGAAAACCGCTTAATGTTCAGAGTGGTAAGGAAGAAGGCCATCAGGGTGGTCGACGTTATCAGCCCGAAGACCCGGGCTATCAGATTCTGCGCAAGTGGGCTCTGAACCAGGTTGGAAACGCCTCTCATCTGGGCGCCAGGCAGGCGTCTTTACCCGGTTCCGACTCTGGCAGTCGCTGATCACGCGACCAACACTTCGATCATTAGTTTTAACTGCAGAAGACTTTTTCATGGCCGACAATGACACTGGCGAAGCGGTCGTTCGCGAACTGGGCGTGGCGTACTAGGCTCTGTTTGAAAACTGAGCTGGCCCTGATTTGCCATGTCAGCGAAACTTCGTCTTCCTCAGCCCGCTAGCCAAGGAAGGCCAACGATGCGACATGAACTAACCGACGAACAGTGGGAAGCGATCGAAGATATCT
>CAYSJO010000584.1:0-21415 GCA_964431285.1 uncultured Planctomycetaceae bacterium
TGTCCGACCGCCTGGAAAGCGAGTCGAAAGTCCAGTCCCGCGCCATGCCCTGGGCCGAAGAACGCAACAAAGCCCAGACCGGAGTGGACTGGCAGTTCACGACTGCCAAAGCCAGAACAAAACTCAAACGCCTCTACCCGAAAATTGAGACCTGACGGTCCACGAGGCGTCTCTCTGATTCAAGTCACCAAATATGTCGCATCTGATTCAGGACTACGTCACCCGTCAGGCCGCGCAACATCCCGGGCGTGCGGCGATCAACTGGAAGAACCAGTGCGTCACGTACGGCGAACTCGACAGCCTGACGAACCGTCTGGCAGAGCTGCTGCGGGAATCCGGGACTAATCCCGGTGACCGGGTCGCCTTCTGCATTCCCAAATCACCAGCGGCGATCGTCGGCATGATCGCCACGCTGAAAGCCGACTGTGTCTACGTCCCGATCGATGCGGATTGTTCCGCTGCGAGAGTCGCCAAGGTACTCGATGCGTGTCGGCCTAAATGGCTTCTCGGCGCCAGACAAACTGCACGGCTTATTGATCAGGTGTTCGGCGAAAACGAGATCACCGGCGTTCGAGTCAGCTGCCTGGATGAAGCGCTGATCTCCGGAAACAACTTCACGGCCGACTTCCAGCTCAGCGACCTGGAACAGTTTTCGGACCAACCACATGCATACGTGAATTCGTCATCCGATGCGGCGCACATTCTATTCACGTCCGGTTCGACCGGTGTGCCTAAGGGTGTGGTCATCACGCACAAGATGGTCACGGCGTTTGTTGAGTGGGGTGTGGATTACTTCGAGATCACAGCCCAGGACCGTGTTTCCGGGCATGCTCCGCTGCACTTCGATCTGTCGACGTTCGATATCTACGGAGCATTCGCCTCAGGCGCGGAACTGTTCCCCGTACCGCCGGAACTGAATCTGCTGCCACACCGTCTGGCCGGATTCATCCGCGACAACGAACTGACCCAGTGGTTCTCCGTTCCGTCCATTCTGAATTACCTGGCGAAATTCGACGCCGTCCCGGATGGCGATTTTCCGTCACTCAAGCGTCTGATGTGGTGCGGCGAAGTTCTGCCGGTGCCGACGCTGATCTTCCTGATGCAGCGCCTTTCGAACGTTCCCTTCACAAATCTGTATGGACCGACCGAAGCCACCATTGCGAGCAGCTACTTCACAGTTCCGTTCTGTCCGCAGAGTGAGACCGAACAGATTCCCATCGGCGTGCCGTGCGACGGAGAAGACCTGCTGGTTCTGGACGAACAGTTTCAGCCAGTGTCGGCCGGCGAGATCGGCGATCTGTTTATCGCGGGCATTGGCCTGAGTCCGGGCTACTGGGAAGACGAAGAGAAAACCGATTCGGTCTTTCTGACTGATCCGGCGACAGGCGACCGCATCTATCGCACTGGCGATCTGGCCCGCGAAGGCGAAGACGGTCTGGTCTACTTCGTGGGCCGAGCAGACACGCAGATCAAGAGCCGAGGTTATCGCATCGAACTGGGCGAGATCGAAACCGGACTGGCAGCTCTGCCGTTCCTGGGTGAGTCCGCTGTTGTGGCCATCGATACTGACGGCTTCGAAATCAAACTGATCTGCTGTGCCTACGTCCCAACCGAGGGCACAGACACCGACGTGCGTCACATCCGCAAGGAGCTCGCCGGCCACGTTCCGAAGTACATGATTCCGACGCTGTGGTAGTCGTTCGATCAGCTTCCGAAGAACGCGAACGGGAAGACCGATCGACCGCAACTTCGACGGCAATTCACCGAGCAACACCAGCAGCAATCGGCTCCGGCGCCTCCTGATACCAGCGTGGCAGCAACGGCCACTTCTAACTGAGGGGACATTCCATGGCTGACACCGCGACAACCGAACTGCAGATTCTGTCACTTGTGACTGACGACATGCAGCTTCCCGTGCCCGATGTGGCGACGGACCTGATTGACGAGGGAATCCTGGACTCGCTGGTGTTCGTCGATCTGATTGCCCGTCTGGAAGAGGCCTTCGGATTCGAGATCGATCTGTCTGATCTGGAGATCGACGAGTTTCGCTCAGTCCGACAGATTGCTGTGTACGTCCAGACACAGACGGGTGCCGCGAATGCCGCGGCAACGACAGACTCGCAGCCAGCAGCGCCGCAGCCGGGCGTGCTCGTGACACATTGACATCCCAGGCGCTACGTACGGAGAAGCTCACCGAGTTGTCGGATTACTTCGACTCTGACGAACAGCGAGACAATGCGCCGGGCGCAGAGTTTCCGTGACCCGGCGGACCCAACGCGTGTCACTAAAAGCTTGTGCTCCGTTGCACTCAGGCGACCCGGCCGCATTGCCAGTGGACGTAGACTTGGCCCGATTCTCACACCGGTCCGCTCCCGTTCCGAAGGCAGCCCGATGCGTCGTGTCCATATCGCCAGTTTGTTTGCGGTAACAGTCTCGCTTCTTAGCACATCCGCGGTCCTCAACGCGGAAACTGATTGCGTCGACAAGCCCGACGAGCGTGCCCAGGCGACGGCGGTGGCACTCAATTACTGTCGGGCATCGTTTCATCGCATTCGCCGGTACGAGTCGCAGCGCGTGCTTGTCGAGGAACAGCAGAAAATCCTCGACAACCTCAACCTGAATGGCATCAACGACGAAGAGGTCATCCGACTCTACACGGAATGCCTCGATGAAATCGGGCAGATCAAGGTTTCGGAGCTAGAATCGGAAACCGTTCAGGATCGCTTCAATCGAACTCTGCAAAGACAGGTCGGTTCAACTGCCATAGTCATGGCCGCGCAGATGGCGACGTTGTCGGTTGAAGGATTCGTTCGTTCTGGAGTCAACTCATGGCTCGACTACCGTGACCTTGCCTGGACTCGCGAGTTTGACACGTTGAAGATTGAGCGAACGCGCATTCGTGCCGTTGTCGACAAGTCATCAAAATTCCTGGACACGTTCTGGAAGGTCGCTCAGGAACGCAACATCCCCGATCGCTGGCTGGTGCGGGGCAACGACCTGGACGATCTGGAATCGGCGGCTCAGGAGCCTGACCTGACGAAACGGCTGCGCGTTCTTCGGCGGCTTGAACCGTATATGGAATGCTACCCGCCGTACTGGTACTACGTTGCGAGAACGCAGCAGGGACTGGGGCAGCTGTTCGACGCGGAATCGACGTACAAACGCACGGCTCAACTGGGACGTAGTCATTTCCGCCGGGACGACATGCTGGCCGCCGCACTGGCCAACCAGGCGATGATCGAAGTGGCACTGGGTCGTGATGGAGCAGATCAGACCGCCAACGACGCACTGCGACATTCTCCCGACGTGTGGGAAGCGAACCTGATGTGCGCCCTCGTGTTAGAACAGTCCGGCCATTTCGAACAGGCCGAGGACGCGATTCTTCGGAATGTGGATTCAGAACTCGAGACGACACGCAGCACCGTGGCATTACTTGGCCTGTGTTATCGCCAGGAACGCACCGATCGACTGGTGGGGTACCTGTCCAATGACGAATTGCTCGCCCAGGTGCCGATGCTCAGTCTCGTGCAATGTGCCGGGAAGCTGGGACGACAGCACACGCCGCCAGCTGCGATGGCGAAGTTGCGGCAGTCACTGCGTGTCTCGGTGCAACCGTCGTTTGGCACCGATGACCTGATCGTCACGTGCAGCCCCAACTGGCAGCCGGAAGCCGTGTCATTACGACTGCGTTTCCCGGGCAAGAACGACGCACCGCCTCCCGCCAGGCCGACACCATCGCGTCTGCCCACCGGAAACTTCGTCTTCCGTTTTCCGGACGTCCTGGACGGAGGCAGCCCACTGCGTCCGAAGTCCGTGTCACTCGACGGAGTCACCCTCATCTTTGAGTACCCCGGTCAGACGACAAAGGTCCCGCCGCTGACGGTGATACTTGGGCCGCCAAAGGCCAGCAGCAATCCAGCACCCTGGCGTTCCCTGGCCTCACCGGCCCTGATCGCGCTGGGCGATCGCCGTGTCGCTCTTGTGGAGGATGCACTGCGTCCGAATCCGGACGACAACATTCACGCTCGGCCCGGCAAAGGACCTCGCGTGACAATCATCGGAGTGCGAGACGCTGCGTCCGGTTCGAAAGAGCCGAAGAAACCGGTCGAAAAAGTGCCACCGCCGCCGGAATGATGACACGTCAGACATTCCGCGGCAGCATCACGACAATTCGATGCGGAAAGAGCGCCGCGATTGCCGTAAACTGCAGCGGTCCCATTCGGACCCCAATCCGGAACACAGCTCATGGCAACCGCACTTCCTGATACGGAAACAGTCCCTCGGCTGGAGGCAGGCGATTGCCTGACCCGGGATGACTTTGAGTGGCGATATCACGCCATGCCGAACTGCAGAAAGGCTGAGTTGATTGAAGGGATCGTATACATGCCGTAGCCAGCCCGCTTCGAACTTCATGGGTCGCCTCTAGCCCGAATGATGACATGGCTGGGAGTTTACGAGGCAGCAACACCAGGCGTCCGGTCCGCGGACAACGCAACGAATCGGCTCGACCTCGAAAACGAACCGCAGCCCGATTGCATGCTGTTTGTTGCTCCGGAATGTGGCGGCAACGTCAACATCAGTCAGGACGACTACGTTGAGGGAGCACCTGAGCTGGTGGCAGAGATTTCAACCAGCAGTGTCAGTTACGACCGTGGTCCCAAACTGCGAGCCTATCGACGGAATGGCGTGCAGGAGTATCTGATCTGGCAGGTCCTGGACGAGGCGATCGAGTGGAACGCCCTGCGCAATGGAGTCTACGAACCGCTCGAACCAGACGCCGACGGTGTACTTTCCAGTGAACGCTTTCCGGGACTCTGGTTGCACGCAGACGCCCTGCTGCGCGGAAACCTGAAAACGGTTCTCGAAACCTTACAGCAGGGAATTGCCAGGGACGCCCATCGCGAGTTCGTCGTCCAGCTGGAGCAGCAGAAACAGCGCTGATCAGCGTTTTTGTCGGGTGAGTCGCAGTAACGTTGCGAACTCGCCCGCAAAGTCTGCCATTCCTGCGTCTCCTGTCGGTGTTCGCGAAGTTACCACACTGTCCTCAACTGTGTAACCGGTGCGCGCTGCAGCCGTTCCTCTCCACATCGACAATCCTGTTCAGTGAGACATTGCGGATCGTATGCGAGTGTGACAGTAATAGGGGGAGAAACATAAATAGCGAACAAAGGAGTGCGCGAAGCTTTGCCTTAAAGCAGTCTGTAGAAACAGCTGGTGCTCACCCGCCGCGTTGGTGAGCCGAATGACCAACCCGATCACACGACTCTGCATCCGTCGAGGAGATTCCATTATGAACAGGCTCATGGCCATGTTCGCATTCTGTGTCGCCGCCACACTGTGTCAGATGGCTGATGCCGGCAGCTATTGCGGCGCGGGCAGTTACAACTGCTGTCCCACGACCGCGTGTGCTCCCATGTCCTGCTACACGACGTGCCGCATCGAGCGTCAGACGTGTAAGCGAACGGTCATGGAAACGGTGTGGGAACCGGAAGAAGTCAAAGCGACTTGCACTGTCGTCGAAACTGTTTGGGACGAGGTCGAAGAAACCTGTCACCGTACGGTTGTCGAAACGGCCTACCGTGAGCACGAATACGAAGTTCGCAAACCGGTCTGGGAAACGTCCTACCGCGAAAAGACCTACACGGTCTGCAAGCCGACTTGGGAAACCAGCGAACGCACATGCAGCTACACGGTCCGTCGTCCGGTCTGGGAAACGTCAGAACGCGATTGCGTCAGCACACAATGGAAGCGCGTCGTGGACAGGACCGAGCGTGAATGCCGACGCATCGTGCATCGCCCCGTGACCGAGACAGTGGAACGCGAAATCTGCCGCACGGTGATGCGTCCGGAAACGCGGACTCGCACCGTGTGTGAAGACCAGGGCCAGTGGGTGGAAACCGCGAAGTGCTCACCCGGCATGCCCACCCTGGGCTGGGGAATGAAGCCGTATGGCCTGCCGGGCCTGTGCATGATGCCCGGGCAGCCGAAAATGTGCGTGTCCCGAAAGTGGTGTCCGAACCTGGTCAAGCGCGAAGTCGAATACACCGTCATGTGTCCGGAAGTCGTGAAGGAAATCGTCGAACAAAAGGTCTGCCGCTACGTGGCGGAGGAAGTTGTCGAGATGGTTCCGCATGTAACCTGCCGCTGGGTATCCGAAGAAGTCGTCCACAAAGTCCCCGTCCGCAAGTGCCGTTGGGAAGAAGAAGTCATCACGAAGAAGTACCCCGTGAAAACCATGCGGATGGTCAAGGAAGAAAAGACCTGCCGGATTCCAGTCCGCACCTGCCAGTGGGTTACCGAAAAGAAGACCTGCCAGGTTCCCGTGTGTGTGAAGAAGGAAGTCCCTTACACCGTCACACGCAAGGTCGCCCGTTGTGTCGAGAAGGAAGTCCCGTACTGCTACACGCGGATGGTCTGCCGTCAGGTGCCGCGTGAGATCGAGTACGAAGTCTGCCGCATCGTCCCCGTCCAGGTCTGCCCGCAGATGGGCGGGTGCACGGGTTGCGTCGGCGACTCATGTGCCGTTGGGAACAGTGGTGAAGAGCACGAAGTCCTGAAGCCGGAACCCGAACTGAACCTCGAAGAAGCCGTCCCGGTCCCGGCCACTGAAAAAGCCACTGAAAAAGCCGCTGAAGAAGCGACCGAGGAAGCGGATGAAGAGGCGGCTGAGGCAGGTGCCTCGGACGCATGATGGCCTTTTCTATCCTGGCGACGACTAGCGTGCTGTTAGCGTTCCGCAATGCTGACAGCGCCGTGACTGCTAATTCCACTACGCGGGATCTGCCAACTCGACACTCTGAATCGTGAGGCAAGGCATCCCTTCATTCAGTTCGGCCACCGTCATGTTCACTGCATCCTTAGGCGAGAACTCGTGACGAGTCACACTGATTCTCATCAGACGCCCATCCGACTCGGCTATCACTGAACCATCGATTGCAGTTCCGACTTCTGACAAAGTCTGTTTGCTGATTCTGGACTCGCCGACGAGGAAGACAATCAACGTGTATGGTTTGTAGAGAACCGCTTTTGCGACCTTCACCGCCAACAGCACGGCGAAGAACATTGCTGTTGCGACGCCAGCCAGGAGCACTGCCGCGCCACCGCTTGCAATGACGAGCAGTAGGAGAAAGATCAGGAATCCGTTTCGCACCGCCGGAGGCGGCCCAAGTTGAGCATCGACCCTGCGCTGAGCGGCGATCTCTTCATGATGTTCGATGATGGATGACCGACAGTTGGGACACGACGCAACCAGGCCGGTCTTCCCACCCAGACCATCGTGCTGCAGTAGCCCCGTTTCATCCAACAGGATTGCCGCCGACTCGACGCCATGAGCAAACCGGTCGCCTTCTTAAAGCCGGGCTCCGCACCACCCACAATGATGTGGCGACGGTGCCTGAACGAGTGGCCACATGCCAGGATCGGTCACTTGAATACCTCATGCTTTGGATTTCCTCGAGCTTCGAGGTACGCCATCAGATCGAGAATCTCCTCGAGACTCAGGGTGTTGAGCAACATCTGAGGCATCAGTGAGATCGGCGACGCGGCCTTGATGTCGATCTCATCGGTCGGAATCACGATCGGTTCGCACTTCTTCATACCGATCGGGTTGGGCATCAGCGTGACGGCCTTGTCGGTTTCGGAAAGCAGTAGCCCGGTGTATTGCTTGCCTGCGTCCGTGACGATGACCCACGCCTGAAACTTCTTGTCGATATCTTTCGAGGGATCGGTCATCGATCGCAGAATGTACTGTCGATCTTTTTTCGCCTCAAGCTTCGCCAGGTCGGGCCCGACGCGACCGCCGATGCCGTTCATCTGATGACACGCGAAACAGGCGATGCCGGTAAACAGCTTCTTGCCGTTCGCGAACGACCGGCCCTTCAGGTTTTCCGCAACCTGTTTGGTTAGCTCTTCGAACTTCCAGTCCCGGACAAACGGACGTACTTCGCCGATGTCTGTTGGTTCGGCGATGGGGTTTTCGGCCAGGTACGCATCGACGTCATTCACGACATGCAGCACACCAGCCATCGTCCGCCAGTGACCTGGGAATGTGCAAACGTAGGGATAATCGCCGGGCTCACTTGGAGCCGTGATGACGAGCCGTTCCGCTTCGCCAGCCTGCAGCAGCCTGGTGGTGTTCAGGATGTGCGGCGAATCGGGAACAAACCCCTTTGCAAACGCGTCCGGTGATGTCGCCATCCGCTCGCCCGCCTGAGCCACTTCCAGCATCTTGCCGGGAGCAACCAGTAGCAGATTGTGCGGCATGATGTCGGTGTTTTCCAGAACCAGTTCGAATGGCTTGCCGGCCTTTACGGCAACTTCCGGACGGTCGTAACGCATGCGGTGCGGGATCGTGCGGATGGTCACAATGCGGACGCCCAGATCGCCAATTTCGACTTTCAGTATCTTGCCCTGTGACGCTGGCAACAGGCTGGTCAGATCATTCGCCAGTTGCAGCGACGTTCGCACTTCAATCGTCGCCCGTTCGGCGGCACTGGTATTCTTTGCATAAGCGATCAGCGAACGCGTGAGCGGACCGGCCACTTCTTCGTCTTTTGGCCAACGGTATCGAGGAATGCGCTGAATGCCTCGCGCGGATGCCGTTCTCAGATCGCCCTTCTGCGCGAAGCCGGCCAGAGTGCGGAACGTGTCAGCATCATGCCCCGGGATGTAAGTGATGGCATTGATCGCCGCCCGGCGCACTGCCGGAGTCGGATCGCCACCAAGCTCAAATCGCACCGATTCCACCGGTGCCTTGTTGCTGCCCTTCTGGAATACCGGCTTGCGATCTGCATCAAGGACGATCAGTTTGAAGCCCTGCAGGCGGTCAACGTACTGGCCATTGCTCTCGCTGCGATTCCAGATGGCGATGCCTTCGATGGAAACCTCCCGTCCAAGATCGACTTCCCACCAGGCATTATTTACCTGCTTCGAGTGAGTCTGGCCGTTGTCCTTGTAGGACCCTGATTTGTTGCCATCGATTGCGCGACCGGCTTCTCCACCGAAGTCGGTGCTGACCTGCTTCGCCTTGCCGCCCCGAGCCACATTCTTGCCATCGCTGAAGACCTCAACTTCGGCCAGTGTCAGCACGCGGCGCCGACCTGGAAGTTCAATTCGCACGAATCGGCCGGATGTGCCCTTGGCTCGTTCGGCCTGCCGCGCAAACTGCGGCGGCAGTCTGTGAATCAACGGTTCGACTCGATCGTAGAGTGCCCCGCGGAAGCCGGCATCAGGAACGATCTGTACCGCCGCCAGAAAATCCTTTAACGATTTGATCGACCGCTGAGCCAGTTTCCACGCCGGGTCGACCGACTGATCGGCGGCGATCATTGCGACATAGCCAATCCGTCGCGTGATCGATCGCTTTGCGGACAGCGTCCACTTTTCGAACAGGTCTCGCGTGCTGACCAGTTCAACCGGATCGCGACGGCTGAGCAGCAGTACGAGGTCGAATACCACCTGCTGAGCTCCGACAACGTCTGTCGTATCCACGTACTCGATCGCGCTGGTCAACTCGGCGAGTTCGCTGGTCTTCTTCATTTTGGCTAGGCCGCCAAGTGCGTCGAGTCGCGATTGCTCTTTGACCGCGGGGCGTGTCAGCAGCGCCAGATAGACGGGCGGTGTCTTCGGCAGCTTGATCAGATCAGCCGTGGGGATGCTTCCCAGGATGTACTCAATTCCTGCGGGGTTGTTCGCCGCAAATGTCTCACCCGCACTGATCGCCGACTTCCACAATGGCTGCATGCCACGGATGACTTCTTCCAGGGCATAGTCGATGTAGTAGTCTCGCGGATGCTTCACGGCTTCCAGAGCGACTTCGGCCGCCTTCGCCGTGTTAACCCACGAGCACGCGCGTATGGCTTCCAACCGAACTCGGGGGTGATCGTCGTTCGCCGCACGACTCAGGATTTTGATGACCGTGTCCTGCGGGAGCCGGTCTCGCCAGTGACTGACAACACGGACACCGGCCGCGCGGGCACGGGCGTCGGACGACGTCAGCACCTGCATCAACAGGTCCGTCGAAAACCCATTCACAACATTGTGGTTCTGGCAAATCCACAGTGCTTCGAGCTTCCGATGCTCGATGTCATCGGCATTCGTAGACCGTTGCAGCCAGCGTTGTGCTCCACCGACGGCCGTACTGGCGGGAAATGATCGCAATTGAATTCGGGCCCGGTGCCGTACGCGAATCTCCGGGGCTTCAAGTCGGCGACAGAGTTCGCCGGCCGACAGTTTCGTCAGGTCCTCGACCTTCTGCAGTGGCCGCCCCTTGTACGTCACTCGCCAGATGCGGCCGTGTGAGTGGTCGCGATTGGGATCACGGAGATTGTGCTGCATGTGGCCGATCAGTGGGTTGAACCAGTCGACGATATAGAGAGCACCGTCGGGTCCAAACTGCAGGTCGGTCGGACGGAAGTTACGATCGGAGGAGAACAGGATCGGCTCGATTTCCTCACCGACAAACCCCGAGCCCTTGTCTTTCACCGTGTGCTGCAACACGCCTTGGAAGCCGATGCAATTGTTGAGCAGGTAATTGCCCTGAGCTTCTGGCGGGAAGTGGCTTGAGGAGACAATTTCGCAACCGGCGGTGGGACGGACACGCTTCGGGAAGAACTGCTCCATCTTTTTGCGGTAGACAAACTTGAAGGGACCGAAATCGTCTTCGCCCTCGAAGTTCTGTGTCCGCATGGAGAACGCGGTTCCGTAGTAGTTCGCTCCACCAGACGCATCGGCGACAAAATTCTGCCCCCACTCGTCCCAGCAGTGGCCCCATGGATTCGCGAAGTTGTAACTGACGAATGTCTCGAGCTTCTGACGCGTCGGATCGAAACGGTACACAGCACCATGCCCGTTACGGATCGGACCATACGGCGTCTCTGACTGAGTGATATGGAACGTACCCTCGTGCATATAGAAGCCGCCGCCCGGCCCCCACTGGAAAGCTCCGATGGCATGGTGACTGTCACCTGAATCGAAGCCACCAGACAGAATGCGTTTGAAGTCGTACTTGCCGTCGTTATCCGTGTCCTTGAGGAAGACGAGATTCGGTTCCTGGGCCACGTAGACGCCGCCGTCGCCGACTTCGAAGCCTGTCGGCAGGTGCAGGTCGTCGGCAAAGACCGTCTGCTTGTCGGCTTTGCCGTCGCCGTCCGTGTCTTCAAAGATCAGCAGTTTGTCCTGCGGTTTGTTGGGCGGCTGGTACTGCGGGTAACTGGGCATCGTGGCGACCCACAGTCGACCGGCCGGGTCCCACGTGAAGTTGACCGGGTTCTTCAGGTCGGGGAAGTCGATCTCCGACGCGAACAGATTGACCTGGTAGCCGTCGGCGATCGTGAACTTCTTGATGGCCTCTTCCGGCGGCAGAATGACGATCGGCTGTTTGAAGTTGGTTGGTACTTCATACAGCTTTCGAGTTCCCGAATAGTCGACCGGTGCTGTCGGAGGTTTGCCGGCCAGCACGGCGTGGATGCGACCGTCGACAATCGCGCACATCTCGTCGAGCTTCGCCCGCTCGTTCTCCAGCACATAAGCATCAGTGAACGGCGGGTTGCCGTTCGGACGTTGCGACCGACCTCCGTAGATGTAGAACCCGTTGACCGCGCGATAGCGGTGAAAATACTGAAAGTTCTTTTCGGCGATCTCGTCCATGAGCGGTTGTGTGATCCGACTCGGATCAGCCGACCTGCCGAACAGGGCTCTCGCAACGACCGGGGCAAACAACCGATATCCTTCGTCGGTCATGTGGATGCCGTTGAAAGTCAGCGGTGTCTCATGGGCCTCGTAGGCTCGCAGTGACCGGCTGAAGAGGTCGACGAACGGCGTGCCGGTTTCCGAGCAGGCTGCGGCCATCCACTTCATGTACAGTTCATGATTCGGGTTGGTTGCCGAGCCGTCGGGCAGATTGGGGTTGTCCAGATCCTCGTGAGCGATCGGCGACAACATCACCAGCTTTGGCGCGCCGTTGCCTGAGTAGTTCTGCTCGCGCGTGTGCTTGATGAACGCACGCAGTTCATCCATGAACGTCTTGACGCCGGCCTCGCCGTCAAAAGATTCGCTGAACCCGAAGTACGCCAGGATCACATCGGCGCGGGCCAGGGTGAGGTGTTTATCCGGTTCGCCAAAGTCCAGCGATCGCGGACGAAAGCGGACTTCATCCGCCATAAAGCCCTGATTCCGAACGGTGACATTCAACTCCGGATGCAGAGCCTGAATCTGAGCTTCGATGTGCCCAAAATACTGCTCGCGTTCGGCAAATCCACCGCCGATCAGGACAATGCGGTCGCCCTTTTTCAGTTCGAGCAACTCATCTGCCCACAGACTGCCGCCGAGTCTCGACGTCAGGATCGTGCCAATGAGAAGCGTCTGGAGAATGGTTCGATGCATGCTGTTCACCCTGCCCTGAAGATGCGATGTCGAAGCGGGCCATGTTAGCGACGGCGCGGCACACGCTCCATTCAGCGGAATCGCCCCAGAGATAAGGCACATTCCGTCACTCAGACACGATGCCTGACCATTGTGATCGTGTTGCCGGTCTCGTCATGCGTCACATGGTCCATGTACGAGCGGATCAGCATCAGGCCGCGGCCATGGGCATTCTGTCGGTGCGGAATCTCCGAGGGATCGGGGACTGCTTCGGGATCGAAACCAGAACCCTCGTCACGCACGGTTAGAGTCAGCGATTCGGGAGTCAGTGCCACCGTGACGTAGACTCGCCGATCGCTGTACGGCAGTTGTTGTGATCGGCGGTCGCCCAACTCGCGGTAGCTAGGGTCATGGACGTCACGCAATCTGGAATCGAGTTCCAGGTTGCCATGATCGATCGCGTTGCTCACCGCCTCCTTCAAGGCCATCGTGACACGGAACATCTCCGAGTCGTTTCCGAAGCTGGCCTGCCGGAGTTCTTCCATCACACGACCGATCAGATCGTCAGTCTGTGCGTGATCATTCGGGATTTCGAATCTCAGCATCACGCTGGCAGGGACTCCCTGAAGACGCCGCGTACCAGGTCGAACGAGCCTCGTCATGACGGGTCGTTTTGGTACCTGCGAGGACTATTGATGCGTTCATCGTGTCGAAACAGGACACCGTCATCAAGTAACTCGCAACGCCTGGCCCAGGCGGAATTCTGTCGATCCGATCCGCGAAGCATCGACCGATCTGTTTCCGCCGCGACTCACGCCAAATCGGGACAATTGAGGCCATGGCATCGCGATAAACCGATCTCGGAGGTGTCGGGGCAAACGCGTAACATGTGGTGCGTTAACTCGACCGACCTCGGCCCGGAGATCATGGATGAAACCGGTCTGCCGCACGCGCCAGATTCTCGTCGTGCTGCCTGCAGTGCTCGTCATGCTGCTGGCAAATCCCGCAGTTGTCTGGTCACAGACCGACGCGCAACGTGTATCGGTCGAAGTTCACCCGTGGAAAGACGACGCCGCGCTCCGCGATGTGGCTTTCATTGGGACAACGGTCGGCTGGGCGGTCGGTGATCACGCGACAGCATGGAAGTCGGCCGATAGCGGACGTTCGTGGGAACTGCTCAACGTGCCCGTGCCGGCGGACTGTTCTCTGCGGAGCGTGTGTTTCATGGTTCGGCGGCTCGGTGGCGGACAGATTGCCGGGACGAGTCAGATTGCCTGGGTTGCCGGACGCGGCACGAAGCCGTTTACTCGGGTCGGTTACGGAGTGCTGCTCAAGACGACCGATGCCGGAAAATCGTGGCAGATTCTAGGCGAAGGATCGCGATTGCCTCCGCTGGAGTTTGTTCGGTTCTTCGGCGCGAACGAGGGAATCGCGATCGGCGAAGTCTCGGCCGAGTATCCGACGGGTGTCCTGATCACTAAGAACGGTGGCGAGACATGGCTGGCCGCTCCGGGAGTGCCGACCGCTGGCTGGCATGCGGCGGACTTTACCGAATTCCATGATGGCGTTGCCGTGGGTCCGCGTGGTCGCATCTCGCTGGTCGCGGGCACAAATGTCGGTCCACCACGGAGCGGGTCCGGCAGTCTGCGGGCTGTCAGAGATGTGGCCCTGAGTGACGGACTGACCGGCTGGGCCGTGGGAGACGGGGCGCTTGTTCTCAAGACGTCGAATGGCGGCGTGACATGGGGGCCGCCTCCGCGCGATTTGCCTACTCCTCTCTCAATGTTTGCCGACTTTTCGGCCGTGGCGACGGTGGACGATTCCGTCTGGATCGCTGGAAAGCCAGGGGGCAGTATCTGGCATTCACCGGATGGTGGACGGACATGGTCGAAACAGTTCACCGGGCAGACAGTGCCGATTCACTCGCTTAGCTTCAGCACTCCGACGCACGGCTGGGCAGTGGGTGCGCTGGGAATGATCCTGCGTACTGAAGACGGCGGACAGACGTGGCTCGCCCCGCGCGGGAATTCGCGACGCGCTGCAATGCTGGCGATACACACTCGGTCAGAGAGGATTCCGTTTGGGATGCTGGCGAAATACGGCGGTGATGCCGGCCTGAGATCCGTGGCGGTTGTTGTGCCTCGACACGACGTTGCTGAAGACCAGGACCTGGCTCTGGAACGCTGCCTGTCTGACTCCGTTACGACGGTTGGCGGCTCTGCGGCATCCACCGGCTGGCGACTGCCACTGGCCTTGCCGGAAATTGACACCGACATCGATCGCCTGACGGCTGAATGGCAAAGGCATACGGAAGGCCGGCTGAGGGAAGTCGTCATCTCGAATCTGGTGGCAAAGTTACGCATGTGGCGGCCGAGTCTGGTCGTTGTTGAAGGGCCAAAGGCGGGCAACGCGACCGCGCAACTGATCTTCGATGCCGTACAACAGGCTGTGCGGGAGGCGGCCGACTCGACCAGCCTGATCGAACAATCAGAACTCGCCGGCCTGTCGCCGTGGAAAGTCCAAAGAATCGTCACTCATGGCTGGCATTCGCCGCCGGATCGGGCTCAATCGTCGCCGCAAATCTCTGAAGTCTCCGTTGAGCCTTATGAGATTCTTCGTCGGCATGCCGTGCCCGTCGAGATACTGGCCGGCCGCGGTCGGGCAAAGTCGATTGAGGGGCCACTGGCCAAACCTCAAACCGAACGCTTCTGGCCACTGGAGACCAACGCGGATCAATTCACACTGGTTGCCGTTGCGGCCAATCGGAATCTGTTCTCTGGAATCTCGATTCCCGTCGGATCGGACGCCCGGCGACCGGCTCTGGCGATAAACGACAACGAGTTTCAGCGGCAACTGGCACTCGCGACCCGACAGAAGAATTTCCGTGGCATCGTTCAGAAGATGCTTGACGAGCCGCGACGTGGCGCACAGTTGATCGCGGAGATTCGCCGCGAGTTTCGGGGTCTGCCGAATGATCAGGCAGCGTTGCAGATCGTCCACCTCGCCAATGACTACCGCCGTCGGCAGCAGTGGGACTTGGCTGAGGCGGCGATGATCGAAGTGATCGAGCTGTTTCCGGAAGAGCCCGTCGCGGCCGAGGCGATGTTGTGGCTGATGCATCTGTGGGGCAGCGACGAAATGGCCTGGCAACGCAGTCGAGGCGTGCAGCTTGATGCCCGGCAGCAGTCCACCAGTCGACAGGCCATCTCCAGCCGCATCGACCGGATGCTGGCTGCGACGCGACGTCTGAAGGACGACCCGGTGCGACTCGCACGTGAACTGGCCGATGCTCCCCTGCCGGCTCCGGATCAGGTCAGTCGACTGCCGCAGCAGGATGACCGTTTCTGGCAGCAGGCAGCCATGACATTCTGGCAGCGGCAGGCGTTGCAAATGGGGCGGCTGATGCGGAAGCGCATTCCGCAGGCGTATCGCACCCATGAAGTCACCTGGCCGCTTGCGTCCGTGCTTCGTCGACAGGGATACGCTCAACCGTCCGCGACGATTTATCGGCGCCTGATGACGCTGGACACTGACGACCCAATCGGGCGTCTGGCAAACGGGGAGCTGTGGCTGTCGAACCCGACCGATCAGAATCCACCGCATCTGTCCTCTGCGACCTGGGCACAGACATGCCCGTTTCTTGATGGATCGCTCGACGACGAATGCTGGCGCGACGCTCGGGAGATCAGGCTGACTTCGACATCGCGTACTGCGGCCGGCCAGGTGGCTGGAGTCAGAACGCTCGCCGCGTATGCGTTCGCGCAGATCGCAAACGACGATCAGTTTCTGTTCGTCGCGGCCAGTTTTCCACGAGCGGACGGTGTGCCAACCGACGGGCCGCAATACGCAGGTCGCAAACACGACGCGGACCTGTCCGGTTTCGACCGGGTGCGGATCGAACTGGATCTGGATCGCGACTACACCACGGCGTACCGCATCGAAGTCGATCAGCGTGGCCACGTGTCGGAATCGTGCTGGGACGATGCCGGATGGAATCCGAAGCTGGCAGTCGCTGTGACTGGTGACGCGACTCACTGGCGGCTCGAGATGGCGATCCCTTTCAGTGAATTGACATGGCAACCGCCCAACCGCGAATCGGCGTGGGCCGTCTCAATCGTGCGTACGACTCCACATGTCGGCTGGCAGAGCTGGGTGCATCCGGCCGGTGAAGAATCGCAGCCCGGGTCGTTTGGTCTGATTCAGTTCCGTTGAGTTCGATGCATTCTCGCTCCAAATCTCACAGGCAGAGAATCCCCGGTGTCTCATTCGAGAAGAATCGACCGTTCTCTTTTGACGGCGGCCATCGTCATTGTTTTGCTTCTGGTAGGAATCACGTTCATCGCCACGCGTGCGCCAGTCGCGGATGAGTTTATTGAGAGCCTGACGACACCGGTCGACCGACTGACGCTGCTCGTTCATAGTCCGGACGGACGATTTACTGCAGCCGGCAGTGCCAACGGTGAAGTGGTCATCGCGCATCATGTCGGCGATCGCGTCGAGCGGCTCGATTCGACTGGCGAGTCGCCGCTGACAATGCTCGCGTTCGTATCTGACGAACATCTGATGTCCGGGGATCGGGCCGGTTTGTTGTGGGTCTGGCAGGTTCCTGACTTTGAAGCTGTCGAGCTGGACGAAAGTTTGCCGACGTCCATCACGATGACGTGCGCTGCGTTTCGGCCGGTCGATTCGTCCCTGCAGATGATCCTGGGCCTGGCTGACGGTCGCCTTGTGACCATCGATGAGTCAGGAACTCGAATCCGCAAGTCCGGACATCGCGGAGTCAAAGCGCTGACACTGTCCGAAAAGAACGCGACGCTGATCACGGCCGGAACAGAAGGAAAGATTAACTGGCATGATCTTGTGGCGGAGAGGGCGTCCGAAACACACACCGAGCATGAAACCGAGGTCTCCTTCCTCGTCCTGTCACCCGATGGCAGTCGCATGGCTTCGGCTGACTGGGACGGCAAGATCCGTGTCTGGGATACTGCGAGTCGAAAAGTCCTCGTCAGGTTTGAACAGTCTGATGCCGTGTCGGGGCTTGCCTGGGTCGATGATCTCATTGTGACGGGAAGCTGGGACGGGCAGGTGCGTGTCTGGCACGTGACGGATTCGGCTGCAGAATCTGTCACGCAGTTCGACACCGGGCGGCCCGTTCACGCACTGACGGTCGAAGCTGCGACCGAGAGAATCCTGACCGTATCTGGTGGCGATTCGATTGACGTCTGGCGCCTCTCCAGTCCAGACGGTCGGTTGGAACCGTAATCGCCTGAAGTCGTTCGATCTGTCTCCAGCGAGGCGTTGTCATCGCCCGGCTGATCGGTTCGAATGAACGATTGGTCGTTGTTCCAGATGTCCCTCTTCCACCAAGTCATTCCCGTGGCCTGACCACCGTGGCTATCGAGATAAGATTTCATGTTCCGAATGGTTGTCACGACCGGCCCCGAACGGGGCAAGGTGTTCGCGCCCGAGGATGAGCTCGTGCATGTCGGTCGCGGTTCGGACAATCAGATCGTGCTGGATGATGCGTCGATTGATGAACATCAGGCTAGCCTGCTGCACAAGAAGGGGCGGTATGCGATCTATCGTCCGGAAGACGCGGACGTGCTGGTCGACGGCAGTGATATTCCTGCGGAGAAATGGGTCTGGCTGCCTGAGGATGCGCGACTGCAGTTTGGTCGCCGAACGTCCTGTCAATTCAGTTATGAAGCGCCGCTCGATTCCGGGGGTAACGGTACCGCTCGTCCAACAGCCGGAGAGCAGACTGACGAGGCACAGACATCGGAAGTCCCGGCAGCGACCGACACGGTCGATGCGCCACCGCCGCCATTGCCTAAGGAAAAGAAGTCGAAAGGCGAGCGGAAACGCAAGAAGTCGGGTAAACGCAAGCGGCAGACGGCACGCTTTATTACGGACCGTGGCGACACGCTGGTCGAATTGGGAGCGGACGGGCATTTACCGGAGCTGAGCCTGGAAGAAGGGCCCGCGAATCGGCAGAAAGGCGAACGTAAGAAATCCGGGCCGGCACTACTCTACTGCGTACTCGGGCTGTCGTTTCTGGGTTCGATTGGAATGCTGTTGATCGATCCCAGTCCGCCGACGATCTCGGAAATGAGTCGTTCGCACGCTCGCGAGGAGATCGTCCACTTTTTCGGGAACGACGACGACGCACTGGAAATCTGGCAGGAGTCACTGCGAGCGGCTCGACTGGCCTACTCGCGTCGTGACTACGGCACCGAGATGTATGAATATCGCAAGGTCTTGAATCTATTGAATTCCGAGGACCGCGATCCGCACGTCGGTGTCACGGGGCATCTCAACGGAGACAAAGAGCTCCGCACGCTGATCGGGATCATCATCAGCCGCTGATGTCTCGCCGTTCGCTGGTCGCTTCGCTGTCCCACGTTCGTGCGGTTGATGTGTTCGTGCCGTTGATGTGTTCGGTGCTTCGTCAACACGAGAACGTCGTTGCACTCCAGACACGTCGTTGAGTGGTTAATTGTGCATATCCGGATAAATTGCCTCTGTTGACGCACTAGGATTCTCACTTCGTTGGCCAGCGGCAGGGCTATCACGAATCGATCTGGAAGTCTTTGGGGACGCATCAAACTGTGGTGTTTGGGGCGTATGTTCATTTTCCTGGTCGCGCTGGGATCGGGCTCGCGGCGGCGACGAATGTCGCACAACAATGGAGCCGCAGGTCGAGGAAAAGTCCGTATTGTCGACGATCCGGAATTCCCGGAAACCGAATTCTTCGAAGCTGGTCGCGAGTTTCCCTGCCGACTCCGTCACGCGGCGGTCGCGTACTGGGATGATTCCATGCATGTGGCGCGCAGTGCCACGCTCAAGTTTGCAGACACAAACTTCGAGTCGCCATTTTATGTCCAGATGAACAGTGACGCCATGCGTTCTTCTGGAATGCAAGAACGTTTCTCCAGTTTGCGTTCTGGCGAAAGGAACAGCAGGGAATCGAGTACGAGAAGTACTACAAGCGATATGCTCAGGGACGTAAGGCGGCTGCATCCGCGTTTCGGATGAACCCGTCCTCATATGGACAGCTTTTCTTTCACAGCCAGACCCCATTTGGCTGGCACGCAAAAGACGGAAAGTTGCGGTACGCCAAATTCCGCCTGATTCCGGAAGACGGCGTCGAAAGCGCAGCACCGACTCAGGAATTCGTTGACGAGTGTTTCCGCGACGAATCGATGGCACCCAAACTGGCGAACCAGCGGACATTGCCAGGTGAAGACCGAAGTATCAATTACCTCAAGAACGAGTATGCCGAACGGTTGTCGAAGGGGACGATCAAATATCGCCTGCAGCTTCAGTCACTTGAGCACAAAGACGATCAGGATCCCGAGGTTCTGAACCCGCACATTTACTGGGAAGAGGAGATGTGCCCGTTCATGGAGTTGGCAACGGTCGAAATAGACGAGGCACTGTCGTTCGACGAGATGAGCTGGCTGACCTAGGAAGTCACGCACCTGCCAGAATCAATGAGCATTCTGAAAGCCAGTGACATGGAAGACTACAACTCATTGAATTACATGCGTGTGCAGGCCATGTGGGCGATCAGGTCACGCTGGTTCTTCCAGCGGCTCTTCGGCGTCCGGCCGAATTATCCAGACGATCACAAGCACGACTTCAATTCAAAGGGAATGTGACCGCCCATCGTCTGCCCGACACATCGAGTCCGTTCCACGCACGCACCTGATCGTCATCATCTTGCGGGAGCAGCGCACAACAATCATGTCGACTTCAGCCGACTCTTGTTTGCCACCGGCTGAAAACCGGTGGCAGGCTGTAGAAGTCGGCTGAGGCCGTCTGATCGCCTCATGGTGCGGGATTCATCCCTTTGGCAAACACGCGTATCTGATAGGCTGACACGCCGACTGGAGAAGGCCCATACAACTGGCCGATTCGATCGTCATGTAGGCAGGGATACAGACTCCAAACTCGGAGTGTCTTCATGTTTAAGCTTCTCGATTCCGGGCTGACGCATAACTGCGAAGGCACGTCTCGCCGTGAGTTTCTGCAGGTCGGAACGCTCGGGCTGGGCGGGCTGACGCTGGCCGATCTGTTCGCTTTGGAAGCTCACGCCGGGACCGGCGGCAGTCCCGTGATGAAGGACCGGGCGATTATCGTTTTGAATATGCAGGGTGGACCGACGCATATTGAGACGTTCGATCCAAAAATGACGGCGCCGACCGAATACCGGGCCATGTTCGGTGAAGTGAAGACGACAGTCCCCGGCGTCACATACGGCAGCCATTTTGAACGCCTGGCAAAGCACGCTCACGAGATGTCCGTTGTGCGGTCGTACCGGCATGGCATCGGCAGTCATGGAACTGCGGCCGCTCACGTTGCTGCCGGAGGCAATTCCACGGGAGCCAACATGGGCTCATTGTATGCCCGCATTGCGGGGCTGACGAATCCTGAAACCGGCATTCCCAACGTTGCTGTTCTCCCACCCGGTGCGGCGGGTGAGGAATACAAGAAACTGGGTGCTCAGATTCAGCGGATCACCGGCACGGGCACTCTGCCGAGGGAATACAAACCATTCGACCCGAGCGCCGGCAGCGAGATTGTCAGGAACATGGAGCTCAAAGTCGCCGAGGATCGGCTCGATGACCGTCGCGGGTTGCTGACCGGCCTGGACAACCTGCGCCGTCGGCTGGATGCGGCAGACGTACTCGGGGGAGCGACCCGATTTCAGCAGCAGGCGTTTGACGTAATTCTGGGAGGAATCAACGAAGCCTTCGATCTCTCGAAAGAGGACCCGCGGATCGTCAGCCAGTACGACACCAGTCACATCGACATCCCGAAATACCTCTACCAGAAGAAGAACAAGAACCTGAGGGGCCAGTCACCCGTGTCGCTCGGCAAGCAGATGCTGATGGCTCGACGACTTGTGCAGGCGGGGTGCCGTTTTGTGACCGTGACCAGTGCCGGCTGGGACATGCACGGCAATGCTTTCGGCGTTGACGACGGCATGCCGATTCTTGGCGCGGCCGTCGATGTCGCGACCAGTGCCCTGCTGGAAGACCTCGACCGTCTG
>CAYSJO010000585.1:0-2803 GCA_964431285.1 uncultured Planctomycetaceae bacterium
CACCGCACCTCCCCCCCCGCCGCCTGTCCCGCCTTGTACCGGGCCACCACACCTCGGGGTGGGCTTGCCCCCCGCCTCCCCGCTGCGGGGGACGTAATCGGCTCGGTAGGAACCTCGCCCTCCCGTTTGTATTCGCCCGCCAGCAGAGCTTTCAGGGCTTCGATGCACCTGTTGTAACGATGCTCATCGTGACGTTTGCCGGCGATTAGCTGGCCCAGGAACTCCAGCGTCTCCGGGGATGGCAGCGGCAGATTCCAACCCGCGGCCGTCGCCGCCGGATCGCTGCTCAGCAGGCAGGACTTCAGATAGCCGGCCAGGAAGTATTCGTGCAGCGAGGTATGGGCAAAACGAAAATTGCTCATGCTCTGACTGGGCCGCAGCACAAACGTGGCCGTGCGGAAATCCTCTTCGAGGATTTCGAAGTCGATGTTTCCGTAACGAGCCCGCAGCACATCGGTCCGCACCAGTTGCCGGGCCAGCCAGTCGCGGACTTCGCTCCAGTCCCATTGCTTTCCGCGTTTTCTCTTGGCGCGTTTCTGCTGTCGGTCACCGGACACTATGGCGTGGTCGCGTACGCGGTTTCTCAAAGGCAGCAGGAGATTGGAATCCGCATGGCTCTTGGTGCGACCGTGCCTTCGATCATTCGAATGATCGCCATGGAAGGCCTGTTAGTTTCTGGTGTCGGCCTGATCGTTGGGCTGGGTTTAAGTCTCGCATTCTCGCGGATTCTGCAGAGCCAGTTGTACGGGATCAGCGCGACAGATCCGTCAACCCTTGCCGCTGCCGCAGCGGTTCTGCTGCTGGCGACAAGCCTTGCAAGTCTGATCCCGTCGGTTCGCGGCTCGCGGATCAATCCCGCGACCGCTCTTCGATCCAGTTGAACCACGAATTGACACGAATGCACAGGAATGAGAGCGGGCTGATGATGGATATTGACCCCTTGACTGTCTAGGGGTAGAAACCCCGTCCCTTCACCAATCCTTTCCTGCATTCCATCTCTTGTACGTGCACACATTGACCACACCAGACAGAATTGGACGCGATCCATCCGTATTCATTAGTGTCAATTCGTGGTTCCATTCCGCTGAATAATCATGTCGGACAATCGCGGGAAGCTGGTCCGTTCCGGAATCAGCACCGTGCGGTGTTCAGCCGCGCTGTGTCTGGCTGTGCTTGTGTGCGCGCAAATTGCCGGCTGCACACGACACTACCACCGCACGTTCGCCGATCAGGATGCTCTGTCGATTCTGGGCGAGAAAACGCAGGTGCCTGGGTGGGCGCCTCCGGCGAGCTATTCGATTGAGCCGTCGCCTGAGTCCCGATTGTTCGATCCGACTCCAATCGAGGACCCGATTCTTCCCGATCCGAGACCACGTCTGCACGATTACCAGATTCCCGCTGGCATCGGACGTCGTACAGCGCCGGCCACGGAAGAATCACCAACACGAACGATCGACGTTGAAAACGTGTTTCAACAAGCGCGCCATTCGTCCGACGACCTGGCAGTCAGCCGAATTCTGCTGGCTCGATATGTCACTCAGAACGAAGTTGATGTCGTACCGGAAGAACTCGAAGTCGAACCGGTGACGATACCTCCCACAGCGTGGGAATCGATTCCACTGTCGTGCCGCGTCCGCATGTTTGAATTCGAGAGCGTGCTGATCGAATACGAGAAATCGTATGACAGGCGACCTTCGTCGGCTGAGTTTGACGCTGCTCCCAGATTGAACCTGGCGGATGTCGTCGCGCTGGCACTGTTGAACAGCCGCGAGTATCAGACACAGAAGGAGCTGCTCTACCGGGTTGCATTACGGTTAACACTGCAGCGGTTTGACTACGACCTGAACTTCTCGCCTTTCAACAATGGCACTGGTGCGGCATTTGAAGCTCGCCGCGCAACGACTAACTCGTTCCAACGACTCCTGGTCCCGACTGAGGTTCAGGCACAGTCCATTCTGAATACGGGTCGGATCCGAGTTTCTATTCGAAATCACACATTTCATTTTTCAGAACAACGTTCGCTTCGAACGTCTGACTCAGGCGGAACGCAACGTCATTTACGCAGCACGCGACTTCGCCCGATTCAGAAGGACATTCTATCTCCAGCTCGCGACTCAGTATTACAACCTGTTGCGAACTTACCGGCAGGTCGAGATCGACTCGCAGAACTACATCAGTCTGGTTCGAGTCTACAGTCAGCGGGGTATCGAACTGCGTGAAGGCGAAATCGCGCGCGTGCAGATTGACCAGGTCGAACAGAACGCACTCGCCGCCCGAAGCAGTCTGATTGAAACATGTAACAATCTTGAGGGCGCACTGGATCAACTCAAAATCCGGCTCGGACTCCCCACCGAAACACCCATCAATCTGGATCTGGCAGAGCTGTTTGGCATCACTGGGCGCGACGAGGTGGCAGTTGCGCTTGAGCTGGTACGGCGGGTTCGGACACGCCTGGTAACTGAGTCCTCTCGGGCTGTCACCGATGAGCTCAATCTTCTGAGCCAGGCAGAAGAACTGGTCGCGAGGATTCAGGATACGCTGGAAGTTCAGAGGAAGGCCGCACAGGTCATTCGGGATTCCTCGCGCGATTCGAACAGCGGGTCAGACCCTGCATCGCAGGACGCGTTGCCTGAACGACAGCGGCGATTGAGCATACTGCGCGCAAGGCTGCGTGTCGCTCAGTTGAGACTGATTGCTGACGGGGCCCGGAAACGCTTCGAAACGAATCGCGATGACAACAGCGTTACTCCGATTCGCATGCCGGACCTGGCTATCGAGCTAAGCCGAGCTGTACGGGACCTTC
>CAYSJO010000586.1:0-8876 GCA_964431285.1 uncultured Planctomycetaceae bacterium
GTCGACTCTGAAACCGATGAGAGCTTGGCTGTGCGTGTCGGTTCCGTGCTGCTGGGACTTCGCAAACGCACACGGAACTACGATGGGCGCAGCGGCGGTTCGGAATCCCCCGGTCTCCAGCTTGCGTTTGTGGTTTCACCAACCCAGGTTGATCAGTGCTACGAAGTACTGTTGACCAAAGGTGTCCGGATCCTTGATCCACCGACCGACCAGCCGAGAGGTCATCGAACCGTCTACTTTGCGGACCCCGAGGGAAATATCCTTGAGGTCTATGCGGAAATCTAGGGTGGGGTCTGGCACATGATTCACGGGGTTGAGACCGCCGCGGCCGCGATCAAACGGTCAACCCGCGCTCTTCCCGAATGCGACGCACCTCGCCGAGCACTTCCGTGATCAGTTCGCCGTTCTGTTCGATGGAACGGAATTCATGCACATGCACCGCCACGTTGGCGGCGACGGTAGCGATGCCGACGATCAGGTGAATCGTGGCGGACGTCATCCCCATCCAGCCGTTGAAGTCGACCGGCGAGGCCGGGTCTGTCGCTCCACCCAGTGCACCAGTCACAACGAGCAGCAGGATGCCTCCGGTCATACCTGGCAGTACTCGGTACTTAAGGGTCTGATTCCGTCTGTGCAATTCGTCGGACAACTTGTACGCGGTCGACGTTTCCTCGATCCAGCGTCCCGTACCCATGAAGTACGTGAAGACAATCGCGTGGACAAGAGCAACAGAGACCAGCCCGGCCAGGCCAGTCATCATGTGCCTTGACACGGACGCCTGCACCGCGCGATCGCGCACAGTCGGGTCGTCGATGCCCAGACCCAGATAGAACGCGATGCCGACCAGTGCCGTGCCCGCGAAAGAAAGCGTCTGAATGATTCGGGACACGTGATAGCTCGATGACTGGCCGAGGCCGGGTGCGGGGAGAGAACTGTGCCAGTATTCTGCGGCCAGCCGGAATCCCGGACTCGTGGTTGAACGAGCGGCTCATCTTACGCACCAGGGAGCAACGATGAAAATCACTCGGATTGAGAGCTTTGCAGTCGAGATTCCGCTCAAACCCGAACGCCGGATGCGGTCGGCGCTCGGGCAACATGTCGTGTCGCGTTACATCATCGTCCGCGTGGAAACAGACGCAGGGATTGGAGGTGTCGGCGAAGCAACCGTCATGGAACGCTGGAGCGGCGAGACCGTCTGGGGCGCAAAGGCGCTGATTGACAACGTTCTGGCCCCATTACTGATGGATTTTGACCCACACGATATCGAGGGCATTGACTTGCGCATGGACGGAGCGTGTCGGCACAACTGGTTTGCAAAGTCCGCGATCGAAATGGCCTGCTGGGACATTCAAGGTAAAGAAGCTGGAAAGCCTGTTTATGACCTGCTTGGCGGTGCCGTCCGGTCCCGTGACATTCGCTGCCGATTCTCAATGGGAGCGTATCCCCCCGATCGAGCGCAAAGTCGCGCCGAAGAACTGGTCGAGGAAGGCTTCACGACGATCAAAGTGAAAGTCGGTACCAACCCGGACGAAGACGTAGAGCGCGTACGTATCGTTCGGAACGTCATCGGGCCGGACATGGACATGGTCATCGACGCCAATTGCGGCTGGGATGCAGCAACCGCGATTGCCAGCTTCGAACGTATGCGAGACTGCAACATCGGCGTGTTCGAGCAGCCCACAACGGACGGCGATTTTGACGCACTGGCCGCCGTGCGTCAGGCCATCGCACCAACAATGGTCATGGCCGACGACATCGTGTTTGACCGGATTCACGCCGAGAACTGCCTTCGCGCCGAAGCGTGCGACGTGATCAGCGTTTACCCCGGAAAGAACGGCGGCATTCGGAAGTGTCAGGAAATCGTCGACCTGGCCGGACAACACGGCGTATCCTGCAGCATGGGCTCAAATCTCGAATGGGATATCGCAACAGCGGCCATGTGTCACCTGGTTGTGGCCTGTCCGAATCTGAAGATCGAAGAGTATCCCGGCGACATCCTGGGCCCGGACTATCATGACACGCGCATTGTCACTAATCCGTTGAAGATCTCCGGCCCGATCGTCGAACTGTCAGACGACCCCGGGCTCGGAGTCGAAGTCGACTGGGCAGCCGTCGAGAAACACCAGTTTGTCGTCTAGCCGACATTCGGAAAGACTTCCCAATGTGCGTCGGCCCGAACAGGCTGCATTGTCACTGGCCGTACGCCGACTCCACCTGTCACACACTGTTTGGGGACTGGAATGTCACCACCTGTGGCTGCGTCTGAGGAATGGCTTCGACTTGTCAACCTGATTCACCACTTGCCGTTGGTCACAACGATTGTCTGTCTTCTGTTCTGCGTGCAGCTGTTGTCACGGTTCCACCGGCGCCGGTCCGGGGCCCACCTGCTGTGGTGGGGACTCGGTGTGTTTGCTTTTGGCCTGGGGACTGCGCTGGAAAGCGCTATCACGCTTGGTGGCAATTCGATTCTACTCAACAAGTGCTGGTACATTGTCGGTGCGCTTTGTGGTGGCTATCCGCTGGCCCAAGGTTCGGTGTTTCTACTGATGAAACGCCGCGCGGCGTGGATTCTTACGGCAATCACGCTGCCGCTCGTCATCGTTCTCAGTGTGCTGGTTGCGCTCTCGCCTGTCGTTGTCGAAGCACTGGAACAGCATCGACCGAGTGGCACGATTCTCGGATGGCAGTGGATTCGCTGGATGACCCCGATCGTCAATCTGTATGCCGCGGCGTTTCTTGTGGGCGGCGCGATTGTCAGTGCAGGACGATATCACGGATCACGGGAGCACGGCGACGGCGCCCGGGCAGCCGGCAATGCGTTGATTGCCGTCGGGGCTCTGTTACCAGGCATTGGTGGCGGGATGGCCAAGGCCGGTGTTGTAGAAGCCCTCTACTTGGGAGAGTTCATCGGCATCATTCTAATCTGGTGCGGATACATCGCCTGTGTCCGAGCGTCGCCGAGACGGGAAGTGAAAGCGCGTGAAGCGTAATCTGGTCTTAGAAAGTGGGAATCAAATGATTCCCAGTTACTTAGGCGGCTCGGGTGCTGGCACTGGAGTGATACAGCCTTTGGTAGATGGACGAGCTGTCGACCAGTTCTTCGTGTGTTCCCATGGCGACAATCCTGCCTTGCTCGAGCACGACAATCCGTGTCACAAGATCCAGGAACGTGTCGTTAATCACATGCGTAATGATGAACACGGTACGGTCCTTAACAAACTGCTTCAGGACACGATGAATCAGTTGTTCGCTTTGCGCGTCGATCGCTGAAGTCGCTTCGTCGAGGATCAGAATGGACGGATCGCGTACGATCGCCCGTGCCAGCGACACACGCTGGCGCTGTCCGCCCGAAAGCTTCTGGCCTTTGTCACCAACAGCGGTGTCAAACCCGTCGGGAAGCTGGCTTGCGAAGGAGTTGACGTGTGCCTGCTCAGCTGCCGCTGCAAGCTGGTCGTCTGTGGCATCCGGGTTTCCGTAACGGATGTTTTCGATCAGCGTGTCATCAAACAGCAGCGTCTCTTGCGTGACCAGGCCGATCTGGCTGCGCAGATCCGACGTCTGGATGTGCCGGATATCGACCCCATCAAGCTGCACGTCGCCCTGGTCCGGGTCCATGAACCTTGGCAGCAGGTTCAGCAGTGTGGACTTGCCTGAACCGTTCTCGCCGATCACGGCGACAACTTCACCGGCTTTTACCGTCAGGTCGATATTCCGAAGGGCAGGCGGACGGACGGTGCCATCCGATTCACGCTGGGCGTAAGAAAACGAGACGTCCTCAAAGCGAATCTCATTAGTCAGCGGCGCCGCGATCCGTGGCGATTCCGGTTCCGGGACTTTGGTTTTCTTATCGAGAATCTCGAAGATGCGGTCCGAGGCCGCACCAGCGCGTTTCATTTCGCTGTAAACCGATGAGAGCTTCCGGATGGAATCAAGCGTTCCAGCCAGCAACGCATACAGCGTAGCCAGCTCGGCACTGTCGATCGGCCCGCCGGCCAGCTGCAGACCCAGGACTGTGTCAGTCTCTCGGAGAACGAGGTAAGCGCCAGGCAGCACGGCGGCAAGCACGGCGAATGTCCCCATCAGTTCTGTAGTGGGTCGGGCCAGAGCGCTCAGGCGGATCACTTTCATGGACTGTTTGTAATATGTCCGATTGGCCGCGCGCAGCTGGTTGGAGTGGCGTTTCTCACCACCGAACGCGATCACGACCTTCATTGATTCAAGCGTTTCAGACAGGCACTTGAAGATTCCCGACATGCTCTGCAACGTGCCGTGAGCGGCGCGCTTCAGGCTGCGTCCGAATTTGTGAAACGCGATCGCCATCAACGGCACAACCAGGATCGACATTAGCGTCAGCCGCCAGTTGAAATAGAAGGCGAACAGAATGCATCCGCCTGCTTTCAAAGGCTCGCGGATAAACCGCACCAGGGCAGACCGGATACCGGCGGCCATTGTCTCGACATCGTTCGTCATGCGCGACATCAGGTTGGCTTCGCCCTCTGTCGAGAGTGTCTGATAGTCGAGCGATGTTGCGTGCTCGAAACACTCCTGTCGGATGTCGACAATGGTCCGATACACAGCACCACCGACGAGGACTTCCTGCAGGTAGATGAATACGCCCTTCAGAAACGTCGCCACGACAAGCATACCCAGTATCAGGGCCACAGTGTCGAAGCGATCCCTGGGGACCCACGGCAGAATGAATCTGCGAACGAAATCCAGTGCCGCCAGGTGCTGAGATTCTACGCTCTGATCGCGCTGAGCCTTGGCCAGCTCTTCCCGCTTGGATTCGTCATTGCGGAACTTCTCGATGTCGCGGCTGCGCTGTTCGAGATTCGCCTCGGTCTTCACCATGTCCTGGGAAACAAACTCGTGAAGATTCTGATTGTCAAACAGCACGCGCACGATCGGCATCGTCGATGACAGATTGCCCGCCCACAACAGCGAGATCGTGATCGCGCACAGAACTGACAGAACGACACGCCAGCGATAAGGCCAGACGAAACCCGCGATCCGAGAGAAGTTGTTCACGTCAGCAGCTCCAGCGTCCCTGCGGAGTGTGCATTGTTTGATGCCCTGCCGTGACTGCGAATGCAATATCCCCGCAGTTCCCACGAAAGGGACGCGGATTAGAGCGCGTCGAGGCGAATCGTGTCCAGACGGGTTCTGGTATCTGGAAGGCCGGCGCGTCAGATCACGCTCACGGGCTGATCTTGTCGGACAGACAAGGCCTGCACAACAATCGCAAGCACACGTCACGACCTGCAAGAGGCACTGCTGTGACACCAGCATCGGGACTTCGATTCGAAGGAACTGCATTCTGGGTGCGACATCGGCACCGGGAATATGGTCCGTTCGATTACGAGTGGTCACGAGACCTGGGGGGCGTGGAGCTGGTTTACGGTCGTGAAAAGTTTGGCGAATTCTGCAGCGCCGACGAGATCTACGCGGACCTCAAAGAATTCCAGCTTCCGATGCGGGTGGTTGAGGTGACGTCGATCGTTTGTGGCTCAATCGTGTTCGGGATCCTGAACGGTTTGAGCAGCAACCAGAAGCGAGAGATTGTCAGCGACCATCTAATGAACAACGGCCTGAACCGCTTTGCTGACAATATCGAGGGCTGGAGCGACGGGTGATTCACCGTCCCCGCGCATTGACCCTACGATGTTCGGTCCTCGTCTCGTCGACGGCGCTGGCGGCGGTCCCCTTTCCGACGACCATCATTGTTTCGTTTCTCCACCATGTATTGCAGCTCGGGTGGAAGTGGAACGTGGTCAGCCATTGCAGGTACTCAACCCCAGGTTACCCGTGAGCCTCGATCGACATCGACTCACTCGTTCAGATCGTAGTACCAGGGATCAAGCGTGCTGGGAAAAAAGTACTCGGCTGAGTGTGGTTTCTCGTCTTTCAGGTCGCGGACAGAGTTAAACAGTCGGTCGAAATCGAATTGTTCGTGGGTTATCAGTGGCGTCAGGCAGTGTGGGTTCGAATGGGCGTGTAAATGTTTACAGAGGCCAGTCGAGTAAAGGCGTCGTCGCGCGGACAACGTTTGTTTGTTCGATAGATTGATACTCACTGTCATACGGCAATAGCCGGGGAATCAGCGTGATGATGATTTCGCGGCGGACCCGAATTTTCTGCCTTCTCTGAAACAGACGACCAACGCCCCACAGGTCGCCCGCGATCGGAATCTTGTTCTGGATATCCGTGTCGGTCTCGTCAATCAGCCCGCCGATGACCATGGCGTGACCGTCACGCAGCACGACCGTGGTGTCCACATCCGTGGTTTCTTCTTCCGGCAGGGACGTGGAAGGGTTAATTCGTCCGTCCGAAACCTTTGGTTTCACGGTCATCATGATCTGGCCGTTCTCGCCGATGACAGGCGTGACAGTCATCACGATGCCCGTCTCCAGAAAGTTGACGTCTTCCTGCGTGCTTGTCTGCGTGGTCGTCACGACGCGGTAACCAAGTCGCTGACCGATCTGGATTTTGGCCTCCTGGCCGTTGACTGCCAGTACCTTGGGTGATGCCAGAGTCTTGGCGTCGTTGGTTGTTTGCAGGGACTCAATGACCGCATCGAGGTCACTGGAGTTGATTCCCAGCACAAATGCAGGGTTGGCTGTGTCGCTGGCAAACCCGGGCGTGGCCAGCGTCACGTTCGCGTTCGCCAGTTGGAGCACGGCGTCGAAATTGACGCCATGCCGAGTGTCGTCATCCAGCAGGACGCTCAGCACATGCACCTCACTCAACACCTGTCGCGGCGGATGAGTATCAGACGGCACTGCTGGCCGATCAGTTGATGGCCGAGATACTGCAGAATTCTTACGAAGAACCAGATGGTATTCCGATATTCGGTCTGGAATCCGGTGAATCAGGTGGCACACGTGTGATGTTGGATGACCTGGATGACTTTGACACCTGGGCATCCAGTCCCCGACATCTCCGGACGGTACGGTGTTGTCCGAATTCTCGGGTTGGACTCGATCCGTGACCGTGCGTCTCGCATCGCTCAGTGACCCGGCATTGACTCCGGGCACGGACGAAGGACTGAAACTGATCGAAGTTACCGTGACTGCGCCCGGCGGCGAAACAACCGTGCGACAGGCATTGCGTTCCCGCTGGGGTCAATTGGATCAGCAGCCTCTCGTGGATGTCACCTGGGTCACTTCTGTGAACACTTCGTTCACTTTGCAGACTGGGCCAACGGCAGCGACGCAGACCTGTTTAACCAATTCCGTCGAGGACTCGCCGTGATAAGCCCAGCCGCACCGCGTTATCGAGTTGCTCCGGGACTTCGTAGAGTCAACCGGGACGGCTACCTGTATGTCGGAGTGATGCTCCTCACGATGCTCGTCGGCTTGATCGGTTTGACGAGTGCGCATGTCGGTTGTCTGCATTTGCAATCCGCAATTGACGTGAACAGTTCCGGTCAGGCCGCCGCCCTGGCCAGTTCGGCGACCGAATACGCTCTGGCCATAATTCAGAACGATGCCGGCTGGCGGACGACATACCAAGACGACACTGAATATCCGGCCACGCCAATTTCCATGAATGGTGGCACGTGGACATGGAAGCTGGTCGATCCTGATGGTGATCTGAACGACGACGATTCCGACTTTGTCTGCGTTGTCGGGATCGGTCGCTACGCAGGGTCAACGATTGGCCAGAGTGTCACTGCATTCCCGACCGGGCAACCGCTGCCCGTTCTGGACTATGCACTGCATAGTGACGGTACGATTACGTTCGATCCCGACGTGACGCTGGCAACAGACCGCATCATCAGCTCCAACGGTTCGATCAGTGGTCCGCCCTCGTCACAGGTCGTCGGTGACGCAGACGCAACGTCAGGAATCACCGCTCCAGTAACGGGCAGCGGCAACACTGGTGTTAATCCGAGACGTATGCCGGGCTCGTCCGTGTTTGAGTACTACCAGACGCGCGGCACCATCATCCCCGTGACAGAGTTACCACTTATTGGAGGCACGCGGACTCTGGAAAAAACCGTCCTGAGTCCGGCAAGCAACGCATTTGGAACTCGAAACGCCAGTGGGATCTACGTGATCGACTGCCAGAACATGGTGACTCAAATCCGCGATTGCCGGATTGTGGGGACACTGCTGCTGCTGAATCCCGGTGCTGGCAGTGCAGTGAGCGATTCTGTTCTCTGGGAACCGCCATTACCTGGTTTTCCCGCACTGCTTGTTTCCGGGTCATTCACGCTGGATCTCAGCACGGCCACGTTGGACGAGACGACATTGACGACCAATTTCAATCCCGCGGGGACACCCTTTCGCGATACCCCCGACGGAGATACTGACGATGTTTATTCGACAGGCATTCACGGCGTGGTCTACATCTCGGGAGATCTCACAATTCCATCCACAGCCCAGTCCACGATGATCACTGGCAGTGTCATCGTCGGCGGTGTGACAGGGGTCAAATCAGACGTCGTATTCAAGTTTGGAGCTGCGTCCTGGGCGTATCCGCCACCAGGTTTCGCGTTTGGTAATCCCATGAAACCTGTCTCGGGAAGCTGGCAACGCATGCCCGTCTCACCATAAGCCAGGTGACGTTGGTCTTCAGTAGATCTATCCGATTCAAAAACCCCTCTCCCCGCTGGGAACTTTATTCATGGGGCTTGGAGCTGTAACTGGTTTTTGTTTTTGAGGATACGGAATCCGTTGAGGATCAGATTGGCGTTGACGAACTGGCGGACTCGGGGAGACGGCGGACATGGTCCGGGAGTTGATCCAGACCTTCAGGGCGAATGGCCATGTTGCCGAACTGCCGCTCGATCGCCGTACGGCGGCGGTACAGACGACGTCCGTAGTCCGTCTCGAGCATTCGCAGACTCGTCAGTCGCGAGGCATGGTGAGTGC
>CAYSJO010000587.1:0-6559 GCA_964431285.1 uncultured Planctomycetaceae bacterium
CAGACATAATGGCCGCTCGTTTTCTAATGCTGATGTTGGCCGTGGCCGGTGGTTCCGCTCAGGCCGAGCTTCCTCGGCGCAATGCGATCGATCCGCCCGCGATTCAACGCGGCACTGCAAATGAACTCCAATGCGTTGGCAAAGGAAACCAACAGACAACGCATCTGCTGGTTCCGTTCCATGCCGAGGTCCAGGCCGGACGCGGAGATGAAGACTCAATCCGCTTTACGATCACACCGGCTGGAGACACGCCCGTCGGCGTCTATCCCGTTCGCGTGTACGGACCGCATGGAGTGTCCAACCTGCGACTCATCACGGTCACCAACGTTCCGGTTTTGCGCACGCGGGAACCAAATGGGCGGCATGTCGGTGGCGTGCTCGACCTGGACAGTGCCGTGCCGATCGAGCCGCCCTGCATGATCGCCGGCGGGCGTTTGAGCAGCGACCTCGACCTGTTTCGATTCAAGGTCACCGGCAACGATCGTCTTGTCTTTTTGACTCGCTCGTACAGCACCGGATTGACACCGGATCCGGTTTTCTGGGTGCGCGGGTCTGATCGCAAAACGCTGGCGTGGGCTCATGACACGCCCGGTTTACGCCGCGACGAACGGCTTGACTATCGTTTCAGCACGTCAGGCGATTACTGGCTTGAAGTCCGGTCGACGGGCGGAGCCGGATGGACCAATCACTATCTGCTGACTGTCGGTGACTTCGATTACGCACGTGAAGTATTTCCACTTGGCGGACGACGCGGCGAGCTGACGGAATTCACGATCACGGACCAGAACGGAAAGACGGAAACCGTGACACACCGTGTGCCCGACGATGTCTGGCTGGATCGCTGGCAGTTGCCGCTTTTCCGATATCCTGGGTCACTGGCCTGGACGCTTGAGTCCGGTCACCACCCCGAAGTTCTTGAGGACGATCTGACAACGACTGACCGTTCGGTTCCCCGGGTCGACTGGCCCGTGACCGTCAATGGACGGGTCAGTGAGCCGCAGCAGAGCGACCGCTACCGGATTCAAGTGTCACCTGGTCAACAAATTCGAGTTTCGGCCGAGGCCTGGGACCTGGGGTCAGCACTCGACGGCTATCTCATGGTTTATGACCCGGTCGGACAACGTTTACTGGCGCAAGCGGACGATCAGGTCTACCGCGGTGATCCCGATCCCGCTCTGGCATTCACTGTTCCGGACGACATCAGCGAAGTCACGATCGCGATTGTTGATACAGCTCGGCATGGGGGTCTTAACCATGGCTACCGGCTGACCATCGAACACGGCGGACCGGACTTCTATCTCTGGCTGGGTAAGAAACAGAACGCATTTCGCGAGGACGGATGGGCCAGGTGGGATGCGGCGGACACGTTGAATCTTCCAAAAGGTGGCGCGGCAACGATGACCGTGTCCGTGCGACGTGAATCCAAAGTAGATGACAGTTATTACAAAGGTCCGGTCGAGGGTTACCGCGGACCGATTCAGCTACGAGCCGTCGGTCTTCCCGATGGAGTAACAGCCGATACAGTCACCGTCCCCGTCGGAGAGACGACGACATCCATGACGTTTCGCGCAACCAGTGATGCGCCCGGCACTCCGTTCGAGTTTGCCATTATTGGCGAGGGCAAGCGAGAGAACGGAGATGTGATTCAACGAGTTGCTGAACGCAAGCTGTTTCTGTGCGAACCGCAAATGGTGCACCTGCCGTGGAACTGGCGAGCGCGCAAAGTGACGTGCGTCACGGTGCTGCCCGAGGATGGAAACGATGAGTAATCGCCAGATACTGCAGCGACGAAGTGCACACGCCGGGACTGCGAGACTGCTGCTCGCCTGCGTACCGATGGTGACATTCGCCGCTCCGGTATTCGCCGACGAAGTGTCGGACCTGGAACGACTGACGGTCGTCCCCGAACGCGTCGTCCTGCGTCACGCTCGGTCGCGTCGACAATTGCTCGTGACGGGTCACGCGAGTGGTTACGACTACGACCAGACCCGTGATGCAGAATTTCAATCAGAGGACGAAACGATCGCGACCGTCGACACGAGTGGTGTCGTGCGTTCGATCCGTAAGGGAACGACGACGATTCAGGTGACCGTTGGTGCAAAACGCACGGAAGTGGTCGTCATTGTGGGCAACGTCGACGCGCCACGGCCGGTCAGCTTTACGAACGACGTGATGGCGGTCGTTGGGAAAGCCGGATGCAATGCCGGAATGTGTCACGGCCACAGCTCGGGTAAAGGCGACTTCAAGCTCAGCTTTCGCGGGTACAACCTGCCAGCCGATCACGCGGCACTGAGCGATTCGGACTCTGGGCGAGTCGACCCTGATGTCAAAGACGACAGCCTGATTCTCCAAATGCCAACAGCACAACTTGATCATGGTGGCGGCAGACGATTTGAGATCGAATCAGAGCCGTACGAAATCCTGCGTCAGTGGATCGCCGAAGGAGCGACAAGCGATGTCGGTACGGCAACTGTCCTCGAACGAATTGAAGTTCTGCCTGCCGAACGAACGCTGTCGAGACCGGGGCTGCAGCAGCAACTGGCCGTGCTGGCTCACTTCGCGGATGGCGAGGTGCGAGATGTCACGCACCAGGCGAGTTTCGAGTTGTCGAATGAGGGAATCATCCAGGTCGGTTCGAGCGGTCGGGTGACCTCGCTGGTTGAAGGCGAAGCGGCCGTGTTTGTTCGTTTCCTGGGAAAAATGGGCCTGAGTCGACTTCTTACCATTCAACACAAACCCGAATTTGTCTGGATGCCGCAGCCGCAACGCAACTTCATCGATCCCTTGATCCATGCGAAGCTCAGACAGATTCAGGTCGCACCTTCAGAACTCAACACGGACCTGGAATTCCTGCGGCGCGTGTCGCTCAAGACGATTGGCGTTCCGCCGAAACCAGAGGAAGTGCGGGCATTTGAGGCCAATGACGACGGCTCAAAGCGATTGCGGAAGATTGACGAGCTGATCAACCGGAACGAGTTCGGTCAGCAATGGGCCATGTACTGGCTGGAACTGTCGGGCTCGACCGAATCCGGGGACTCAGCTCGGTTCAAAGGCATGTGGATGATGAAGTTCTGGCTGGAGGACGTCATCAACAGGAACCTGCCGTACGACAAATTCGTTCGACAGGTTGTCGCAGGCCGCGGCAGTTCGATTCGCAATCCAGGAATGACGTTTTCGACTAACCAGCTCGCCCGACAGGAGACAGTTCCACAACTGTTTCTGGGGGTTCGATTGCGATGTGCTGAATGCCACGACCACCCTTTCGATATCTGGAAACAGGCGGATTATCAGGCGTTGGGAAAGTTCTTCCAGGGCCTGGGCTACAAGGAGAGTGCACTCGATCCGTACGGACGCGATATACAGCGATTCATCCCGCCGGAGAACTTGCTGCCGTGGAAGAAGGGAAACACGGTCTCGCTCCGGCTGCTTGACGGTTCGACCGTTGAAGCACCTGTGACCAGGGACCGTCGCGATGTACTGGTTGACTGGATGTTTGGTCCAGCACGCCAGATGACGGCACGCGCGATTGTCAACCGCGTCTGGGGACGATTGTTCGGTCGCAGCATTGTTGATCCGGTCGATGACATGCGGTTCAGCAATCCGTCCGTGAATGAGCCGCTGCTGGACGCGCTGGCAGAAGACTTCATCGCGCATGACTACGACTTCAAGCACCTTGTCCGCACGATTCTCAACTCACAAACCTGGCAACGAAGCTCTCGGACAAACGAGACCAATGCTGGCGACCACATGAACTTCTCTCACTTCGTGCCGCACATGATGCCGGCTGAGACTCTGCTTGACTCGCTTTGTGTGGTGACCGGTTCGCCTGAGAAATTCCGCATCGGTCCGCCAGGCATGCGTGCCATGAATCTGCCGTATGTCAACATCCAATCCCGTTTCCTCAGAACGTTCGGTCGACCTGACAAGCGGATGAGTGCGTGTGAATGCGATCGCTCAAACGAGTCGACTTTGCCGCAGGCGCTCCACTTGTTTGCCGGGGACACCCTGGCGGACAAGATTCGTAGCGAGGACGGTCGCCTCGCACATCTCCTTGCGGCCAACCTCACGAGTCGACAGCTTGTCGAAGAACTGTATGTGACCGTGCTTAGTCGCTTCCCCACGTTGGCCGAACTCGACTTTGGCAGCGAGTACCTGTCCACGGCGGAGAACCGCCAGTACGCAGCCGAAGATGTGATGTGGGCACTGCTCAGCAGCCGAGAGTTTATTCTGCACCATTGAACACGCACCGGATTCTGGACCGGTCGTTCGTCACTGCGACCGCGCCGCTTCGCATTGCGGCACTCAGACATCACGAATAAGTTGAATTGCGGAGTGAGTGGTTGACGTCTTGTTTTCCCCGCATTCTTTGACCGTGTCCAATTCCAATTCTGTCGCCACTTCGCGTCATTCGACCCTTGATGGAAGACTCACAATGGCAGGGATCCCTCATACATCGCATCCGGCATTCACACGTCGAGTCGCCTTGCAGGCGGGCTCCGTGGGAATTCTCGGACTCGGAATGAACCATGTAGACGAGCTTGCGGGCCAAGCTGCCCAGGGAACTTCCTCTGTCAGTGGACGAGCTAAATCAATCGTCTTCATCTTTCTGTCGGGCGGATTAACACAGCATGACAGTTTTGACCTGAAACCCGACGCTCCGGACAGTATTCGTGGAGAATTCAGCCCGATTGCCACCCAAACGACAGGACTCCAGGTTTGTGAGCACCTGCCGATGCTCGCACAGCGCAGCGAGAAATGGGCGGTACTTCGGTCGCTGACGATGCCAAACAACGAGCATTCGCTGGGGCACATGATGATGTTGACGGGCCGGTCAAAGGCTCCTCCAACATTTAATGCGTCGAAGCCGATGCCCGAAGACTGGCCTTCAATCGCGTCGATCGTCGGCGATGCGACAAGGCCGCGAAACAACAACCTGCCGCCCGCGATTGCACTGCCCGAGCGGCTGGTTCATCGGACAGGACGAATCATCCCCGGCCAGTTCGGCGGACAAATGGGCCGTCACCGTGACCCCTGGTTCCTGGAAGCATCGCCGTTCAACGGAACTTCGTACGGGGCGTACCCCGATTACGAATTCCATTTCACGCGCGGTCGCGAGCGGAACGAAAAACTTGTCTTTCAGTCACCCAACCTGAGCCTGCCCGAGGGGTTAACACAGCCACGACTTGGTTCACGACAATCGTTGTTAAAGACAATCGAGGAACAGCGGCGGTACCTGGACCAGTTCGCCGCAACGGAAAGCTTCAGTCGATCACGGCAGAATGCCGTCTCTTTGCTGACAGATGAGACAGTCAAACAGGCATTCGACGTGACGCGGGCCAATGACAAGCTTCAGGAGCGTTACGGCAAGAACGCATTCGGCTGGTCGCTGCTGATGGCGAAGCGGCTGGTCGAGGCCGGCGTGAACCTCGTGCAGGTCAACCTCGGTAACAACGAGAGCTGGGACACTCACAACAACAACTTTCCATTGCTGAAAGACTGCCTCCTGCCACCAACCGATCGTGGGTTGTCAGCACTGCTGGATGACCTGGACGAATCCGGTTTACTCGACGAAACACTGATCGTCATGTGTGGCGAGATGGGTCGCACGCCGCGGATCAACAAGACCATGCCCGGTCGAGACCACTGGGGAGCCGTGCAGAGCGTCTTCTTCGCCGGTGGTGGCGTCCGAGGTGGGACTCTGGTGGGCAGTTCCGATGAAATCGGTGCGTATCCCGCAACTCAGGTCGCGCAGCCAGAGAACGTCGCCGCGACGATTTACAGTGCGCTGGGACTGCCCGAAACCGCCGCGTGGAAGGACGAGCTGAATCGTCCGCATCACATTTACCACGGTGAGCCGATTCACGGTCTCACGTGACATCGCCATTCAGTTCGACCGAGTCGACATGCTGCCTGGCCGATCAGGACGCAGACCCGCACAGAACCGAGTCCCTCGCGCATCCGAAACTACGCCGAGAATTCGCTGATCGTGCCCGTACTGTTCGCGAACGGCACTGCCTGGACTTTGAGGTGCTTGAGCATTGTGTTGAACAGAATCGTGAGAGGCGGGCCATAGGGTTGCTTTTTTGTACGAGGGGTGGTCGGCCTGTTTGAAAGCGAGGTGCTGGCCCTGCTTGACGCCAAGGCCTCGATCACCGGCAAACAGGACCGGGATGTTGGTCGTGTAATGGCTGCCCGTGTAGCCGTTGTTTACACCGCCACCGTAGATCAGCATCGTGCGGTCGAGCATTGATCCATCGCTCTCTTCCGCCGCCTTTAACTTCTTCATGAAGCGGGCGAACTGTTCCATATGGAAGCGATCGATCTTCGCCAGCTTGCCGAGTATTTCCGGGTCGCCGCCGTGATGCGAGAATCCGTGATAATTTCCGCCGAAGCGTAGTGGACCGTCAGGTCTCAATTGTCGGGTAGAGGCGTTTGAGTTTTGTTCTGGCTTTGGCAGTCGTGAACTGCCAGTCCACTCCGGTCTGGGCTTTGTTGCGTTCTTCGGCCCAGGGCGTGGCGCGGGACTGGACTTTCGACTCGCTTTCCGGGCGGTCGGACA
>CAYSJO010000588.1:0-3447 GCA_964431285.1 uncultured Planctomycetaceae bacterium
GATTCTGCGCGTGCCTGAGCGTAGTCAGTTAACCAGCGCCCGGTCGCAGGAGAAGCAGGCGGCGTCAAAGTCTGCCCAGTCAGAAGAGTCGCTGAACCAATCAGCAGCAGTGCTGCGAGAGTGCAATGACGCATGGGCGGAGTTCCTCGATGGTCGAAGTTAGAGCGGCCAGAGGTAGCCGTTTGAGCTATCGACCTGCTTCGCGAGGGACTCTGTGAGCGAATCAACGCTGAGGCAGACTTTAGAATGTGTCCTGCCGGTTGTGCCGGTCATGAGGCGCCGGCTTCTCGTCAGGCCCATCCAACGAAAAACGCCCGGCCAAAAGCCGGGCGTTGATACGCGATTGCAGGAACGTCGAACCTACTCGTCGGATGATTCTTCCGGCGTGTCCGAGGACTCCACCGCCCCGAAACTTTCTTCAGCAGCGGGCTCTTCCGCCGACTCTTCCGTCGCCACGGGCGCAGGTTCCGGTGCTGCAGCGACTGGTTCGCTTTCTTCAACGACTTCGAGTCCTGGGACGTTGATGCCGGTAATCCGCACGAGCGTGTGCTTCTGCCGGTGGCCCGTATGTCGTTTGGAGTTCTTACGTCGACGAAACTTCTGAATCTCAAGTTTCGGACCCTTAATCTCGGCTTCAACGACTTCGGCCGCGACGGATGCTCCGTCAATCACAGGCTGGCCGATCGCACTGGCATTGCCGCCGTTCGCCAGGAGTACCCGGTCAAACGTCAATGATTCGCCCTGAGCTGCCGCGGACCGGTAATCCACTGTCAGTGTATCGCCAGGACTCACGCGGTACTGGCGGCTGCCGTCCTCAATGATCGCGAACATTCTGCTGTCTCTCTCTCAATGCCTGAGAGTTTTCGAAAGGTGAAACTCCGTTTTCCGCCGGCTGGATGGGCGGAAAAGCTCGGAATGCTAGCAATGGATTCCCGCTATTGCGAGTCCGCTGGTACGGGAATCCGGAACAGGTGACCGGCCGCGTCGGTACACTCGATCACAATGTGGTTGGGAGTCACGTCGCCACGCCCACGGATGCTGATCGCCACTCGGGAAGCATCTTCGACAGAGTTGATTTCGCGGCGTTTCCCATTGCTCAGGTAATCTGCGACGTCGTGCTCTACTTCCACGACGATGCGTTCGACCGCTTCTCGGGATGCCGCCGTGATCAGGTTCCGCATCACCTCGATGGCGACACTCTCGGACGTCTTGACCAGTCCGGTCCCCGTACAACAGGGGCAGTCTCTGTAGATACTGCGTCGCAGCGACGGCCGAATCCGCTGCCGGGTCATTTCGATAAGTCCAAACGGGCTGATCCGCAAGACTTTCGACCGCGCCCGATCACGTTTCATCGCGTCGGCAAGAGCACGCTCGACACCGCGTCGATGCCGGTCGTCACGCATGTCAATGAAATCCACGACGACCACGCCCCCAATATCCCGCAGGCGGATTTGACGCGCGACATCATAGGCCGCTCGCAGATTGCCCTGATACGCCGTCTCTTCGGCGTAGTCGTCGACCCGCAAGTTGCCACTGTTGACGTCGATGGCGACCAAGGCTTCGGACTGATCGATCACAATCGACCCGCCACCCTTAAGAGGGACTTCGCGGTTCTGGATACGGGCGATCTCATTTTCGATCTGGTACTTATGGAAGATCGATTCCTGGGCGTCATACAGATGGACGCGGCTCTCGTGGCCAGGCAGCACGGCCTTCATGAATTCCTGAGCTCGCTCGTAGGCCGAGGCTTCGTCAATCCACACTGCATTGATGTCGCCGGCAAATATGTCGCGAATCGTTCGCGTCATCATGTCGCTGTCCCGGTAGATGTCCACCGGCGCTGACGCGTTCTTGATTCGCCGGACGATGACTTTCCAGAGGCGAATCAGATAGTTGAGGTCTCGTTCCAGGTCGTCAATGGAACGGTCAAGCCCGGCCGTGCGAATGATGAATCCGACGCCGGGTGGTGGGGCGAGTTCGTTGAGCTGACGCCGCAGTTTCCGGCGAGCATCTTCGTCATCGATCTTGCGGCTGACTCCAACGCGTTGCAGCGCGGGCATCAATACTAGGTAGCGTCCTGGGATGCTGACGTAGGTCGACAACGTCGGTCCCTTGGAACCGATCCCTTCTTTGATCACTTGGACAACGACTTCGCTGCCCTTCCGAAAGATGTCTTGGATGGGAGGCTTGTTGCGCATCCCGCGATCGGTCGGACCGCGCCCACGGCGGGGAGCTTCTTCCGCTTCACCATCCAGCAGGTGCTTGAAGTACTGGTATTCCACGTCGCTGACGTGCAGGAAGCCGTTGCGTCCGACTCCAAAGTCTACGAACGCGGCCTGAATGCTGGGCTCCAGGTTGACGACACGGCCTTTGTAGATGTTGCCGACGCAGCTCTCGAGGCTGTTCCGTTCGACGTAAAGTTCTTCAAGAACTCCATCTTCGATCAGTCCGATCCGGCTCTCTTCGGGCTGCCGGACATTGATCAGCATTTCTTTCTTCATGGTGGACCCCTGGCATTGGGATCTCTTCGCACGATCGATCTGCAGCGGTGCCCGCATCTGTTCCCGTAAGAGCGCGCCGGTTTCGTTTCACGGCCAGACGGTCGTGGCATGAGGCCGACAGAATCATGTGCGGGGACGAGGACGCAGGACTCTTCAACAGGTGACGCCTGAATAGGGCATTCCGTGAATCAAACGGCGAGAAGTGGAACTGCAACGCCTGACAGGCATCTCTGGAAGGTGTGGAACTGATCCACACGGCTGTCAGTGACTTTTCGTCAAACTGACGGATGCGTTGCGTTAATTCGGGGCGGCGGTTTGGCTCTTCGGTAATCGTATTGACCCATTCACAGTCGGCCCGCGATGCCAGGCCGTAAGGCCCGCCAACGACTGGGAGACTGCCAGGCAGATGGTAAACGACCGCCAGACTCACCCGAATTCCCTTCTGTGTGTCACCTTGTCTCTTTGTCGTCGCTGTCAAAAGATCGCGAGTGAGACCCTCACTAAGTGAAATCAGTTGAATTGTTGGGCAGGACAGGATTTCAAGCTGTCCCCGACGGGTTAAAGGCCCGCCCTATCTTTCTGTGGATGGCTCGGCTGCGGTGTCTTCCGACTGCAACCGCTGAACTTCGGTACGAAGGTAGTTTTCGACATCGCGCGCCAAATCAAGGGACAGAGCGTGTTGGGCGATGTGCGCGGTGCGCTCGATGCTGATGTGTCGAATGATATCCTTTACGTCAGGAATCGCCAGAGGTGTGACGCTTAGCTGTCGCAACCCGAGTCCCAGAAGAAGCGGGACAAACTTCGGATCGGAACTCATTTGGCCACAAACAGTTACAGGTATTCCCTGCGCACTGGCCGCGTTCACAACGGACTGAATGAGTCGGAGAATAGACGGATCACCAGCCCGGTACAAGCTGGACACGTCCTGTGCTCCCCGGTCGACAGC
>CAYSJO010000589.1:0-5385 GCA_964431285.1 uncultured Planctomycetaceae bacterium
TCTCGGCCTGGGTGAGCACCTGATTGACCCAGTTATGGATCAATCAGGTGCAGGCAGAATTCCTCGGCCAGTTCCGAGACGGGTTCTTTTCCCTGCAGATGTCGTCTGACGATCTGAGCTTTCTGTTCGGCAGAAAAGTGACGACGTGTTCGTTCAGTCATGGCATCATTCTCCAGTCAGGTCATGCTAACCCGACCAGACCCCGATTCCAGTTCCAACTGAACCGCTACAATGAGCATGGTGTTTCTGCAACGCGATGCAGTCAAAAACATCGAATTGGCTGACACGAATCCCGAGCCAACTCGCGATTGCTGAGGCGAACAATCCCGGTGAACCCTGGAAGCGATGCTGTCCCGTCGCGGTCTACAATCGCAACCGGGCCGCGGCATCTTCCGGCGGGACAATGTTGACCCATGTCCCGGCACCGATTTCGAAACCTGCGATTCTTGTCAGGCGAGGCGTGATCTGGATGTGCCACTGCATGGCGGCCTTTTGATCGTCACCCTGGAACGGGGTCGTGTGCACAACGACATTACAAGCCGCGCGTGGGAAGCTCCGATCAAGCCTTTCCAAGGCGCCCTTCAGCGCCGCCGCCAGACTTTTGAGTTCTTCCTCTGTGGCGGAATCGAAGTCGGGACAGTGGCGGCGCGGGACGATCCACATCTCGGCGGGGAAGCGGCTGGCAAACGGACAGAACGTAACCAGCGCATTGGACTGTTCGACGATTCGTGAGCCAACTGCGAGTTCCCGATCCATGATCTCGAGCCATGCGTTGTGCCCGTGTTCGTCGAGGAATCTCGCACCTGCGGCCAGTTCCTCCTCAACGACTAGTGGCACGAAGGGGGTCGCCAGAATCTGTGAGTGCACGTGCTCAAGTGATGCTCCCGCGTCGGCCCCTTCGTTCTTGAACAGCGTGACGTGCGCTGCATGACCTTCGTTCCTGATTGCTCGCAGTCGATCCCGCCAGGCTTCGACGACCAACTCGAACTGGTTCAACGGCAGCTGGTGCATTCGACAATCGTGGTCCGAGCTCTCGATGACGACTTCGTGCCGACCGGAGGCGGGACGCGTCTGAAACACTGCGTCCACCGTTTCTGGACGCGCAATCGCCGTCGCGTCGCCTACCGCCGGGTATCTGTTGGGGACGATTCGGACGCGCCATCGGTCCGAATTGTCTTCGTCCCAGAGCGTCAGCACCGGGTCGGGAGTGGCGTCTTCGTTTCCCGCACAAAACGGGCAGCGATCCAGCGTCTCGGTGGGCTGCGGGGCGCCATGCTCGAAGGGTCGCGCGGCACGTTCGGGCGCGATGATGACCTGCCGGCCCGTGATCGGATCCGCCCTGAGTTCAGGCATCCATGTGCTCCGTGTAGGGAATCTGTATCGATTTTGTCATGCGAGCCGACGGAATGGCCGAAACCAGAGAATGGTGTGCGAGCACTTCCAACGGGTCAATGCGCGTCCCGAGAGAGTGGACGCATGAAATGTCCGGAAAAGGCCGGAGGTGTATGCCTCTGCCATCGGAGTCAGCGATGAACAACTCAGAACGACCATGTCCCGCAACTTCGTCACCCACCCTTGAGATTCTGTGTGGGGAAACTGCCAGTCCGCTGCGACCGATCCTGCAGGATCGGTTTCTGATCGGCGCGGGTCCACGCTGCGATCTGCGTCTGGGTGGCGACGACATGCCTCTGCTGCACAGCATTGTGTATCGGGATGGCGATGCTATTGGCATCGATCCCGTGGCGGACATCCCAACCTTACTTGTCAATGGGCGTCCGGGAATCACAGAACTGCACTCCGGCGACACGATTGAAATCGGCAACTTCCAGATGGCTCTCCACGGTGCAGATATCGTGAGTCAGCCAACGGCCGATGCCATGCCGGATGACGAGGAAACTCGTGACCTGGCGGATGTTTTTGCCGCTGAACTGATAGAGCTGATCGAGCAGGAAGAAGCCCTGATCGCGGACTATGAGGGTAGGCGACGAGCAGGCGCCGAGGCACTGTTCGATGCCGCCCAGCGTCGCGCAGACGCGCTGGCTGACCAATCGAAGTCTGATGCATCACACGAACCCGGAGAATTGCTGGATGGAATTCGGTCCACCGTGCTTTCGCTGGGTCAATCCGCGATGCAGCTGGAACAACACGGCAGCCTGACCGAGCATGATGTACGCCAGGTGGCCGCATCGTTGCTCGACTGCCAGCAGCAGATTATCTCGGCACTGGATCGCGTGCTTGAGAAAATCGAGCGGCAGAACAAGTCTCAAGAGCCGCCAATGCCACAACGCGACGTGGCATGATCTGTCGTCAGCAGATTCACCCCGTCGGCTTCTCGGACAACCTGCGAATTCGCACCGGGCCATGCGATTGCCTACGGGGCGTCGTGCTGTGTGTTCGAACGTGACACTCCGGGTTGTGATTTCGATCGCCCGCAATGTACGACACGCATTGCCGCGCGGTCTCGTCGCCATATTCTCCCGGATGAACCAGAAGAAACTCTGCAACGCATCATGGACTACACGACAATCATCGGACTTGAGGTCCACGTCCAGCTCCTCACGAAATCCAAACTGTTTTGCGGCTGCCCGAATCTTTTCAACCCGGACAATCCCAACGTACAGACTTGTCCTGTTTGTCTTGGCCTGCCGGGTGCTCTGCCTGTGATGAACTGCGAGGCCTATTGGCTGTCCGTGAAGACCGCGATGGCGCTGAACTGTGAGCTGGCGAAGTTCACCAAGTGGGACCGCAAACAGTATTACTACCCGGACCTCCCGAAGGCGTATCAGATCAGCCAGTTCGACCTGCCCTTCAGCTCGAACGGCTGGGTGGACATCAACGTTCCGTCAACGGGTGAGCAGCGTCATGTCAGGCTGATCCGGGCGCATCTCGAAGAAGACGCCGGCAAGAACATTCACGACGAGTCTGGGAGAGGAGCCGACAGTCAGGTCGACCTGAATCGGACGGGCACGCCAATGCTGGAGATCGTATCCGAGCCGGATATTCGCTCGGCGGAAGAAGCCCGTGTTTACCTGGAACAGCTGCGTCTGCTGCTACGGTACATCGAAGTCTCAGACTGCAACATGCAGGAGGGCAGCCTGCGGTGTGACGCTAACGTCAACCTGCACGTTCACGAGAACGGTGAGACGATTCCGACACCGATCGTCGAAATCAAAAACCTGAACAGTTTTCGCGGCGTCGAGGCGGCAATTGAGTACGAAGTCAAACAGCAAGTCAAAGCCTGGGAAGCAGACCGCAAGCGCATTGGTGACGTCCCGAAAGCGACGCACGGCTGGGATGCCAACCGGGGCATGACGTTTCCACAGCGAGGAAAAGAAGAAGCGGCCGACTACCGCTACTTCCCAGACCCGGATCTATGTCCGGTCACCGTCACCGATGAGCAACTCGACGAAGTGCGGGCGACGCTGTGTGAATTTCCGGCCGACAGACGTCGCCGTTATGTCGACCAGCTTGGGTTGTCGGCCTACGACGCAAGTGTCGTGATCGATCGGGGTGGAGAATTTGCAGACTGCTTCGACCAGGTGACCGAAATATGCGGCGACGGAAAACAGGCCGCCAACTGGCTGACGCAGGATGTCCAGCGTGAACTCAACGAGCGGAAGATTGAGATCAACGAGTTTCCGATTCCCACGGACGTGCTCGGGACTCTTTTGCAGCGAATCGTGAAGAGCGAAATCACGGTTAAGAGTGGACGCGAGGTGTTTACCGATCTGCTGTCTGCTGCCGATGCGGGCGAGCCGGCAACCACCGAACGAGTCCGCCAGATCATCGAAGACAAAGGCCTGTCCTCCGTTCAGGACAGCGGAGAGATTGAGCGGGTCATCGACGCGGTCGTCAGCCGCAACGAAAAGGCGGCCGAAGATGTGCGAAATGGCAAAGTGCAGGCTGCTGGTCCGCTAATTGGACAGGTCATGCGCGAACTCAAGGGAGCTGACGCAAAAGTCGTTCGACAGATGATCATCGACCGACTCCAGTCCTGACGCTGTTTTGCTACGTACCTGTCCGGAAAACCTGCCATGTCGAACACAATCTCCAGCCTGAAAATTCGACCCGCTCACGAAGACGACTGGCCGACGATCACGGAATTCAACATCCGACTCGCCGCCGAGACCGAGAGTAAATTACTCGACCCGGTAACAGTCGAAGCTGGAGTACAGGCGCTGCTGAAGGACGCTCGTAAGGGACGCTACTTCCTAGCCTGTGTCGAGGATCGCATCATCGGTCAGCTCATGCACACATTCGAGTGGAGCGACTGGCGGAACGGTGAAATCTGGTGGCTGCAAAGTGTTTACGTTCATCCGGACTTCCGCCGTCAGGGCGTCTTCGGAAGACTGAACACGCACCTCGAGAAACTGGCCAGCGAAGCTCCCGGGGTGGTCGGGCTGCGGCTATATGTTGAGTTGCAGAACGAACAGGCTCAGCAGACCTATCTGTCACTGGGTATGACAGAACCGGGCTACCGGGTCATGGAGCAGATCTTCGACTGACCTGGCGGCACGCCTCAAGCGGCGAATTTCAGGCACGGGCTTGAATGGCTGCGAGCGACTCGGCGGTCTCGAGCCGGGCATCACGGGCTTTCAGGATCGATTCGCGGAACATGTCGGCGCACGGTACACCTTCGATCCACATGACTCGGTCCCCCTGCCTGTCGATGAGTGTCAGATTGGCGGCGTTAAAAAACTCCTGGCCCGACTCCTGATGCAGATCAATCTCGTCGATTTCCATCAGGTCGACCGATTGCTCCTTATGTGACCCAAGGGAGCTGCAGCGCTGCACCGATCGATTGGTGAGCACATACTTTGGCCCGGTCAGTTTCAACATGGCGTAGATAGCCACGCCCAATGGGGCCAGAGGCAGCGGAAAAATCAGGCTGGAAGGCCTGATGCCCCAGATGCGAGTCGGTGTGCAGTTACTCAACTTGCCAATGAGCCGACCGACCGACGTTGACGCGATCGATGGGTATTTGAGGCGAATTTCCGTTTCGTCACTGGCGCTGACGCCAGCAATGGCCTGAAGCTTCTGTGTTGCCATTTCAACGCGAACCCTGATGCGGGACTGACCCTGATTCTGGACGGAACCCATGCTCTGACGGCACATTAAGGCGAGGAAGCTAACAGAGCCCAAGTGAGGAATCCAGTCACGTTGAACTGGCGGAATCGACGCCTCTCGGGCCTGGAAATCGATTCTATGGGAGTCGAATGGCAAGGACTGCGACCACTGAAAAATGGCCTCCTCACCAGAATGTGTGGGTGAAGTTCGGCTCGGGGAGTTTTGCAAGGTTGTGGTATAAAGCGAGTTCCAGCGTTTCTGGTGTGCGGAATCCGTAGGATTTTCTCATGGTCACTTTCGCCTTGTTGTTCAGACGCT
>CAYSJO010000590.1:0-5238 GCA_964431285.1 uncultured Planctomycetaceae bacterium
GATCAAACCGGCCGAGGATGCGTCGCAGGATCGCCGGAATGTGATTGATGATGCGAATGTGACGTGTGATGCGGCGGGCCAGTAACTGGTGCCGCAACCACTTCCATGCCCACGGAGCCCAACACAGCAGGGGAATTCCCAGCAGACCCCACCCCAGAAAATCACGCGCCGTCGCATTGAACACCAGAACGAGCATCAGAATGGTGACCAGGACGCCCAGGCCACGCTGCCATTCGGACTTGATCGAGAAATACTTCACCGATTTGCGCAGCTGGTTCCAGCGTTGAAAACGGGGTGCATCCCGAGAGTTGTCATAGAACGCCGCGAGCAGCAGCAGATTCCGACGGTCCATCAGATCAATGCCACAGATCGCCTTGCGCGAGAGTCCGTCCCTGACGTCCTTCGGATTCTCAACGACGCAGTCAACGAGCCGCGTCACGCCCAGCGAGAGCATCGCGTCGATGTGATCGCACAGCCGCCACTGAGCCAGCGGCTTGTCGGAGTTTCGCACCCGCTGCGAAAGACACTCGCTGTAGCAGTCGAGAAACGGATTGAACTCATCGTATTCGACAATGAAGCAGCGACCCGACTCAAGGGAGCTGTTGGATGCCGCGAGTTCCCTGGCGATCTGCATGCGAATCGCAGTCTTTCCGCTGCCCTTCTCACCAAACACAACGGCCGTCGCGGGATGGCGAGGGCTCCCCATGATCTTGTCCCACGCCGGATGACGAATGCCGTCGATGCAATGCTCACGAAAGACCGGATCAATACTCGCGTCTTCCTGCCCGAACGGATTGCTCGTTACCCCGTGGTGACTCAGAAACTGCTCAATCTTCATCCGTGCTGCCGATTCTCTTTAGTCCAGTACGATTGCTTCGGAACGGCAATGTACCACGCGCAAGCTATGTTGTTCATTCCCATCACGGTATCGGCTCGGAACCAGATCCCGTAAGGTCGGCGGATACAGTTTCAGGTCGTCTAAGTCCCCGCAAATTGCCAGGTCTGCGCACTCCTGGAAAGGAGGTCGCCCTGCTATGGTACGCGACTTAGCTCAGCAAACAGGCGGACGTCAGCGAATGGAGGCGACGGCGGCGTGGCGAAGAAGAAGACAACATCTCGAAAAACGGCGAAGAAGAAGGCAACCGCCGCAGCGCCGCGCAAGGCTGTGAAGAAGAAAGCCGCGAAAAAGAAAGCGGCATCGGTAGCGACTCCGAAGAAAAAGCCCGCCGTAAAAAAAAAGACACCAAAGAAAAAAGCCGCTGGGAAATCGGCCGCCCAAGAAACGACACCGAAGAAAAATTCAGCCCCGAAAACCGCCGAAAAGACAGTCGGGGCGAAGAAGAAGGCCGCCAGAAAGAAAAGTGCCCCGGTCCCTCTCAAAGAGCCGCCCCCTCGAGCGGACGACTCGGAACTGCTCGCCGCCGTCGAAGCCGAGACGCAGGACGTTGGCAAGTGGCTTTTCCAGCACGCCGAGCACCGACAGCCGTCGGTCTTTGAGCGGCGTTGGTGGGACGATCGCATCCTGTCATGGGCGATGGCGGACGAATCCGTCAAAGTGCAGATGTTTCGGTTCGTGGACGCTCTGCCCATGCTCCGCAATCACCAGCAGATCGGCCGGCATCTGCAGGAGTACTTCGAAGAGGTCGACGAACACCTGCCCGGAGCCGTCCGCATGGTCGTCGATCATGCCGGGCCGAATACGGTGCTTGGTCGGGCTCTGGCCCTGAACGCCCGCACGAATGCGCGCCGCATGGCCGAGCGATTCATTGCCGGGCACACTTCCGAGGAAGTGCTGCAGTCGGTCACGAAACTCCGTAAACAGGGATTCGCGTTCACACTGGACCTGCTGGGTGAAGCGGTCATCTCCGAACCCGAAGCCATCGGTTACAAAAACTCGTATCTCGATTTGCTTTCGGAACTCGGACCTGCGGTCAACGGCTGGAGCGAAGACTCGTTGCTCGACCGCGACGACAAAGGGCCGATCCCGCGTCTTAATGTGTCACTGAAGATGTCGGCTCTGTACAGCCAGTTCCGCCCGATCGATCCGACAGGAACGGCCGAAGCCGTTAAGAAGAGGCTGCGGGCAATCCTGCGACGAGCTGTCCGCAATTCGGCCTACGTCCACATCGACATGGAGCAGTACTCGTACAAGGACCTCACGCTTCACATCTTCAAAGACGTGCTGATGGAGGACGAATTCCGTCACTATGCCGACGTTGGCATTGTGATCCAGGCTTACATGCCGGACGCGGAACGTGATCTGTTTCAGCTCCGCGAGTGGGTGGCTGAACGCGGAACGCCCATCACTGTGCGGCTGGTCAAAGGCGCGTACTGGGATTACGAAACGGTCATCGCGGAACAGCACGGCTGGCCCGTTCCCGTCTATCAGGAAAAGTGGCAGTCGGACGACTGCTTCGAACGGCTCAGCCGCTTCCTGATGGAGAACTACAGGTCACTGCGTCCCGCGTTCGGCAGTCACAACCTGCGGAGCCTCGCCCACGCCATCGCCTGGGGCCGGAAGCTCAACGTTCCTCGGCGAGCCTACGAAATCCAGATGCTGTATGGCATGGCTGAAGATCAGGCCCGGCTGTTCCACGAACTTGGGCATCGCGTCCGAATTTACACACCGTTCGGAGAACTCATCCCGGGCATGGCGTATCTCGTGCGACGGCTGCTCGAAAACACATCCAACGACTCGTTCCTCAGACACAGCCTCGCCAGGGAAACCTCGCGGGAGACACTCATGGCTAAACCATCCGCCACTGCGGACCGAGAGACGGACGCCTCGTCCGCTGATTCCGAAACTGACAACAGCCAGACGGCAATGACTCCACCAGTCTTTCAGAATGAGCCACCATCCGACTTCAGTCGGAGTGACGTGCGCGACGCCTTTCAGGAAGCACTCGACGATGTGGCCGAGGACCTGGGAGGTGAGTACGCCCTCATTATTGACGGGCGTCGTGTGGAGACACGAGGACAACTCGTCAGTCGCAATCCGTCACACCGCAGGCAGGTCGTCGGTACGGTGGCATCCGCGTCGCCCCAGGACGCCCTCGACGCAATCGCGGTTGCCCGAAAACGATCTGCAGCGTGGTCGCAGGTCGACGTAACGTTCCGAGCCGAATATCTGAAGCTGGCTGCTGCACAGATGCGACAGCGTCGGCACGAACTGTCTGCCTGGATGGTCTACGAGTGCGGCAAGCCATGGGCCGAAGCGGACGGGGATGTTGCCGAAGCGATCGACTTCTGCGAGTACTACGCTCAGCATGCCATTGAGCTGCTCGCACCGCGAGAGGTCGACATCGCCGGCGAAGAGAACACGTACTTCTACCGACCGCGTGGAGTCGCCGTTGTAATCGCCCCCTGGAATTTTCCGCTGGCAATTCTGACGGGAATGACGGCAGCCGCGCTGGTTACGGGTAATACGGTGATTATGAAGCCGGCCGAGCAGTCGTCCGTGATCGCCGCCAGACTGATGCAGATTCTCCAGGACATCGACCTGCCTGACGGAGTGGTCAACTACCTGCCCGGAGTGGGCGAAGAAATCGGCCCGGAACTGGTCAACAGCCCGGACGTTGACATCATCGCGTTTACGGGGTCCCGTTCGGTGGGCCTGGAAATCAACCGCGTCGCCGCCGAGACTGATCCCCGTCAGACCAAGGTGAAAAAAGTCATTGCGGAAATGGGCGGCAAGAACGCAATCATCATCGACGACGACGCGGACCTCGACGAAGCCGTCCAAGGCGTGGTGCAAAGCGCGTTCGGGTATTCCGGTCAGAAGTGCTCCGCCTGCTCCCGGGCCATCGTGCTTCGAGACATCTATCCGGCATTTGCCAAACGTGTCGTGCATGCGACTCGCAGCCTGAGAATCGGTCCGGCCGAGGATCCGGGTACAACAGTGGGTCCGGTTATCGACGAAGAAGCTGTCGACCGAATCAACCGTTACGTTGATATCGGTACGAAAGAAAACCGTCTCGTCTGTGAGTACCCGGTCGACGACGAACTCTCCGGCGACGGCTTTTACATCGGCCCGCACGTCTTTGCGGACGTCGATCCCAGTTCACGCCTGGCCCAGGAAGAAATCTTCGGTCCGGTCCTGGCGGTAATCCCTGTGGATACGCTGGACGAAGCCATCGAAGTTGCCAACGACACGGATTACGCGCTGACCGCCGGCATCTTCAGCCGCTCCCCGGCGAATCTGAAACGCTGCGTTGCAGAACTGGCTGCCGGCAACCTGTATCTTAACCGTGGCATCACTGGAGCACTGGTGAATCGTCAACCGTTCGGCGGTTTCCGCATGTCAGGCATTGGCACAAAAGCCGGCGGCCCGGACTATCTGTCGCAGTTTTTACTCCCGGTCAACGTAACGGAAAACACGCTCCGTCGTGGCTTCGCTCCGGACACTGCATGATCTGGAGCGGACGCATTGACCGCAACGACTGCGACCAGCCAGGAGGCCTATCCAATCCTCTGCCCACCGGACGGAATTCGCCGTTCATAGTGGTCCCCGCAAGAACGAGCCCAGCGAGGATCGGACCGGCATTTGTCACGCCGAGGCGATCCGAATATAATTCTCAGCGAATTAAGGTTCACAATTTTGAGGAAGTCAACGGGACGTGGCGCAGCCTGGTAGCGCGCCTGACTGGGGGTCAGGAGGTCGCAGGTTCAAATCCTGTCGTCCCGATTCAAGAGCCTTGTTGCCGAATGCCGGTAATAAGGCTTTTTTCGTTGGTTTTCTGCATGTTTCGGGGTCGTCGGCTTCCTCGGCGTTTGAGTGGTCAGCATTGCCCAAAGTGACAGGAAGTGACTGTGATATCCCCGTTTGGACTGTGCCTGGGGCAAACGGTCCAGCAGTGCCCGTCGCCCCGGCTCGGTCTGACGGTCGGTTTGGTTGATTGTCGAGTGACAGAGTCGGGAGCGAATCCAGAGCCCCGGCAACGTCGAGAAGTCGCGGGTCGGTGTAGACGTTCATTGTCAGGTCAATGCTCGAATGCCGCATTGCCGCTTGAGCCGTTCGCGGTGCGACTCCGTGTTGGCTAAGCATCGTGCCGAACGTATGCCGGAGTGCGTGCACATCGATCGTTCGGCCACGGTCGACCGTCTTACAAATTCCTGCGGCTTGCAGGTCACGGTCGAGAATCCGCCTCAGTCCCTTCGGAACGTATAACAAGGGAGAGTCAGCCGGCAAGGCCTCTGAGCCATCCAGATGCAGCGGACAAGCGGGCTGACAGTCCCTGA
>CAYSJO010000591.1:0-10325 GCA_964431285.1 uncultured Planctomycetaceae bacterium
CTCGTTCACAAACTGTGCGAAGTCGTCAGTTGCGGTCGCCTGCGACACAATGCCAGACACAACAATGAGAAATCCAGACAAAGTTTGTGTCAGCAGACTCTGCACGGAAACACTCCGATAACTTCGCGGCAGGAGACCTCAATCAAAGCGGTCAGAGTATATCCCGGTTGCGGTCGGTATTCGTCGTACACACCATAACTTGTGCGTCGGCGGCCGAGCCCCTGGTTGGACTCGCTGTGCATTTTCAGACGTTCCCGTGACCGACCTGTCGAAGGAGGACCAACATGCGATTCTTCCCCACGACATTATGCCTGGGCTGCGTGTGTCTGCTGAGCGCGCATCAGACATCGGGACAAAATCCAGCAACAGACACTGAAGAGCCAGACCTGGCTTTTCGAATTGTAGTGGATCACCACGAACACTGCTTCACGCTGCGCTTCTTTGTTAAGAACAACGGCGAGTCAGAAGCGAAAGTGATCTACGGGAGAGGCGACAGCGGTCTGGAGAATGTGCCGCACTTCAGGTTTGCCGGGTTGTACATCTCCCCGCCGACATACCTGCGACCATCGCGACGTGCTCTGCGACCAAATGTGCGAACGATTCAAGCGGGTGCAGAGATTCTGTACGGGACCTTCACATTGGGCTACCCGCAGATCTCGCGTCGCATCCGCCGGGATGGTGACGATGAACTTTCCGCGTTCATTCGCTTCCCGGACACAAAGAAAACGTTGTACGCGCCGGTGCAGAAACTGAAGCTGCCGAATGAGAAGAAGCCGGAATCACAGCAATGACACGTGGGACAACGTTCCCAGCGCATCCGTGCTACGACGACGAGCCCAGACTGACGGAGACTGTTGTTCCGATCGGCAATGTCGGCCACACGCGGCCGGAGGGGCGAATGGTCACGGCAATCTGTGACTCCCCCACGCCGTTTGCCCGACGAGTGACCTGGGGTGGAATCGCTTCAATGCGCCCGCTGCGAAGTTCTCCGCCAGGAAACGTCAGCGAGACTTCACGATCAACACTCAACTCGGGGACCAGCCGGCTGGGGAGTTCCACCCGGACACTCTCATGGCTGCGATCAAAAACCCGCAACAGAGTGTGTCCCTGCTGCACGTTGTCGCTGGAATTCACCTGAACCAGTCCGACCATTCCGTACATGGGAGAAGTCACCACCTGTGTGCTGTCAGCGAGTCGTAACTCTGAGACGTGCTGGCGGGCAGAGGTGAGTTGTTCTTCTATGGCCGGAAGCCCCAGTGCCGCATGCACTTTTTCGGGTAACTGTTTCTGTCCGACCTGCAAACGGGACAGTCGCGATTGGCTCAGGTTGATTCTGGCCTGTTTCGTATCGAGATCGTTTTCGATCCGACCCCGTTCGATCATCACACCAAGCTGCATCGCTGGTCCCGGGGCATCTCGCAACAGGCGCATCAGATCCATCGGGTCCGTACTGGCTACGGGATTGTCCAGAGCTCCCTGAAAATCGGAAAATGCAGTGTCTCGGAATTTCAGTTGAAAGCGGTCGCCTTCGAGCTGTGCTAGGTCGTCCCTGATGTCGTGGATTGCCGCATCCATGTCCACCAGAATCTGATGCAGTTCGAGTTCGTATCCCGCCTGGGCAATTCTCAATTCCGCCGCCAGGCGATCGACTTCCAGCTGCGCGGACGCGATTCGGTCGGCATGATCCGAGCTGTCAATGACGAACAGTGCTTCATCGGGATACACAATCTGACCGGGTTTCACGCTGACCAGATCGACGACTCCGTTGACCGATGCTGTGACTTCGACCGATTGTGACTGCAACTCACCAGAAAACTGCTCTGGAATTCGACTGCGGACATACTGCGTCAACGCGGCACTCGCGACTAAGGCCAGCCCAGCAAGGATGACGGTACGAGAGTACGTGGCAGGACGATCTGGCGAAGATCTGGTCGGGCCGGTGTTTTCCTGGTGTGTCATGTCGCCTCTCCGCTGAGGTGTTCCGTATGGCCCGTGTCAGTAAATCGCCACGCATGATCTCGGACGAGATCGAAGATGTGAGGGGTATGAATTGTCGTGGCGACGGAATGTCAATCATTGGTGCAAGGCCCCGGATACTCATCGGGGTGTCCTGTCTTTCGGTGCGGAAGCGGAACGTTGTCCACGCGAAGACGGGCGACGGGGACATGTCGGCAGCGGCTGTTTTGAAATTGCGGAGAAAATCGGTTAGCCGCACAGTTTGACAGGCTTACCGCATTGACCGGTTATGCAACTGCTTCGGGCGATGGCCGCAGGACCGGCACATGTGGAACGGAGTCGGCTCCGATAAACCGGACACAGGGTGTATCCGGCATGAATCGCGCGCCCGGTGAAATCGGTCTGTTGCCGTCAGGAAACGCAGGTTTGACGCCTGCAGGGGTCGGTCAATTGAGGCAGGTCAGGGAGTTTCCGGTTGCTTTGATGGATTCGTCGTTTCAGGATGACTCTTTCAACCGCAAGCCGCGTACGTATGCGCCGTGTGCTCTGCGAGCCTGTCTCGCGGGACGTACACGAATCCGGCTTCCGATTAAGCGACAGTGACACATTCTGGATGTTGCGTATGCACCGCCGGTCAGTGGCTGTGATTTTTCTCACGGGAGTGCTTCTGCATTCTTCGCTGCCGCTGCGCGCCCAGGACGCTGATCCGGCCGATCCGGCACCGCTTCCCGCCGCCGAAGAATCGCCACTGCTGGTTGAGCCGAAGTCACCTCTGGCATTGTTCGATGCCATCGTGCTGATGGTTGACCTTGAACGGCCAAATCTGGCTCGCAAGTACTTGGAACAGCTCATCGCCCAGAATCCGGCAGACGCCGACATATTGAAGATGCGAGACAAGCATGGTCCTGGCATCTTTCTGGAAATCGCCAACGACAAGCGCATGCAGCCGCTGTCGGTGCAGCTACTGGATCGCATGAATGTTGTGTTTCGCCGTTACGCCGCGGATTCCACTCGCCTTGACGCACTGATCGCCGACCTGACCGGCGACCCTGGTCGGCGCGAGATCGCCATCGTGCAGTTGCGTAGTGCGGGGTCAATTGCCGTTCCGCGGATGTTGGCCGTAGCCGCTGGTTCCGGTGATTCCGTGACGCGGGACGCGATCGTGTACACGTTCGCACGGATGGGCAAACAGATTGTGCCGCCGTTGCAGGGTGCCCTGGAAGCACCACAGGAAGCCATCCGCGCGGTTGCCATCGACGGACTGGGCTGGCTGCGGGCCATCGAGTCTGTGCCGTGGTTATGGCATCACGCGTACGGTCCAGGACGTTCACTGGGTGAACGGCAGTCTGCTCGCGGATCGCTCGCGCGAATCCTGCGAGGTGATGTCAAACGAACCTACGACATCAGCGCCTTCGGCGCGGTTGGTCAGCTTCGAGACATCGCTCAAACACATTTTCGCAACGAGTACGCGTGGGCAAGCGATGAGAATGGACGCGTCGAGTTGTGGTCCTGGAATCGGCAGGCCAACTCACTCGCCGCATGGCAGGTGGATGCGGAAACCGCGTCGTTGATCATTGGCAACCGCTTTGCCCAGCAGGCACTGTCGATGTCACCAGATCGACGTGATCTTCAGTCGCTGGTACTGGCGATGCGTCTGTCCTTCGAAGCGCATACAGCAGGCTGGGATAAGCCGCTGCCAACTGGTCCGGGAACGGCGCACGACCTGGCTCTCCTGGCCGGACCCGACACTGCGCTCGACATGCTCAGTCTGTCGTTAAAGAACCTGAATCCGAAGTCGGCTCTGGCGGCTTTGAATGTGCTGGGGCAGATTGGCAACCGCAATCAGCTCAGCACACGGAATGGTCAGGCATCACCGATCATTCAGGCGATGAATCACCCCAGCTTTCGCGTGCAGTTTGCCGCGGCGTCCACGGTGATGCAGCTCGATCCTGTCGAACGGTTTGAAGGCTCTTCTCGAGTTGTCTCCATTCTTACGCGAGCACTCAACGACAGCGGAACCGGGCAGGGGCTGGCCATCGACCCCAACGAGACACGGGGTCTCGGCACGGCGGCTCTACTGGGTCAAATGGGTTATCTCCCGCAACAGGCCGTGACCGGGCAGGACGGATTCCGCATTGCAGCAGAACGGGGTGACGTGGAGATGATTGCTGTTCACGCCGCCTGCATCCGCTGGGGCCTGAGCCAGACAATTGCCAATCTGCGAGCCGACTCGCGCACCGCGGGAATTCCAATCGTCATCTACGGCCCTGAGTCGGTCGAGCCAAACGTTCGTCGGCTGGTGACCGAATATCCGCTGGTAGGTTTCGTACTGGAAGGCCCGCAGAGTTTCAAAATTGGTATCCGCACATTCCTGACGCGGCTGCAAACTCCGCCGGTGACGCAGCAGCAACGAGCCGATCGAACATCAGCTGCGGGATTCTGGTTCGCTCACATCGCCGATGGCCGCCGCATGCGCGTGTTCGACATTTCACGCTCGGAAGCGGCCCTGTTTGATGCCGTTGACGATCCCGGCGTCGCCGGTAACGCAATCGTTGCTCTGGGTTCAATTGCCACGACGGGCGCACAGGAGCGTCTGCAGGAACTGGCTGTCAGTCCAGCCCGCGATCCCGAACTGAGCGAGACCGCTGCCGTGCAGCTCGCTTTTCACATTCAGAAACACGGAGTCCTGCTGGACCGGGCCCGCGTCCAGGAAGTGACAGCAGCCCTGGGAACCGCCACCGAGCCATCACTGCGCACGGCACTGGCCTCGGTGGTTGGCTCTTTCCGCCCGAACGCCGCTCGCGTCGGCCAACTGCTGCAGAACCTGCCCGAAGCCACCATCCCGACCGGACCATAGCTGGCCCGTGACGTTGCCATTGGCATTCGAGTCGTGATTGCCCACCCGAACGAACTTCGCAGCCGGGTCAACGATTCCGTGATTGGGCGCCAAAAAGAGGCCATCTCGATTTGATTCCCGCAAAGCGGAGACGATGATCCGGGAAGCCAACAGGCACGGGGGAATCTCCTTCAAGAACCGACAAGGGTGTTTCATGTCCAAGCAGCGGATAACAGTTCCCATCACATTTCTTGCGTGCTCATTTCTGTTTTTGGAGACCGCCTTCACTGCACCGCCGACGCGCCGGTTCGATGCTCCTGGTTCCCCAACATTCGTGCGACTCGACGCGAAACCCGGCATAAATCCGTCACTCGATGTTGATGGCAACTTCCTCATTGGGCCTGAGTACTTACCGGCCCCTGAACGCAAGGTGGTCGACGGTGTCCCGCAAGGGAACGTGCAGCAATTCACCATCGATTCGAGGGACACCAAACTCTTGAACCCGGGGATTGCCCGAAAGGTTTTTGGCAAAGTCGATCCCCAGAACCCAAAGACCCTGATCGTCGAAACGCATGAGATCGACTACAAGCGGCAGATCACCGTTTACATTCCGGAGCAATATGTGCCGGGCAGCGAAGCGCCTTTCATGGTCTGCCACGATGGCCCCAAGGGCCGTCCCAACATGCTGCTGCCGCATATCCTCGACAATCTGATCGCCCAGAAGCGTGTCCCGGCGATGATCGCCATCATGGTGGCCAACGGAGGCGGAGACGCTCAGGGACACGAACGAGGAAAAGAGTACGACACGATGTCCGGCCTGTTCGCTGAGTACATCGAAACCGAAGTGCTGCCACGGGTGGAGAAGAACTGCAAGGTCAAGCTGACCAGGGATCCCGACGGTCGCGCTACCATGGGCAGCAGTTCCGGCGGCTCAGCCGCGCTCATCATGGCCTGGTACCGCACGGATCTTTATCACCGAGTGCTGACAACCTCAGGCACTTTCGTGAATCAGCAATGGCCCTTCGACCCGAAGACGCCCGGTGGCGCCTGGGACTTCCATGACAAGCTCATTCCGGAGAGCCCGAAGAAGCCCATTCGCGTTTTTCTCGCGGTTGGCGATCGCGACAGTCTCAACCCGAACGTCATGCGCGATGGCATGCACGACTGGGTTGAAGCAAACCATCGCATGGCCAAAGTGCTGAAGGCAAAGGGCTACCACTACCAATATCTTTTCTGCCAGAACTCGGGACACGGCGTACGCAACGCAAAGGAGCAATTCCTGCCTCACGCCATCGAATGGGTATGGAAAGGATACGCCCCCAAACAAAGCAGGTAACCAGACACAAGCGACGGACACGTTCCGGCAGCGTTCTTTGAGAAAACGCCGTGACCGACGGCACGGCAGAAAACCACTGAGGAATTCAAGCAACAACAATCAACGAGGCAACCGCGAAGCTGGCTGAACTCGAAGCCATCGTTGCTGCTGTCGATGCGTGGATGGTTCGGTGTGGAGTATCTCGTACAGAATTTCGGCGGACTCAACGACGCGAGGCCCGGGACGGTTGAAGTACTGATTGCCGTCCGTCAGATAGACTCGATTGTTCCGGACGGCGGTCAGCTTCTGCCACTGAGTGTGTCCGGTCAGGAGATGCATTTCTTTATTCGTACGTTCGATGTCGAAGCCGCACGGCATAATCGCGATGACGTCCGGGTCGGCTTCCAGTAGATCGTCCCAGGTAACGTAGGGCGAGTGCTTGCCGACTTCGCACAGGATTGGTTTTCCACCGGCGAGTTCCACCAGTTCCGGAACCCAGTTACCCGCGGACATCAGCGGTTCCAGCCACTCCAGGCAGAAGATGGTCGGGCGTGGTTCTGAATTGGGAACTCTGCCTCTGAGTTCATCCAGTCGAATCTGAAGTGACGCGACGAGTCGTTGACCAGATGCGCTATCGCCAAGTGCCTCTGCGACCCGGGCGATGTCAGTCCAGATGTCGGCCAGGCACATTGGTTCGAGTGAGACGATCGCAGGCCTCGTGCCCAGCATGTCGCAGACGGCCGCTTCGACATCGCGGAGATTCACGGCGCACACGTCGCATTGCGGCTGAGTGATAATGTGAGTCGGCTGAAGCCGTTCCAGTTCATGACGAAATACGCTGTAAACCGACAAAGCTTCGCGCACGGTTCTCTTGACGGCCTTATCGATTTCAAGACTCGTTCCCGTGACGTCGATTCTGGGCTCAGAACAGATCGTCAGATCCGTCACGCCTGGCGGAAAGTCACATTCATGCGAGCGTCCAACGAGACTCCGTTCGTAGCCAAGAGCCGCGACGATTTCGGTGGCACTCGCGATGAGCGAAACGATTCGATGTTCCATAGTTACCTCACAACCTGTCCCACAAGCGGGACGCCGACAGGTGTCAGTTTGATTTCCCGGACGCAGAACGAACTGAAGAGCAGGGTTCCGAAGAACGCAGTTCCCAGCAGCGAATTGCGGAAGTAAGGAATGGCAGCGATGTAGCACTCGACAAGACCAGCAGATGTTCGCGGGTAGATTGTCCCGAGCGCCCACACCGCAAGGTTGGTCACAATGAAGAACACTGTACATCCGAGGATACCGGTCTCGGCGAATCTCAGCGCACTCTTGTCCTCTCGCAACAGAAACCCGAGCGTCGTGCAGAACAGAAGGCACAAGTAGACTGCGAACTGCCAGGGATAGAAGGCCCAGTCGACTCGACCAGTCAACGCCCAGATCCCGAGGTCACTAACCAGAAAAGTCGCCAGCGGCAGAACGCCAGACAGACGCCGATCCGTGCAGAACGTGCCACTGAAGAGGCACACGGCAAATGCCGGCGAGAAATTCCATGGGTAATAGCCAATACCGGGATCGAGCTGCATGCCGAACCTGTGCAGCACGTACGGCAGCAGTCGCACAAAAAGCGTGTACGCGAAGATCAACGTTACGAGGGGCCAGCAAATGCGGAATTCCAATTGCGAGTTGCGAATGCCATACATTGGAAATGTCTCCGTTTCATGAGTGTTCGGACAGCCTGTTTGTATTGATGACGATGTCTCGAAATACGAACGGTCCATCCCGGCGCATGTCACCCGTGCACACATCGATTGGTTTAGAAAACATGGGTCCGTCGTATACGAAACTGTGAAACTCTCCGTTCTCTCCACAGGGATCGACTGCCGCAGGGAGATCGCGAAAGAACTCGCAGGTCAAATCACGACCGCAAAACAATTCGGGCAGTGCCGTCGTGTCGACGCAGCACGTTTTCGCTCGAAAGCCGACTTCGACGAACTCCCGGGCGAGGGCGGTGGTGTCCTGCATCCACATCGGAAATATGGACGTCATGTCGAGTCGCTCGACGAGTCGCCCTCGGTACTTCCGAACGTCCTGCAGAAACAAATCACCGAATGCAATCGTCGAGACTCCCGCATCCCGGAACTGGCTGAACGAATCGGACATCGCGCTCTCGTATTCGTCACTGCCAGCGCCGGCAGTAATCCAGGCTTCCGCTAGCGGAAGACAAATTGACTCGGCCTGTGCGACAAGCAATTCACGTCGCACTCCGTGCATCGCGATCCGGTCGTATTCACGGGTCAACGTGGTTAACAGCGCGACGACTTCGAATTCACCACTTTGACGAAGCGAGTTGCGAGCCAGCGCGCTGTCTTTTCCACCGCTCCAGCTCATTCCGACGGGAACGCTCATGGGTCGTCCTCCGCCGAAGCAGTGTCCTCATTCGGCCATGGACCGTCTGCGATCAGTGGGATCCGTGTTTTTGGACAAAGCGCGGTATCAGGTCGACGATTGATCTGGTCCGGCGCAGGAACGGGATGCCACGTGCTGCAGTCAGGACAGTAGAGCCCCGGCATCAGTGTTCGCTGCCCAGTCTGCGGATTGACAGCAGGCAGTGTCTTCGAGACTGGTTGCACGACAGCATTCATCGTCTCGGTGTCGACGAATACCATTCTTTCGACTGGCTCGTTAACAGGCTGATCCGAACCACATCCCAGTGATCCGACACAAATGATGACAGTCACTAATTGATATTGGAATCTCATGTGTTCCCCCCAGAAGTAAAACGAAGTCACAAACCGGCAAGTGAGAGTCAGTCACGGTCGTAGAGTTCGTCCTGAAGGGCAGCGTCACCGAGGTTGCCGTCGCTGATGTATCCGAGACGTTTCTTATCAATCAGGCCTGCCTGTTGACTGGACATGAAATTCGACCCGGGGACGGCGATCGTGAAGTGCCGCGATCGTGTTTCAACATGACCGTCCAGAAAAGCAACGTTGGCGGCATCGCCGCTGTGTCGAAAGTGGACTGTCGGGAAGTTGCGACTTGGTGGATCGAGAATCCAGTTCTCTTCAAAGCTGAACGCCGGAGGAAAGAACGACGTCATCTTCACCTGAGCGCTGTCGGCAAACACAACCGTTTGCGTGAGCTGTGCGACGTGAGCCAGACGGCGTGTTGCGGGGTCCGGATGGGGCACGGCTGAAAATGTCGGGGGCGGCCAGGCGACACCCGATGGACGTGACAGGTAGTAACCGTTAAACGCGAAGCCCGAAGCCGGCCGCCCGAAGCGAACGTTCTCCATCTGGCCTGGTCCGAAGTTGGGACACTGAAACGCCTGGTGATTTGTCTCCATAAACAGAGCCAAAGGTCCTGCGTGTAGGTCAAGCTGTTTCGCTGGGTCAGGCTCGTCGTAGTTCACCGTGCCAAACCAGAATTGAGCCGTTCCCTGCGCCCCGGAGAATGTCCAGAGATAACTGAGTCGTTGTGCGTCCTCGATCACGTAAGGCATCAGCATTTCACTGTAGATGTCCGAATAATCGTGCAGCGCCAGCACCATCTGCTTCAGGCGATTTCGACGCTGAGTGCGCCGCGCTGCCTCGCGGGCCTGCTGTACGGCGGGCAGCAGTAGCGCAATAAGGATCGCAATGATCGCGATCACCACCAGCAGCTCGATTAACGTGAATCCAGAACGTGAGCGTTTGATAAACATGACAATCTCCGTTGCCAGACCGGATGCCGACGTGAGTCGGTCTTTCCGGCACCATGACGGTGCAGCGGGAGTGTCAGTGAATCTCTGGATGGAGCATTCTCGCAGCAACGCGAGTGGACCGAGGCGAATTCAAGCCGGACCATTTCGGTAAAACAGCAAATGAGCCTGCCAACCATGAGACGTCCTCTTTCCCGAAGGCACCGTCTTCATACCGACAATCAGGCAGGTCTTCTGGCTTCCGGATCGTTCTCCACCCAATCCTTCCCGCGACAGAGTCTTCCAGACTCCCAGTTTGTCGCAGTGGTTAAGCTGGGCTTCGTCCCCGGTTACAGCGGCGGGACCGCGACGGAATCTCACCGTCTTCCCTATTCTCCGGAGTAGCAACAAACCAGTCTGGCACCTGTGTCGCGAGGGAGTCTACGGGCCGTAAGCTCGCCGTCAACTCAACACCTGAAAACCGAGACGACGACGCCCGCAGCTCGACAAGTGAGAAAGTCGAACTGAGCGTCCGAATGCCCATT
>CAYSJO010000592.1:0-17060 GCA_964431285.1 uncultured Planctomycetaceae bacterium
CTGCAGATGTCGTCTGACGATCTGAGCTTTCTGTTCGGCAGAAAAGTGAAGACGTGTTCGTTGAGTCATGGCATCATTCTCCAGTCAGGTCATGCTAACCCGACCAGACACCGATTCCAGTTCCAACTGAACCGCTACACACGTAACTCCGCTGAGATAAACGACAATCGGCGAATGCTTGCGAGATCGTGTGCAGAATCCTGGCCCCATCCGGAATTCGAGTCGCCTCAATCAATCCGCCCGTTGCGGGCCGAACCTAGCGGTACCAGTCTCCCTCACTCTCCTGAACTTTTCCGACTTCTTCCACGACCCGCACAATCGGAGTCTCTGTAGTGATCGATCCCAGCAGCCTCAGGTTCGAGACCCGCTGCATCCACTCGGGTGTTTACCAGGATTCGACCTGGAACAGCGTCACCACGCCCATCTATCCCACGTCGACGTTCTACTGGGACGACCCCGAAAACAACCGCGGGTTCGACTACACGCGCAGCGGCAACCCGACCCGCACGGCTCTCGAACAGAATATCGCCGCTCTGGAAGGTGGAATTGACTGCCGCGCGACAAGCACGGGCATGTCTGCAATCACCGCCTGCATGCACCTGTTCAAGCCGGGTGACCACATCATCTGCGGGGACGATATCTACGGCGGCACGTACCGACTCTTCCACGACGTCTACGCACCAATGGGCTTCGAATTCTCATTCGTGAAGATGAGCGACCCGGCCAATACTCGCGCAGCCGTGCGACCCAACACAAAGGGCATCTGGATCGAGACTCCCAGCAACCCGATTCTGCGACTGGTCGACATCGCGGCCACCGTCGAGATTGCTCAGGCAGCGGGAGCCATCACGATCGCGGATAACACGTTTCTGTCGCCGTACCTGCAACGGCCGTTCGAACTGGGCGTCGACATCGTTATGCACTCGACGACCAAATATCTCAACGGACATTCGGACGTCGTCGGTGGCTGCATCGTGACGCGCGATGAAGAGAATGCCGAACGCGTCAGCTACATGGTGAACGCACTCGGCCTGAGCAATTCACCCTTCGATGCATGGCTTGTGCTGCGTGGCATCAAAACACTCGGTCCGCGGATGGAAGCGCATCAGCAAGGCGCCATGGCACTCGCGACCATGCTCGACGAACACGCGGCGGTTGGAGTCGTCAACTACCCGGGACTGACGAGTCATCCGCAATACGAACTCGGACAGAGGCAGCAATCCGGTCCTGGCGCGATGCTGAGCTTCGAAGTGAACGGCGGACGCCCCGCGTGCGAACACATCTTCAAGTCGGCGCAGTTGTACCACCTTGGTGAATCGCTCGGCGGCGTCGAATCGCTGATCGAGTACCCGGCCACAATGAGTCACGCATCAATGTCAGCCGAAGCCCGAGCCGAAGCCGGCATCACCGACAACACCATCCGAGTATCGGTCGGCATCGAGACTCCCGACGACCTGGTCGCGGACATGTGTCAGGCTTTGGACACGATTCCGTAACGTCAGATTCAGATGGGGCTTGTTCGTCGTTCGTAGTAGCCGGATTTATCCGGCTCTTTTAACGCAGAGCCTGTCTGGTTCAACCGGTGAACGATGCGCAACCACCGCCGCCAGAACGAACCGCATAAATGCGGTTACTACGAACGTGGCAGCCTGCGATCGCGTCGCACTACGAGAATGCTCTTGCCACAGCTTCCTTCGTCTTCTCAAGACCGGTTTTTGCGACTTCGAAGGCGTCCTGTTCCCAGTAGCCGGGATTGAACAACTCAAGCGACAAAGCCGCACGGCAACCGGTCGCCGCTATCGTTTGAAAGATGTCGTCCAGTGGAGCGATGCCGTCGCCAGGATAAACGCGATCTTTGTCGGCAATCGTGTCTCGCGGCGGATCGTCCGGGTAGTCGTTCACGTGGAAACAGTGAATCGCCGAGCCCTCGACCATACCCAGACCCGCAAAGTCCGAGCCGCCTTTGAAGATGTGATACACGTCGGGGAGTAGGCACGCATCGGGATGCCCGGCTTCGATCGCCACAAACACGGATTCGCCCAGGCGGGACAGGTTGTCCGAGAATCCCCACACCTCGACCTGGGGAATCACGCCGATTTTTGCTCCGACTTCCAGCAGTGCCTGGTACCGTTCAGCGGCCTTAAACAGATCGACTGGACCGGATCCGCGATGTGCACCAACGGGAGGCGCCGCAATATGTGTTCCGCCGATCTGGGCGAGCAGGTCCATGTCATGCTTCGCCTGTTCCAGACCGGCGTTTCGTTTCTCGTCGTCGTCCACAATCCACTGAGCGAATCCGATGGCACTTTCGACCTGCAGTCCATGATCGTCCAGGCGTTTCTTCAGGTCTTTCAAACTTCCGCCATCCTGAACGTAAGCCTCGATCTCGCGCATCCACGGTTCGATCCCCGTGTATCCAGCTTTCGCCACAATCTCGATCTCGTCGACCAGCTTGAGCTTCTGACCACGAATTGTGCTTGTGTTGAAGCAATAGCTGAACAGCGACTGCGGCGGTCTGGGAGTGTCCGCAGCAAGTTCAGATTGGGTCGAAGCCACAGCACCTGTTGCCAACGAAGCAGCCAGAAACTCTCGGCGTGAAACGGTCAACGGTTTGCTCCTGGTTGGGGTGTTGCGTTGCAGTGAGACGAATTCTCAGCCTTGCCACGCGGTCGATCATGATAAGCAGCATCGGCTACGGCAAGTCGCCGCGAGTCATGCTGCACGATCCTGTACGACCGCCCAAATGACGTTCGGCGCAGTCCGATGTTAGCCTATGTTGTGGCGCCGACTGGCTCGGGCTGCGTCAACCGCTTGAAAACTGAAATGGACGGTCGGATGCGAATGCAGATTCACATCGGGGGATTACTGGCTCTGGTATGCGCTTCCGGACTGCCCACGAGCCACCAGGCGTTTGCACAGTCCGGGGACTTACCCGACGCCATCAAAGTGATTCTTAAGGACAGCTGCATTGAGTGTCACGATTCACAAACGAAAAGCGGTGGGATGGACCTGGTCGGTCTGATGGCCGGATTCGACGTCGCGGAAGATCTCGATACCTGGGTGAAGATTGAATCGGCAATCGTCGAGGGCCGCATGCCGCCTCCGGATGAGACGCGACTGACGACGAAGCGAGTTCGGGTCATTGAAGACTGGTTCGAGAGTCAGTTCGTCACTCCGGACGGTATTCAACATGCGGGACCCGGTCATCCACGGCGTCTGACTCGTGAGGAACTGCAGAACACACTTGAGGACATTCTGCACGTCAGTATTCGAGAAACAGTCACCAACAGTCGGCTACATGTCATTCCCGATACCATCGTCGAGAAGTTCTTCAGTGCTGGTGTCAGAGGCGAGTCCGGGTTCTCCAATGACGCCGTGACATTGAGCCAGGAATCGGTCGACATTCAAACGTGTGCCCGTTGTTTTTCGGCCGTTCTGTCCCTTGTGGATTCGGACGAGTCTGCGCGGGAATACCTGTTCGGTACAGCAACGCTTCCAGAGACGATTTCGGAACCCGAAGCACGAGGGATCATCAGTCGTTTTGGGCGATCCGCCTGGCGACGTGAGATGACGGCGACGGAATTCAATGCCATTAAAAGAGTCTATGACGGGATGGCGGCAACAACGCCGGCGTCCGACGCTATCATGTCATCCTTCCTGGCGATTCTACTTTCCCCGCCTTTTCTGTATCGGTTTGAGGAGCCAGCGGATGGACAGACGCCCGTCGTTGGTGATGAGCTGGCCGTTCGCCTTGCCTACTTCCTGTGGTCTGCACCTCCGGATCAGATACTGCTTGACCTTGGTGCAAAGGGAACACTGCACGAACCAGAAGTTCTCAGGGAGCAGGTTCGCAGGATGCTGGCCGATCCCAGACGTGTCGCTCTGGCGGAGAATCTGGGAAGCGAGTGGTTCGATTACAAACAACTTCGGCAGCAAAGCGCTGTCAACAAACGCAGTGACAAGATGGCCGGTTTCTACCGAACGCAATACGAAGAAGCCCTGTTATTCTTCGACAGCCTGATCCGCTACGACCAGCCGCTCTTCAGTATTGTCGAAGCAGACTGGGCGTTCATGAATCGGCACCAGGCCGGCATCTATCGCTTGACAACTCAAGGACCAGCAATCTCCACGAAGAATGAGCTTCCGCCGATCAACATTCATTATCGGGATGCATTACGGCAAATCAAACAGCGAAACTATGAGTACAAGCACGCGCCGCTGACTCTGGTCAAACTGAATGATCCCGGTCGAGGCGGTTTCGTCACACTCGGACCTACCATGAGCGTGACATCAACACCAAACCGCACCAGTCCGATTCGCCGGGGTGTGTGGGTCATGGAGAGGATTCTGGGGGAGAAATTCGAAGTACCCGAAGACGTGCCGGATCTGGAAACGACACAGCAGAAGGCAAAAAGCGAACGACTCAATTTGAGTCACAACGAGATTCTGAAACTGCACTCGTCGCAAGAGGGGTGCCACAGGTGCCATCAGTTCATCGACCCGATTGGTTTCGGATTGGAAGTCTTCGATCAGTTGGGAATCAGTCGAAGCGTTTCAGAGTCCGACCCGACCGCTGAGAAGCTGAAGTGGACTCCCGATCTGACGCCCGGCGCATATGCCGATCGAATCTGGCCGCTGGCCGAACCGCTGGTGGTCGGGGCTGAGTGCCGTATCTATTTTCAATACACCAAGGGACGACACCGTCTGAATATAAAAAACGTGCGACTGGAATCTGGCGACATCCGGCTGGTCGACGAGCACTTTGGATTCACCGGAAATGCACAGAGCAACAACGTCTGGCGATTTGCCGTCCCAAAGGATGCTCCCAAAGACGGCTGGCGCCTGATCGCCGAAGTTCACGGAGATGGCGGCCGCGACTCGCACGGCACCATCACGGTGGCTGGCCCCGAAGACACCCGTCCGGGTCACAAGTTGCCCAATGGCAATTCGTTTGCCACGCCGGCCGAGCTGAAGGCTCTTTTGCTGACTGACTATCGAGATCAGATCATCGACAATGTCACAAAACGCGTTCTCGCGTATGCTCTGGGGCGAAAGTGTCTGCCGGTAGATCGACCGGCGATTAAGAAGATCAAAGAGTCGATCAAAACCAACAACTATCGGATGACATCTCTGATTGAAGCAGTCGTGTTGAGCCACCCGTTTCGACACAAGGAAAACTGATGAAACAAAGCTACCTGATACCGCGACGGAGTTTCCTGCGAGGCGTCGGAGTCTGCATGACGTTGCCTGCGTTGGAGATCATGAGTCCTGCTGTCTCTCGGGCCGCCACAGGTACGAAGATTCCGCTACGTCTCGGTGTGTTCCACAAAGGAAACGGTATTGACCCTGCTGGCTGGGAAGCGACCGGTACGGAAACGGAGTTCACACTTTCGAAGAACCTGAAGCCGCTGCAGCCGTACATCAAAGATATTGTGGTCCTCTCGAACGTCAGCAATCAGCCAAAGGGGGATCATTACGGAGCAATGCCGTTATTCATGACCGGCATCCAGAACCGTACTCCTGCCCTGACGTTTGACCAGGTCATCGCTGACCATGTTGGCGGCGAGACGCAGTTCAAGTCATTCCAACTGTCAGCCGAGCCGGTTGATGTGCGGTCAACAACTTTGAACAGCCTGGCCTACGACAAAGACGGTCGGGCTCACTTCGTGGAACGCAATGCTCAATTTGCCTTTGACCGACTGTTTCGAGGCCTGGGCGATGCTGGCGTCCGCAAAGAGTTGCGAAGCGTGCTCGATGCTGTACGCGAACCGACGGCAGCGATCTTGAAACGTGCGAGCAGCCTTGATAAGGCCGTTATTACCAACTACCTCGACTCAGTGCGTGATGTGGAACTGGCCATCGAACGTCGGGAGAAAAGCGGCAAGCCCCGTCCGTATATGGGCAAGGTCGAAAGCAGCGTCGTTCAGCTCGATAGTTTCCCGTCGAAGATGAAGACGATGATGGACCTGGTTGCCCTGGCCTTCTGGACGGACGCCACACGCGTGGCATCCTGCATCATGGCTCTGGAAAGCAGTCGACGTATCCACGACTTCCTGGATCTGAAAGCGGACTTCCACTGGTCCTCACACTTCGAACGCAACAAGACGCTGGCTGCCGAATTCAATGCGGCGAATACGTGGTACGTGTCGCAGTTTGGCGGTGCTATCTCGAAGATGAAATCGCTCAAGGAATTCGATGGCAGCAGCGTGTTTGATCATTCCGTGCTGATGTTCGGATCGGGACTTAGCCACGGTGGCCAGCACACAGGTTCGAATCTGCCCCTGCTTCTGGCAGGCGGAGCCAACAGCGGCCTGAATACCGGCCGCCTGCTGAGCTATCCCAAACAACCGCCGCATGCCAATTGCCTGTTGACGCTCATTCAACATTTCGGTGTCGAGCAGGAGAAGTATTCCAACTCGACCGGCACACTCGATCGAGTCCGCCTGGGGTAGTCGCTTTTCCTTCGGCGCAGTCCATATGGCAGCTTCGCTGCGATAAACTCACGTGCCTTCCTTCCAGGCTCTGCTGGATACGTTCGGCCTGGTCCCTGCTGAGACCGAGTTCCTCACGGTGCCGCATGACGATGTCGGGACGCGGCAGCAACAAATCAATCGAATTGCTGGCAGGAGGCTCGGCAGCCTGAGGCGCAGCGCCGGCAGCCAGCGCCACGACGCATGTCATCAATGACTTCACACTCATTGTTCACTCTTGTCGTTCGAGCCCGCAGACGCCTTTGTAGAGGTCGTCAAAGTCGATCGTCGTTCGATTCCAACGACCGTCGTTACAGTTCCCGGCGAATGTTCTGTTCTTTGTAACGTACGAATCCAGCCTTCTGGTAGGTGGGCACGGCGGCGGGATGATCCAGCGTGCAAGTGTGAAGCCAGAAGCGACTCGGCCGGTAGCTCCAGACTTTATCGATGGTCCACTGAAGAAACCACGTCCCCAGTCCCTGGCCAATGAAGTCGGCCATCAGTCCGAACTGAACCAACTCAACTTCGTCTGCCCGGCGACGATCCAACTCGGCGAAGCCGGCCGGTGATCCACCGACGTAAAGGACATGCACTTCATTCAGTGGATGTTCAATGACGGTGGCGAGGTCGGCATCGGAGAGTTTTCTCCGGCTGAGCCAGTTGTAGTCCTGACCCACAGCGTTGTAGAGGAATCGATAGTACGGCACGGACGGCTGTTGGGCGTGAAGAACAGTCAGGCCATCTCGTGGTGCTGGCACTGCTCGCTGAGCCGGGGTGAGCATCTCAAGGTAGTAGACGGTGACATCAACCTGTTCCATGAATTCATTCTCCGAAGACTCTTTGTCAAGCGAGGCATTGAGCGATTATCTGGCGGAATATCGCCAGGGCCGGGTCGATCAGTTCGTCCGGGAAGTCGTAATCTGGATTGTGGAGGTCTGACACATTCTGTCCTGCGCCAAGGCCGAACAGTGCACATTGAGAAATGCCCGAAAAGCGGCCGAAATCTTCGGACCACCGAAATGGCCTTTCGATTTCGTGGACACGTGCGTTGCCAGCAGAGCGGCGCACGATGTCTACTGCCTGTGACGAGTTTACGGTTGAGCAGAAGATATCCTCGTATGCGATTGTGTGTTGAAGCAATTCGGCAGTTGCAGCTTCTTCGACAGTGTCCCCCGCATACCGGACGAGGCTTGCCATCGTCTCATCGTCCTCGCTTCGCAATGTAGCCCAGACCTCGGCACTTCCAGCCGCTGTGCCAAATGCCTTTTCGCCCAGTCGCGATCCGACAACCGTGACGAATGCCATCTCCTCAACCGGTATGACGTGGCTTGGAATATTGAGCAACTGGTGAATCACTCGGCACATCGCCTCTACAGGATTGAGCCCCGTTTCCGGTTGCGCGGCGTGGGCAGTCGTGCCCAGGAGTCGGGCAACCATGCCGCGAGAGGCCGAACTGAATGGGCCATTGCGCACGATGATGTCTCCCAACGGGAAACCTGGAAGATTATGAAGCGCGAACGCAAAATCAGGTTTGATATCCTGAAACCGGGGATCGCGAATGACGGCTGATGCTCCCTGGCCGGTCTCTTCGGCAGGCTGAAAAAGGAGGACCACTCGTCCTCGGTTTGGACGATTCAGAGCCAGCTCTTTGCCAATGCCGGCCACAATCGCCATGTGACCATCGTGCCCACACTTGTGCGACACTCCGTCGACCTTCGAACGGTAGGCGATCTGGTTTGTCTCTTGAATCGGAAGTGCATCCAGTTCACATCGCAGTAGTACAGTCGGTCCTGTTTCGCCTCCGGCGAATTCAAAGGCCACACCGGTCCCGCCAAGTCCATCATGAATCACATCAGGATTCAACGGTGTCAGGAAGTCGATTATTCGCTGTGCTGTCCGGCATTCGTTTGCTGACAGTTCAGGATTCCCGTGAAGCTCTCGACGGAGTTGAATGATCTCATTCATTTAACACCTCAGCCCAATGTGTCAGCGACCATTTGGTGGCCCGGCACCTTAGACCAATAATGACGCATGAGCTTCGTGCTGCATCTCCATCCCCGCAAACGTGTATTCGCGAATCTGCAGAATTGAAGACTGGACTGCCGATAGATTCGAGAAATAACTACGCTCCAAATATTGGCTTTACACATAGCCCGCTCTTTCCTCCCCAACTCTCCTTTTGATTCTCTCCGATGGGAAGCTGATATGCTCAAAATCTCGGGCAAGTCCCTCACTTCCAGTAATTTCTGTGATGGTATCAGTCGCCGGCGAGCGTTGCAGATTGGCGCCCTCGGGACGTTCGGTATTGGTCTCACTGACCTGCTTAAGGCCGAACAGTCGAGCCCCCCTTCGCGCTCGCACAAGTCCGTAATCCTGATCTGGATGCATGGGGGGCCGTCACAGCTGGACACGTTCGATATGAAACCGCTGGCTCCGAAGGAGTATCGCGGGCCGTTTACTTCAGTCCCATCGTCGCTGTCTGGTCTGGATGTCTGCGAGTTGCTTCCTGAGCATGCCCGTGTCATGGATAAATGCACGGTTGTCCGCAGTTTTTCGCACGGTAATGGAGACCACTGGGCGGCTGCCCATTGGATGCTGACAGGTCGACTTGGTGCTACCGGCTCCAACAGACCAGCGCAGCAACCGTCGATGGGAGCGGTGGCTTCGCATCTGTTGGGTCCGACTCAGCCGGGTTCGCTGTGCAGTGTCAACATGAACGACGGCGGTTTTGGCTATCACGGCGGCGCATGGCTGGGAGTGAACTACAACCCGTTTCGCTATGGGGAATTCAGTTATGGCAATGAGGCCGGTCGTCTGCCTACGGGTGACCATAAGAGCTTTACGCTGGTCGATGGCCTGTCCGAGCAACGCATGATGAATCGGGTCGGGCTGCAACAGCAACTGGACACGCTAAGACGCCAGATCGATGGGCATCGCACGTTTGACGCGATGGACCACGTGGACCAGCAGGCGCTGGACATCGTTCTCTCCGGCCGTGTGAGGGACGCATTTGACGTCTCAAAGGAAGACGTGAAGCTCCGTGAACGGTACGGACCCGGATGGGGAGAGCAGGCCTTGCTGGCCCGACGGTTGATTCAGGCCGGAGTCCGGTTCGTCTCATTGAATACGGGATACTACGACGATCACGGGAACATCGAGGGGGCTCTGAAGAACAAGCTGCCTCGCCATGACAAATGCGTGGGTGTGCTGATTCAGGACCTCGCTGACCGAGGCATGCTGGACGACACGCTGGTTGTGACTGCTGGAGAATTCGGCCACACACCTCGCATCAATGCCAACGCCGGGCGCGATCACTGGCCACAGGCACAGACCGTGCTGCTGGCAGGTGGCGGCTTCAAGCATGGCCAGGTGGTAGGAAGTACGAATTCGAAGGCCGAGTTCCCGACGTCACGCAAGTGGGGCGTCGAAGACTTCTGTGCCACCGTATATCACGCTCTTGGCCTGCGAGCTGACGACGAGGTCGACGACCTCTCCGGTCGTCCGGTGCATTTGCTTCCTGGAGGCAAAGTCCTTCGCGAGTTGCTCTAACGGCCACACGGCGAGCCAGAGAGAGAGACTCCGATCCACAGGCGCTCTGCGCCGTCGGGAGTGGCTCTTCCCTGTCTTTCTGGCACATCAACGAAGGCCCGAGATTGAGTCTGAAGCAGCCTCCTGGTCACGGCAGTACTTCTGGAAGACCGTGCCCATTGACGTGTCTGACAATTCGCATCTCCATCTACTGATGAGGTCTGGCTCCTCGCAAATGAGTATCCACCGTGCCCCGACCGCAAAACTTCGCTGGAGAGAGCTTTATGACGACACCGCGCATCGCAGTCGGCGGAATCCTCACAGAGTGCAATCACCTCGGTGGCCTGCCGATCACGTTGCAGACGTATGAGGAATACGAACTTCTGTGCGGTGAGGATGTCCTGCAGTGTGACACCAGCGTCGTAGGTGGCATACTGAATGCGCTGCGGAGCGGTGGAGCGCTACCGGTACCTCTTCTGTACGCCTCCGCATGTGCTGGCGGCCCGATTACTGCAGACTGCTATCAGGTCCTGAAACGCGAGTTGTTTGACCGGCTTCAGGACGTTCTGCCCGTTGACGGTATCCTGTTACCGATTCACGGATCGGCGCTGGTTGATGGGCTCGACGATCCCGAAGGTGACATGATCCGCATGGCACGCGAACTTGTCGGACCAGACGTGCCCGTCGTCGCGACACTCGATCTGCATGCGAACGTGACGCCCGAAATGGTGCAGTTTGCTGATGCACTGCTCGCCTGGGAGACGTATCCACATCACGACCAGTTCTCGACGGGACAGCGGGCCACGTGCCTGCTGCTCGACATGCTGGCCGGTCGCTGTCGGCCGACGATGGCCATCGGAAAAGTTCCGGTTATCACCAGCGCGATTAATGGATCAACGAATGACGAAGATCCGTTCGCGCAGCTCATGCGGCACACGAAATCGCTTGAAGACGAGGACGGCGTGCTCTCAACCAGCCTCTTTCTGATTCATCCCTATATGGATGTTGCCGGCATGGGCAGCGGCGGTCTGGTCATTACTGACAACGATCTGCCCCGGGCGAAAGCGCTGGCCCGTGACATCGGACAGAAGTACTGGGAACGGCGGTACGACCTCGAGCCCGAAATGTTCGTCCCCGGCGATGCGATCTGGCAGGGCCTTGAGGTCGACGGAGGCCCGGTCATTCTTGTGGAAACAGCCGACTGCTGCGGTGGTGGCGCCGCCGGTGACAGCATTGCGACCCTCTCGGCGCTGGTTGATGCCGATGTGCCGGAACTGTCACTGGCGCCGGTGGTAGATCCCGAAGCCGCCAGGCAATGTCACGCTGCCGGTGAGGGAGCGGAGATCAGCGTCACGTTGGGGCACAAACTCGATCCCCGCTGGGGTCATCCGCGCGAATTCACAGGCACAGTCCTGCGGCTTACCGATGGCCGTTTCACGTTCAGCGGCGGTCAGTGGGAGGACAAAGTCGCAGAGATGGGACCGACGGCTGTCCTTGCGGTCGGCTCATTGCGCGTGTTGATCATGAGCAAAGCTACGTATGACTGGGCGGACGAACAATTTCAGTCCGTGGGTCTTGACCCGGCAGCGGCAAAGTTCATCGTGGCCAAGAACCCGATGAATTACCGGCACGCGTATGGAGACATCGCGAAAGCAATCCTTGTGCTTGATACGCCGGGCCCAACGCCAGCGTCTCTGAAACACGTCGCGTTTCAGAAGTTGCAGCGTCCTTACTTTCCGGCCGATGCCGATATTCCAGGCCTCGAACCGACGTTGTTGACCTGAGTGATCGGGCAGCGGAACGCTTGCATTACCAGCCTGGCAGTCACTCCGGACACGAGAACTGCTGAAGAGCTTCACGGTTCAATTCAATGCCGTGTCCTGGACGGTCGGGTGCAATGGCGTAGCTGTCTTCGAAGTGAACCGGTTCCACAGCCAGCCGATTCCAGGCGAGGTCAGAAAACTCCAGATACAGACATTCGGGCAGACTCGCGCCCAGATGCACGCCGAGTTCCAGCAGGGTGTTGCCCATCGAGATTGGAATGCCATAGTCGCCCGCCAGGTGCGCCGCGAGTCGCGTCTGGCCGAAGTGTCCGTGTACGTTGAGCACATCGACGGCGTGCGCTTCCAGCAGCCGGCGCTTACCGGAGAATCCCAGGTACTCGCCGGTGTTAATGCGCGTGTCGGCCGTTTCCGCGCACAGCATGCGATAGCCGTCGTAGTCTTCACGCGTGATCGGATCTTCGACCCAGAAGATGCGGAACCCCTCCGCCTGGTAACGACTGATCCGCAGGAGAGCTTCTGCCGGCGACCAGCCTTCGTTGGCATCGATCATCAGGTCGGCTTCACTGCCCATGACTTCAGTCGCGATGCCGAGTCGCTGCAGATCCCACTCAATGTCGGGATGACCGACTTTGATCTTGATGCCACGAAACCCCATTCGTCTGAAGTCGCCGAGTCGCGAGCGAAATTCGTCGTCTGTCAGATGAAAGTCGAGTGTGCTGCCGTAGGCTCTGACGCGCGGTGTTGTACCGCCGAACAGGCGATTCAGCGGCTGCTCCAGTTGCTTGCCGAACAGATCCCAAAGCGCTGTTTCCAGCGCGACCGGCAGGGGAGTCGCCCCGACGTTTCCGCCGCGCGGCCGCGACAGCGCGAGCACCCGGCTGGCCGGTTCGACTGAGCTGAGCTGCGGCCAGATGGCGTGTTCAAACTGAGCCGTTAACTGAGTGAGGCCGGCGGTGGGCAGTCCCTGCTGCAATTCAAAGCCGACTCCCGTACGACCGGACTCATCGGACAGTTCAATGATGGTCATCCAGTGGTCGGTGAAACGGACCTGTGAGTCGCCAATGGCCAGCGGGAGTTCGATGTGCAGTCGGTGAAGCTGGTAGTCCGTGCTGCCTGACATCGAATTCTCCGGAAACGGGACGGCTGTGGGCTGGTTCGGCTACATTCTGTTGCAGCCCCAACGGGCAGGCAACGATTGGGCGAACGATGAATGAGCAAACCGACACGACGATAACTCCGCTATACCCGCAACCGCCCGAAGCTCTGCTGCGGCCGCGCCCGCGACATGTGGCCACCTGGCTGGGACCGGGAATCATCATCGCCTCAGTGACGATCGGCTCGGGCGAACTGGTCTTCGCGTCGCGCAGTGGAGCAATCTTTGGCTACGGACTGCTGTGGTGTTTCCTGTATGCCGGCATCTTCAAAGCCATTCAGGTCTATACCGCAGCGCGTCACATCACTCTGACGGGTGAACATCCGCTGGCCGGCTGGGCCCGGCCTCGCTGGTTTCCTGTGATGCCGCTGCTCATTGCGTTGCCCGCTGTGGGACTCATGCCGGTCGCCTTTTCCGCGATCCCGGAAATACTCGGCGGATTTCTTGACAGGCTGACCGATCGTTCGATGCCGTTTCCCGACGAGGGCCCGTGGTCGGCAGAAGAGTTCCGTATCAACGCGTGGACGACCAGCGTGATGCTCATCTGCCTGACGCTGTCGCTCGCGTCGAGTCTCCACTTGCTGGAACGCGTGTCCGCGGTTGTGCTCGGAGTCATCGTCGTGTGCGTCGCGCTTGCCGTGATGCGCCTTGGTCCGAACCTGGTGAGTCTGATCACAGGAGTCCTGATCCCCGCCGCCGCGGAGTATCCCGAGTGGCTGACAGCTGACGTCAAATACGCGGAGGAATTCGACGGGCGCAGTCCCTGGCTGGAGGTCGCTCTGTATCTGACCGCAGTGGGCGGCGGTGCGTTTGATTACATCGGATACGTGGGCATGCTGCGCGATAAGAAGTGGGGACGGGCGGGAATGACACCGGTCGCGCGCGACGAACTGAGTGCAGCAATCGACCCTGCATCGCCACAAGGCAAACAGAACCTGCGGATGGCACGAGTCTGGACCAGAGCTCCTCTGATCGACATCACGCTGTCATTCTTCTTTGTGATCCTGGTCACGCTGCTGTTTGCCACGCTGGGCAGTCTCGTCCTGAAGACCAGTCAATCCGTGCCGGCCAACAACGAGTTATTGACTCTTCAGGAGGAATTCCTCGTCACGCTGCATCCTGAGCTGAAGTGGCTGTATCGCGCCGGAGTCTTCCTGGCCTTCGTTGGCACGCTGTACGGAGCGTACGAAGTCTACCAGTACACGTTCGTGGAAAGCGTCAACGCAATTGTGCCGCGTCTTGCGACACCGGACTGGTCTCGCCGCTGCCGTCTGGCCACGGTCGCGTGGTGTTTTCTGGGAGGCATGACGATGATCTGGCTGCCGAAATCCGTGGCGGGCAGCATTGTCGATCGCATGACATTCGGCAGCATCATCAGCGGGGCCGGTGCATGCGGCCTGTGGTGTTTCGCGATGATTATTCTGGACTTCGTGCGGCTGCCAAAACCGCTGCGCATGAGCCGGCTACTGCTCGCTTTGACGGCGATCGCCGGAATCGTCATGACCGCACTCGGTGTCCAGACAACGATTGCTTATCTGACGGCGCCGCCGTAGCCATCACGCCCCGGACCCGTTAACGCTGCTGCACGTCTGCCGGTGGTGTCGGCCCGGAACTCACTTCTGGCGTCTGTCCATCGAGTCGCCAGACGCTCAGGTTCAGGTCGTCATTGTCTTTGATGACCGTGACGAGGTGTCGTTCGTTGGGTGACACCGCGAGAGACTGCGGCACGCCCGTCGAAACACTGATCTGATGAGCGAGGGAACCGTCTGCCGTGTCCCAGAGGCTGATGGTGTGTGGCTCGACATTGTCACAACTGATCAGAACTCGTTCTTTTTGGGCGTAGGCCAGATGCGGGATGTTCATCGTCCGCTTTGCTCTGTCAGTGAGTGTCCCTACGACCTTTCGCGTTTCCAGATGACGAATCTGGATGCTCTCGCCTGGTGTCGGACCTTCCGCGAGGAATTTGCCGTCGGGTGAAAATGCCAGAGAGCCCACGCGTCTCTTGACGTCGATTCGCTCGAAAGTGTTCTGCTCCCATCGCCAGAAAATCACTTCGTTGTTGTCGCTGACGGCAAGCAGTTTGCCGGCAGGCGAAAACCTGGCAGCATCGATCCGTGTTTGCTTGAACGGGGCCGGCTTCAGCAGCTTCGAGGTGGCGGTGTCCCACAGCTCGATCTGCTTCTCGCGCACGACGGCAATCGCCTTGCCGTCTGCAGTAATATCCAGCTTGTGGCTGCACGACGGGAGCTGCGTTGGTGGTTCCCGGATCTTCATGTCCCAGACGCCCACATCAAACTCTGTGGATCCCGGGAGACCTGATCGATGCTGTTCCATCGCCAGCCACCTGCGGTCGCCGGAAAGCTTCATTCACCCGATGGTGAACTTCCCCAGACGAAGCCGCGTCTGGATGTCGCCATCGACGGTTCTACGGAAGTCGACCGCTCCCTCTTTATTGGCAGACATCAGAATCGAGTGGTTGTAGATGATATCGAAATTCGGTGAGCTGCCTGTGGGTAACGCTTTTGAGTAGAGACGCTTCGGCGCGGGCTGGGCTCTCGGCTCGGCGGCGAGTTCCCACACTCGAACCATGCCGACAAGTTCGCCCAGTCGGTTGAGCCAGCGTCTGTCCATCGCGCAGCCAGCGAGCCGTCTGCCATCTGGTGAGAAGGAGAGACTCGCGTAAGACGTCGGGCCGCTGAAGTCACTCAGTTCAGTGTGAATCGGTTTCAACTCATCCGGCGGGTTCGCAGTCTCCCAGACGATGACCTTGCCTCGATCGCCAAGGACGTAAGCGGCTGTCCACGTGCCGTTGTCCGAGATGGCGAGAGCCGCGACACGTCCGCCGAGTTCCAGACGCCCCGTCTCCTCCATCTTTGTTGCATCCCATACGATCACGCGTCCGGCTGCGTCGCCCGTGACCGCGACGCTGCCTTCCTTCGCCCAGGCTGCGGAGACGACGGTCGCTTCGTGCCCGACCATCACGCGGTTACCGGGACTGCCTTCGTCGTAGTCTCCACAGACGTAGGCCCACAGAACGTTCTTGCCCTTCCGGCCCGTGACCTGTCCCGTTCCGTCGATGGGACCGGTCATGATGGCGCTGCGGCCTTTCGGATCGACTGCCAGCGGTATGCCTGCTTCGTCCTGTGGTTCCTTGCCTTCTGCGACGGTGGTCGTCTGGATCGTTCCGACGGTCTTTGGCAGATGGCCTTTGGCCCAGGACTTCACGAAGTAGCTGCGCGGAGTGCCGAACACCATTTGCGATCTTGAATACTCGTCTGTGATTTTCTTGTCGGGAAAGACGCTGACGGCCGTCGGATTGCTGTCCAGCTCTTCGATGGTGTGCTCAGCCTTGCCATCGGCAGCATCAAGAATGCGAACACCGTCTTTGCTTGTCGCATAGACCTTCTTCTGATCTGCGGAAAAGGCAACCGCTGCATGCGACCCTGGAATCCAAGTTTTCCAGCGCAACGCAGCCGAGTCACCATTGAAGACCAGCGCCACCAATTCACCACTGGAATCTCCCGTCAGCAGAATCTCCCCGTCCGCCGAAAGCACGACCGACACGGGCAGCGTGCCGGAGTATTCGATGGTGTAGTTCTCCTTCCAGACCGGTCCCGTGTTCTACGCTGGAGTGTCGGCCTTGTCTTCCGGTGCCGGCTGCGCCAGGACTGCTGCTGGCGAAACGGTCAGCATGGCCAGCGCAATACAGACGATGGAGAAGCGGGAACTGACCGGGCGCGGTGGCGATCCGGGTCGAGGATTGCCATCACTCGCTGATCAAGGCGGGCTGAGTGCGCCATGGCGACTCCCATCACCGGCTGGACAGGCCGGTAGCGCCGCAGCGTCTGCAATAATTGCTCTGCGTAGTCGCTCGCCGTTTGTCCGGCCAGTACCACTCTGTCGTCGCACGCGCGTTCACGTTCTGCTCGCAGCCGCCGGACCGCGTACCAGACAAGTGGATTGAACCAGTAAGTCAGCAGGGCCAGCTTGCCGTTGGACTGCGGGTAGTACGGACTGGTCCGCACATGAGTGAGTCCCTTCGTTCGGATGAACCGTTTGAAGTCCCGGGCGGTGAACTGCGAACCATTGTCAGAAATGATCCGCGGTTTCTCGTCGGGGCATTTC
>CAYSJO010000593.1:0-3902 GCA_964431285.1 uncultured Planctomycetaceae bacterium
CATCCCCGACAGGGCAGCCGTCATGCTGGAGACAGTTTCTGGAGGCCTGCGCAAGCCAACAGTCCCCATCGTCTCTTGTGTAACCGGCGCAGAGTCCTACGACGACTACAACAGTCGGCAGATTCTCTACGACTGGATCGACCATCCGCAGCGGCTGTGGAATGTTATTGAACGCTTTCTGAATTCCGACATCCATACCGTCATTCACGTTGGACCGGAGCCCAACATCTTTCCCGCAACGTTCAATCGTCTGGGCATCGACGTGGCATCGCAGCTCAGTCAGAGTTCGTTGTCGGGCATCGGCCTGCGGGCAGTCTCGTCGATCGTGCGTCGACGGCCGTGGCTGGCTCAATACCTGTCGAAGAATGCCGCACTGTTGCGAACGCCGCTTATTGAGCATGTCATTCTGGAAGACTGGTTGCTCAACACGGACGTCCCGGATTGAAACACAGAGGAACAGAGTATGCGCAAGCCGCGCATGTGTAATGGAGACGCAAATGGGGGCAGTGGATCTGACCGGCCGAACAGCAGTGGTGACCGGTGGCGCAAGCGGAATCGGACGGTCAGCAGCGATACTCTTCGCCGAATGCGGCGCGAAGGTTGTCGTCGCGGATTACTCGCTGCTGTCCGAGAACGACGGACCGTACGCCGAACTGGGAATCGAGCAGCGTGAATGCGACGTCCGTCGTGAAGCGAACCTGGCGGAACTGATGGACTTCGCTGTGACAGCCACCGGACGGATCGACATTCTGGTAAACAACGCCGGAGTCGGGATGGTCAAACAGATCGACAAAGTTACCGAGGACGATTGGGACCGGTGCATCGATACGAATCTCAAAGCAGCCTTCTTCGGAGCCAAGCACGCCGTTCGTCACATGTCTGTCGAAGGTCGCGGCGGATCGATCGTGAACGTTGCCAGTAACGCCGGCATTCTTCCGCGGGCACACGATCCGGTTTATTCCATCAGCAAACTGGCGGTGTCAGGTCTGACAAAATCGCTGGCCCTGTGCCATGCAAAAGACCGCGTCCGCGTGAACACCGTGTGTCCTGGTCCGGTCGCGGGAACGCGCATGATCGAATCCGAAATCGATCTCGCCGAAGACCGTGACGCCGCCATCGCGAGTCTGATTGCCGCCAGTCCGATGGCTCAGGCGTCCGGTCGCATGATCGAAACACGCGAGATCGCCGAGGCCATCCTATATCTGTGCAGTGACGCTGCCACCATGGTGACCGGTACATTGATCGCCATTGATGGTGGTAAGTCACTGGGCGTTCCCCCGAAACCTCATCAGCCCGCCTGAGCCATGCGAGTTCCGTCGTCACATTCGCACGACCGAGAACGCGACGAGTCGTTCATGACACCCATGATCGACGTCGTATTTCTTCTGCTGATTTTTTTTGTGTGCGCGTCGATTGGTCAGATTCCGGAATCGCTCCTGCCGACGCCACTTAACAGCAGATCAATCGACTCAACCGTGCAGGCAGAAGTTCCAAAGCCGCTGGGAGAGGTCTGGGTAAAACTACGGCGGTTCGATGCTCCAGAGGAATCGTTCACGCAAGCCGAAGTCAACGAAGAGCGATATGAAGACTGGGCTGAGTTGAGAGCCACGTTGCGAGAACTGGCTGCCGTCGCCCCAGAGATTCCGGTGATTCTGGACATTGGCCCAGCTGTGCCAGTGGGTGATCTGGTCGACATCTACGACACCTGCCGCGCGGCAGGATTCGACTCGGTGAAGTTCGCCGCGTCGCCCCGGAACGCCGGGTAAGCCGCGGGGCGGCACGGACATTCCTGTCCGTGGGTTCTCAGTCGGACGGAATGTCCGCCCCACAGTTTCAATGCTGATGAGCTACTACTTCAGCGACTGCAGATAGGCGATCAGGTCGGCAAGTTGCTCTGGCGTGATGTTGCTGACCACGCCGGCCGGCATCATCGATTCCGGCTTCTTCCGCCGTACTTCAACCTCATCGATCTTCAGCACGACAGAGACTCCATTCGTTTGTCGGAGTTGGATTTCCTCGGCGCTTTCTCCGGTCACAAATCCGATGAAAACTTTGCCACTCTCCATCGCAAAGAGGTAGGTGTCGAATCCCTGGGCGATCTTCGCGCTCGGCTTGAGGATCGATTCGATCAGTTCGTTCTTCTTGTATCGTTTGCCGATATCGACCAGGTGCGGGCCTTTCGGAGACTGACCATTGGCCGTCGTGTGGCAGGCGATGCAGGCCTGACGCTTGAAGAGTGGTTCGCCGCGTTTAGCGTCGGCCTCGGCGCTGAAGGCACGTTCGGCCGCGGCATCGGGCTTGAGGTTCGCGGTCAGATTAGGATAGTTCGGGACGGCTTTCGGTCCAACGATCGGTACCTGTGGCTCGTCAGCGCGGGCAGCAACACTCGCGACAGTGGGAAGGCCGGCGATCTCGACTTTGTGACGTGCCAGTTGTGCCCCGGCCACTTCGAGCGTCGCCTCGTCCGCCTCGCCCAGAAAGGTCTTGAGTGTCGCGGCGATGCGGTCACTTTGTTCCCACGTCTTGCGATCGAAATAGGGTCCAGTTCGATCCGGACGTGTGCCCCACCAGCCGCCGGTGTAGTCGCCTTCGCGGAAGTACAGACGAATCAGAGTCGTGAGCACTTCCTGACGCACATCAGACTTGCGCACACGGCTCAGGTTTCCGATCAATCCCGACACAGCCGCTTCATTGTGCATGTACTTCAACGCGTGAAGGGCACCTGCCGAGTACGGCCCCTCGATCGCTTTCAGACACGCCTGGACGGCGTTGCAGTTCTGCAGCGCTCGGACAGCCAGGTGCGGAAGGACTCGGCCGGGGTCGGCCTGGTTGTAAAGCGGTTCGGCTGTCGGTTTCGGATAACCGGTTGAACGGACGGAGAGCGGCAGAATCGCTTCGCCAGCTTCAGGTCGACCGAGCCGTCCGATGGAAATCAAAGCCTGCCCACGAACTCGCGGGTTTTCGTCTTTCAACGCCGCGACAAATGGCTCAAGTGGCAGTTCGTCGAGACCGTCCTTGCGGTCGGTTAACGCTCTCAGCGCAAACTCGCGAACCGTGGCATCCGCGAGGAGATTCAGCAGTGTTTCGTTTGCACCACTTCCGGCGAGTTGTTTCAGCGTGTAGAGCGCAGCAACTCGACCGTACAGCGGAGCCGAGCGGTCAGCCGCCTGGCTCGTTAACGCGGCGATTCGTTCGCTACTAAGGCCGCGCCTCAGGATCTCAAGTTGAGAATGTTGACGGTAAACAGCACTCGGTGAACTCAGATAGCTGACCAGTTCTGCATCCGTTGACTCGTTCAGATCGGGAAACGGTTTCGGCGTGAAATCGATTGGTGTGAGCTGTGCGACAAATCCGACATCGGGTCCGCCATAGGCGAACTTTCCGTTCTTCCAGCTCGCCACGTACATCCGACCGCTGCCGTCGATGTCGATGTCTGTCGGTCGCGGGACCTTCAGGAACACTTCCTGGTGAGCGTCGAACGTCGCTCCGTTGGCGGGCAGGTTGTGGATGTAGACGTTGCTGGTCCCCCAATCGCAGGTGTAAACGGCGTTGGCGAACGGTTCGGGCCAGCGCAGGTCGTGCAGGAACATTCCGCCGCAGCCGGAACCTCCGCCGTAATCCGCAAGCGGCGGCATACTCTCCTCGGTGAAATTCAAGTACAGCGACGGATAGCCATACTCACCCGACTGAAGGATGTGACTGAGTCGAATGTCCCAGCCGCCGCCGTCGTTTGTGTTGTCGCGAGTAAATATGTTCATGTACGGGTCGATGCACACGTCGAGAATGTTTCGCTGACCCCAGTTGTGAATTTCCATCTCAGTACCGTCCGGCCGAACTCGCAGGATGCCGCCGCCGCGTCGCGCCAGCACAGTGCCATCTGTGCCCTTTGCCTCCGTGAAACC
>CAYSJO010000594.1:0-5251 GCA_964431285.1 uncultured Planctomycetaceae bacterium
CCGATGGCGACTGCGCGGCGGCATTGATACGTTCCGTCATCGTGGCGTGCTCCTTTGGGAGAGGTCTGAAAACTCGTGATAACATCAGATTCATCCCTCAGCACGCCGCCGTCTTCAACTCCTCGTAAACACAACTTCTGCCAATAGCTCCCGCATATTCACGCCCGGCGTTGTCCAGTGACTTGCGTCCAAAGAAAATCATTCGATCCAGGCATTCGGATTTGAAACTTCTGAACCATCGCTCCATGTAGGCGTTGAGGTTGGGACTCTTCGGTGGCAGCAGGACGACTTCGGTCTCGGTGTTCTGATCGAGAAAGTCACGCATGGCGATGAAGCTGCTATCACGATCCACGATCAGGTGACTGGCGTCCTTCAGGAACCCGTCTTGATCATTCGTTATGTCACGGCAGACCTGCGTCATCCACGTGGCGTTCGGACTCGGCGGCATGCCCGCAAGTGGACACGGCGTGTCTTCAGGTGCATGACGGCGAGCACGTAAAATGTGACGAGACCGCTCCGCGTCCACACTTCGACCGTCGTGAAGTCCGTGGCAAAGATAGAATCCCAGTGGGCATTCAGAAACGAGGACCATGCTGGTGTTCGCTGTCGATCGGGTGCTGGCTCAATGCCGTGTGCATTCAGCACTTTCCCCACTGTGGAATCCGAGAAGTGGTATTTCAGGCTCTTCAGTGCACCCTGAATCCGATCGTATCCCCACGACGGATTCTCCCTTGCGAAGCGCACAATGGCATCCACGATAACCTGTCGGATTCGTGGCCGGCCGGGCTTACGTTTGTCACTGGAATCAAACTTCTTCGCAATGAACTTCCGGTGCCATCGCAGGATGGTATTAGGCATGAAGATGGTCGTGATTTCCCGCAGAGCCTTGCGACCGATGGCATGAGCCTTCACGGCAAGCAACCGACGCTGGTCATCGTCGAGCAGCAGTCGCTTTTTTCGATCTGCTTCAGCAGGGCCTCGATCTGAGCGTCCTGGAACTCGATGATCTGTTGCTGGCGTTGGTTCGCTGTGCCCGAGAGTGCGGTGAGTAGAATGTGCCATGGCTGGAGAATGGAAGGCATGTTCGGCACCGAAATCGGCCAGTTTCCGGCGTCGACGGGTGAATTCAAGTCATGGAAATGCAATAATTTGTAGTCACAAAATACCGTGTTTTACAGCGTTTTGAGTTCGGCGGAGTTTTTTGACCCTACGGCCTCAACGGTCGCGGCGGCAACGATGTCCTCTCAGGTGGAGTCGGCAACGACAGACTGTCTGGCAACCGCGGTGCCGATGTGCTGATTGGTGGAACGGGCCGTGACAAAGTCCATGGTGGGCGCGGAGACGATTTGCTGGTCGGTGCCACAACCACCAATGAGAATGATCCCGGCAGCCTTCATGGCGCGATCGATGCGTGGACCAGCGGTGATCTGGCGACGGCGCTTCTGAATCTGGGTTCGGTTGCTGACGATGCAGATCGTGACATTCTTCGTGGAGGGCGTGGCCGCGATGGAATTGTCAGCGGGATCGGTGATCGAGTGCGTTGCTGAGGTTCGCTCGCTGCGTCCTGGAACGTTGTCGGCTGAGTCGCTACCGCGCGGTGTGCTCTGATCGCTACCCTCCTGCTCGTCTCGACGACTCTGTCAGACGACCCCGGAGGACACCGCGCGCCGCGCAGAAAGACCAACAATGAATCCGACGATAACGTTTCATCGCGAGACAAGCCTCACCGTCTGTCTGATCGTGATTTCCATGTGTGTTTCAGGAGCGATCGCTGACGGGCCTGATCAACGGCGGCTGCAACTGCAGGACGTCTTTGAACTGGAGTTCGCCACGGACCCTCAGGTCTCGGAGGAAGACGTTGTTTATGTGCGAAACTCGTTTGATGTCATAGCGGATCGACAACGATCACGGATCTGGGTCGTGGGTACGAAACCGGGTGAACCGGAGCACCAGGTACTAACCCCGGACGATCAGAACTGTACGTCACCCCGGTTGTCTCCTGACGGATACCGTGTGGCGTATTTTTCCAAACCGGCGTCCGCCAGTGGTAAACCGCGGACGGAGATCTACTGTCGCTGGCAAGTGGGAGAGACCGCGCGGCTGACTCAGTTGCCACGAACTCCGGCCGACCTTAGGTGGTCGCCCGATGGCAAGTGGCTGGCATTCTCCATGCTTGTGCCGGCCGAGCGCGGGCCGTTGATCGATGTCCCGAAAAAGCCAAAGGGTGCCACCTGGGCTGAGCCGCCCAAGTTCATCGATCGCATTTCGTATCGCGCTGATGGCAAGGGCTATCTCGAAGATGGCTATCACCACCTGTTTGTCCTGCCAGCTGAAGGTGGCACCCCACGGCAGGTCACATCTGGTGACTTTGATCACAAGGGACGATTCGGCTGGACGGACGACGGACACCTGATCGTCTCAACCAACCACAGCGACAACTGGGAACTCGATCCGCGAGAGACAGATCTGTACGCGGTTTCGATCAAGACCGGTGAAATGAAACGCCTGACGGATCGTCGTGGTCCGGACTATTCGCCGGTGGTCTCACCAGACGATTCGACGATTGCGTGGCTGGGGTTTGATGACCGAAAGATCGGATCGCAGCTCAATCGGTTGTATATCATGAACCGAGATGGCAGCGGACGACGGGAAGTCAAAACAAATCTGGATCGTTCGCTATTGTCTCCCGTCTGGGCACCCGATGGGAAAAGCCTGTTTGTGCAATACGACGACGAGGGTCACACAAAGTTGGCAAACATATTGCTCGACGGCACTGTGGAAGTTGTCGCGACGGACGTCGGTGGGACGACGATCGGCCGTCCGTATCAAAGCGGTACATTCAGTGTGGCAACGTCCGGAGATTCATCCGTTATTGCGTACACAAAGACAGATCCACAACGACCGGCCGACATCGCAGTCATCCAGCAAGACGGAACAGAATCGCTTGTAACGACGTTGAATGCCGACCTGTTCGCCCAGCGGGAACTGGGACAGACTGAAGAGTTCTGGTTCGAGTCGTCACACGACAACGAAAGAATTCAGGCCTGGCTGGTGACACCCCCTGGCTTCAATCCAGAACGGAAGTACCCGCTGATCCTCGAAATCCACGGTGGACCGTTCGCGAATTACGGATGGCGGTTTTCGATGGAAGTGCAGCTATACGCAGCGACGGGTTATGCCGTGCTCTACGTGAACCCGCGCGGCAGCACGGGATACGGACAGAAGTTCGTCGAGCACATTCACCATGCCTATCCGGGACACGACTACGACGATCTGATGACGGCTGTTGACGTCGCGCTCAAGCGAGGCTTCGTCGATCCGGATCAGTTGTATGTGACGGGCGGCAGTGGCGGCGGCATCCTGACTGCATGGGTTGTGGGCAAAACAGACCGGTTCCGCGCGGCTGTGTCTGCAAAACCGGTCATCAACTGGCACAGCTTCGCGTTGACGACCGACATCTATCCGTATTTCTGGCAATACTGGTTCAGTGACCATCCCTGGGAGAACCCGGAGTCATACCTCAAGCGATCACCACTGTCGTTAGTCGGCAATGTGACGACGCCGACCATGCTGCTCACGGGTGAGAATGACCACAGAACGCCGATCTCGGAATCCGAGCAGTTCTACCAGGCACTGAAATTGCGCGGTGTTGACGCCGCCATGGTGCGCGTTCCCGACGCCTCGCACGGCATCGTCAAACGACCGAGTAACCTGATGAACAAGGTGGCGTACATTCTCAAGTGGTTCGAGATGCACTCGCCCGAAAACGTCGATCCGTGACCGACGTCTCAGCGTTCGCTGTTCTTTCGCTGAACCTGAATGCGGATTGCAGGCAGCTCGACGGGCTCTTCGTCGTCATCTGTCACGACAAACGGCAGCCCGTCGAGTTGCTTCCAGCCTCCGGCTTCGTCGAGCAGATCTTCGATAAGAAATCGAACGTTTCCAGCAAAGACGTGCGTTTCAAATTGTCCGCCTTTGAAGATGACATGGTCGTCATGGAGACCGACACCGTCGTCGATGCGCATGACGGCTCGCGATGGTAACACCTCCGCCGCCTGGTCGGTCAGAGTGCCACGTACAGTCACACGCGGGGCTGAATGCAATGCCAGCGTCATCGGTGCACCCACTTCTACTAATGCCGGAATGGCAGACATCCGGACTGCGAATGGCAGGTCGAGAGACAGGCTTGTCTCCAGCGACAGACGTCCTGTCGCAATGGCCGGAATGGTAAATCGCCCATCCGCAGTGACCGTCACAGTGGCGACTCCGTGGCTGCGGCGCGGCAGTGCGGACGGACCGGACTCGCGCAGCATCCGGTCAAGCGTCTCGTCATCTGCGTCGGCGAACCGCGGGTCGGACCATGCCGGATCGCTTGTGCGGAAGTACAAAGTCAGATCCTGAAACACGCTGCGGTCTTCTGATGTGATCTGGCCGGCGATGCTGCCGGCGGAGCCGAGTTGAATCGTTCGGTCTGTCTCGTCGTAACCTTCCAGTCCCAGATTGAATTCGTGTGTGCCGCGGTTAGCGGTTTCCAGCCGCAGGTCGAACAGGTTGTGACGCGGAATGCCGCGAATGATCACGCGACCGGCGCCGTCCGTTGTTCCGGTGAGCTTTTTCTGAAGGGCAGGCGGCAGTGTCGGAAACAGCTCGGACTCCGTTAACGGCACCTGGGTACACCTGCAGATGGGGCGAAATCTCCTCGGACGATACGGACTGTGACGTGACAATCGCAGCCACGACTGCCAGAACCTTCGAAACGGAACGTCTCATAGCGACCTCGCATGATGATTCAAAACAACGACCAGTATCTCCCTGAAAGCGAGGCCGAGAGTTTAGCTGTGTGACGCCGATCACGAACAGCGCCGACAACTGGATGTGAGTTTCGATTGCTTCGCCGTTCACGTGGCAGCGAGCCGGCCTCTGGACGCGGCGGGGGCATCGCGTAAGATTGAGCCATCCTTCAACTAATCCTGGCCAGGGGTTTCCGTATGAAAACCACCGCGCTGTTCTCTCTCGCCCTCCTGTTCACAATTCCTGGGCGCGCTGCCGAAGACGAATTGAAACCGGGGCTGAAGTCGGGCGATTTCGTCGATGTCTTCTATGTCCAGGACATCACGGGACCGGCGAAAGGCGACACTCTTTGCTACCGCTGCAAATACGGTGGGTTGCCTGGCGGCATCATCTTCACCCGCGTCGGCAAATTCGTATTTCTGGTGGTTTTGCTCAAAAGACTCGATAAGACGGTCGCTCA
>CAYSJO010000595.1:0-3769 GCA_964431285.1 uncultured Planctomycetaceae bacterium
GCTTGCCATTCCGGCGACATCAACTCTGACATGGAGAAACTGCTGCGGAATCTGTCTGCGCTGAACGAAGCCATGCGCGCCACAGACACAACAGTGTCAGCCGAGGAGCCATACAAACTCGGTCCGGACTCCATGCGGCAGCCCGATGTGCCGCGAGGAACGATCACTCTCCACACGCACAAGAGCACAATCTTCGCCGACACGATTCGTGAGTATCACGTTTACGTGCCGCAGCAGTACGACGAATCACAGCCTGCCGCTGTCATGGTGTTTCAGGACGGACATGCGTACGTCGAAGAAGAAGGGCACTTTCGTGTGCCAGTGGTATTCGACAATCTGATCCAGGCGGGTCGAATGCCAGTGACGATCGGCATCTTCATCAACCCGGGACACATCGCGGACAGATTGCCTGAGAATCCGTGGGAATCATCGAATCGCAGCTTCGAGTACGACTCATTGACCGATCAGTACGCTCGTTTCGTAATTGACGAAATGCTGCCGGAAGTCGGAAAGAAGTATCGGCTGTCGGACCGACCGCAGGATCGGACAATCTGTGGCATCTCATCCGGAGGCATCTGCGCCTTCACGGTCGCGTGGCATCGATCGGATGTCTTCCGCAATGTTCTGAGCCATGTCGGCAGCTTCACGAACATCCGCGGTGGGCACGTCTATCCGGCGCTGATCCGCAAGACGGAACGAAAACCCCTCCGCGTGTTTCTGCAAGGTGGCTCCAACGACCTGGACAACGAACACGGCAGCTGGTGGCTGGCCAACCTGGAAATGGACGCGGCACTGAAGTTCGCGCGATACGATTACTGTTTTGTCGGTGGCGAGGGTGCACACAACGGAATCCACGGCGGTGCCATCCTGCCCGAGTCACTCGAATGGTTGTGGCGCGCCGAGTAAACATCGCATCGCCAGATCTGGCGTAGCTGGATTCGTCAGAACTCAGGCCTTGCTCCCCACTCATTTGAAGTCTCACGACTTCAACTACGTCAGGTGAATTCCCGCCTGCCGCTCGCACAAAGTCCACATTTGGAGACACACCATGACGCGCACGCTCGTATGCCTGCTGGTCCTGTCCGCGACGACGATGACGCAGGCCGCCGAACCAACAGCCATTGCCGTCACACGCACCAGCGAGACGATCGACCTGCTCGCCCGACTGCGTCCAAACGTACGAGCCAAAGTCCCCGAAGGTGTCACGGTTCGGCAGATAACACTGCACGGTGGCAAACAGGAAGGCGTTGAACTTGTCACGATCAACAATGGCCGACTGAGTATCACGGTCATTCCCACGCGCGGGATGAGCGTCCTGGAAGTTGTCTCGGGCGATGTGCGCCTCGGCTGGGATTCGCCGGTCAAAGACCCGGTGCATCCGTCATTCGTCAATCTGGAAGGCCGCGGCGGGCTCGGCTGGCTGGACGGTTTCAACGAATGGATGGTCCGCTGCGGGCTCGAATTCGCCGGACATCCCGGACTCGATCGTTTCACAACCAACACCGGTGATACTGCGGAGATGATGCTCACCCTGCACGGCAAGATCGGGAACATCCCGGCGAATGACGTCCAGGTATTGCTCGATGGCAACCGCATCGGTATTCGCGGCGTTGTGGATGAGCGTCTGTTTTTCGGACCAAAGCTGAGACTCCAAGCCGAGCTGTGGACGGAAGCCGGATCGAACACATTCACGATCAGCGACCGCGTCACGAACCACGGTGCCGGTGACCAGGAGATGCAGTTGATCTATCACGGCAACTTTGGCCGACCCTTGCTGGGCAAGGGGTCGAAGATTCACGTCGCCGCTAAGAGCGTACATCCCATGAACGACAACGCAGCGAAGTCGATCGACAACTGGCCCGTGTACGACGCACCGACGCCCGGTTACATCGAGCAGGTCTATCTCATTCATCCGCTGTCCGGTGCAGACGGCAAGACGCAGGCCGTGCTGGCAACCGCCGACGCAAAGACCGCCACATCAATTAAATGGTCGACGAGCCAGCTACCGTTCCTGACCATCTGGAAGAACACCACAGCTGAGGCAGACGGTTACGTCACGGGAATCGAGCCGGCAACTGGATTCCCCTACAACCGTAGTGTGGAGCGCAAGTCCGGACGTCTGCCAAAGCTCGCAGCCGGAGCCTCCCGTACATTCTCTCTGGATTTCGCGATCCACTCGGGCAAGGACGAAGTGGCTGCAGCCATTGATGCGGTTGCGGAGATTCAGGGGAAAACGGAGACTGAAGTGTTCGACGAGCCACTGGAGAAACTTGACGACGACTGATTGCAGAGAGTCCCAGTCATGCGGGAGCTGACCACGATGGAAGTTGCAGGTGTTTGCGAGTTGGCCCAGTCGAAGTGCCATCCGCGACACATCGAGTCTTACCTTCTGGAACGCGGACTGACTGATTCTGAAATTGAATTCGCGCTGGCAAAACTCGACACATCACGTGAGCACTTGCTGGTCGAGTACTACCGGACGAGGCGTTACCGGTGTTTGGGGTGGGCAGTTCTGGGTTTCGCGACTTACGCGGCTATCTCTTCACCAGTACGTGTCGTGTCAGTTCCCCTGTTCGTGTATGGGACCTTCATGGTTGTGACGGGGTCTTTGGCTCCCGGTGAACGACAAACTCAACGACGTACCGGATGGCTGTACCGACGCCAGTTTCATGAGCGATGATGCTAATCCACATAGGTTCGCTAAGGGCCGAAATGATTCGACTCAGTGCCAGTGCTCTGTTGATTCTCGGTTGCCTGAATCTCGCAGTTGCCGACGAACCGCTCCACGCCCGGATCGATCAACTGATCGAACAGCAGGCAGGCGGCATAACGCTCGCCGGGCGGTCGGACGACGCGGAATTCCATCGCCGTGTCTGGCTCGATCTGGCTGGACGTATCCCGACGACTACTGAGACACGGGCATTTCTGAGTGACGCGTCGGCGGGCAAGCGGCAACGGCTGATCGATGAGCGACTCGAAAGCCCTGAGTATGCCCGGCGCATGAGCGAATTGTTTCACGCCGTGCTGATGGAACGTCGGAATGTCAACGACGAATGGACGCGATTTCTGCGCACAGCGTTTGAACGCAACCTGCCCTGGGATCAAATGGCACAGGCTCTGATTCGAGCCAACGCTGAAGACCCGAACCTGCGAGGCGCCGCATTCTTTCTGACGGCGCGGTTGACCAAAGAAGGGGCCATGGCACCCGTGGACATCCCAGGTCTGACGCGCGACGTCGGTCGCCTGCTGGCCGGAGTGGATCTGCAGTGTGCTCAATGCCACAACCATCTGACGATCAGTGAATACGAACAAAAGCACTTTCAGGGTCTGCATATGATATTTGAGAACATGCAGCCCCGCCGCGACGTCAAGTTTCCGGCCGTGTCAGAAATGCAGATGACGCAGAAGAAGGAATACCTGTCAGTCTTCGAACAGCTTCCCATGCAGACGGCACTGTCCATCCCGGGCGGGTCGGAAGTGGAGATCGCGGTCTTCGAAAAAGGCGAGGAGTATGCCCGACCGGCCGATACGAAAACCCGTACCCCAGGCATCCCGAAATTCAGCCCGCTGGGAGAACTGGCATCCGGACTCGCGACCGCCGACAACGAACTGTTCTGCAGAAACATCGCCAATCGCCTGTGGTTCGTGATGATGGGTCGCGGACTCGTTGAACCACTCGATCTTCAACACAGCGACAACCCACCGACACAACCCGAACTGCTTGATCTGCTGGTCCGCCAATTTGCGGCACATGATTTCAACATCCGCT
>CAYSJO010000596.1:0-4500 GCA_964431285.1 uncultured Planctomycetaceae bacterium
AGCAACTTTCCGTCTTGCAGCCGAACAATCGACGGTTCCTGAGCACCATGGCCGGAGAGTTTCATTTTCTCTTTGCTGACGTGCCAGGTCTTTCCTGCGTCGTCCGAGAAATAGCAAAACGCGTCGAACGGAAACCACCGAATCGATTGAAACGTTGGCAAAAGGACCCTTCCGCTCGGCAACTGAAGAACACGGTCGGCCATCAGAAAATGCGTGCCACCCAGTGTGGAAATCTGGACGGGCCTGCTCCACGACTCGCATTCGTTGGTCGACTGTTTCATAAAGATGCGGATGTCACGTCCGTCTACCTGGCGGCTCGTGAAGAACATGAGAATTTTGTTCGGTTCGGACGCCAGCCGGAGCAAGTTCGGATGCTTGACATTCAGTCGTGCTGTGTTGTCCTGCAGCGTAAACGTCTCGCTCCATGTCCGGCCCTTGTCAGTCGAAATCCTCGCCGAGATGCGACAAGCCGCTGCATCGAGGTAGTTGCTTTTGCGCTCGAGAAGAAGATGCTCAGTACTGGGCGCGTAATACTCACACCAAACCAGCATCAGCCTGCCCTGCTTCAACGGAAAGATCAGCGACCAGTCGTTGCGAAAATGGGCCCGCGTACTGGGGCAAACGTCGATGGTCAGAATGTCTTCGTCGGCGCACGCGGACCACGATGGGCACAGGAGATCGACGAGAATCGTCATACAGATCGCGTGCTGTTTCATATTTGCTTGTCTTCCTTTAGTTGCGCGATTAGAGCTTCGACAATGCGCTCTTTCCGCTGCTCTTCGAGTCGACTCGGATAATGAATTGGCCGTGCAGATAATAGGAAGGTTTGATCTGCACGGTGACTTCGTTGTTTTTGACCTGCGTACAGCACTGAAGAGATTCGTTGCCGCCGATGCGGTCGACCGAGGCGCTGACGGATTTATCCGATCCGCGTTTGCCGCTGACGATGAACTTCGCCGAACTGTGGTTGCTGCTGCTGGCGTGACTCGATGTGACGCTCAGTTCGATCATGAAAACTTGATTGGCCGAATCGCAGGTGAACTTCAGCACGTCCTGGAATTCGGTTGGCTAGCTCGGTGTGAACGTTTTGATGAAGACGTCACGGTGCTCGCTGGTAGTTTCGACTTTGTGCGGCGAATTGAGCTTTTCGATCGTGGCGTTTTTCGCTTGAAACGAATTCGTCGAAAGCGAACCGAATCCGGCCCCTCGACTGTGGGTTAACGCGGCGTGTGAGATGATGAGCGACGATTTGCTCTTGTTAATGTAGCTGTGGCCCGTGTTGCCGTGGCCGATGATCACGTTTTGGAATGAGTCGGCCGAGACGTCGCAGTATCGAGTGTAGCGTCCGTTCCGTGCGGTCGGGCCTGGTTCGGCCATCACGCCGTAGCAATGGTTGTAGCCCGTGCCCTGTAAACGAATGACGGTTACGCCAGGATCGCCATGCACGAAACAGTTGGTAAACAGGTTCTCTGTGGTGTCGTCGGAAAAGTAACAACTGTGGGTGACGCGGTAGAAGTGGTTGTTGGTGAACATGTTGCCGTTGCAGATCGGGTTGGCCTTGATGGCCACGCCGCCGTACTGAAACAGGCAATTCGAGACCCGGCCGAGATAGCAACTGCCGCGCCGAGCCGAGAGAGACGCACTGCAGACGAGCGTAAGCAACTCGTTCTTATCGACCTCGTCGGGATACGGCTTTTTCTGGTAGGCACTCCAGGCCGTCGTGCTTCCCTTGATGCAGATCGAATCGATCACCCAGAAGTTGATGTTGTCGTAGACGACTTTGGCAGGCCCGACATTGACGACGCCGTTGTTAATGATGTCGTCACCCGTGCGACCGCCGCTGGCGTTATCCGAAGACACGCCGCACGCTTCGCCTTCGCCGGTCAGCCTCGAGAAATTCCCCGTCAGCCGCACAACTGGTTCGGTGTTTTTTGTACGATCAGCCAGTCGCCGCAACCACGCGCCGTGCGACAGATGCAGATACTGGCGTTCGCCGATGTCCAGCGTCCCGTTCACGGCATAGTTTCCTGGCGGGACGACGACCTTCTTTCCCGTGCTGATGGCCTTTTGAATCTGGACGGTATTGTCGTCATTGTCAGGGTGAGCACCGAAGTCCATCACATTGACATACGGAGCCTCAACCGATGTCGACTCGGAAGACTTGCTCGTTCCTGCTGCTTCACCTGCAATCACACGTGGCTTAATGCTCAACCACGTACCAACAAGCAACGCGGCCATTACACTCACGATCGTCAGCACACGGGGAAACCGGTTTGGGGTCATAAGTAGCTCCATATTGGCCAATCACAACGGGTGTGAGATTGAGAAAAGGTGTCAGGACTTTGTCGGGATTTTTGGGATCTCAGCCGATCGGGTTTTCACTGGTCATTCGTTGCTCGTAAACTGAAACGAGTAAATGTCCGCATCCTTCATCACGAAGCGCAACCGAACGGGTTTCCCCGAAACCCGGCTGAGGTCGCTACCCGTCTTCCAAGTCACCGTGCGTGCGATTTCGTCACCTGCCATTTCGCTGCTGCTGCCGAGCGCCAATCTAGGGAGCGGTGTGCCGCCTTCGTCCTGAACTTCGCATCGAATCCAGCCCGATGCCGACGTCGACATGTTGATCTGCAAGCGGTCGCCTTCGAATCGCAACGGTCGTGTGACGAACTCGCCGCCCTCGTAAGGCGCGTGAATGGATGCGAAACCGTCGAGCCGGATTGTGTAGCGACGGATGTGGTCGGTAGCCGGGGCATTGTCGCGCGCGACATAGATCGAAAGTTCGTCCGTTCCGGTCTGGACGATTCCCAGCGCCGGATAGGTGCACCGCGTGACCCAGTTCCGCGGGCCGGGGCCGGGGCGGAGATAGCTGCTCATGAAAGGGCGGTCGTAGCGGAGTCCGCCTCGGCTTGTCATGAGGATTGCGTCCGACGTATCCCGCCAGGCGCCTTTGGGAACTCCCAGAGTCTTGGCCTGCTCGGGAGTGATGACAAGCCGATGGTCACTCAGCCGCGCGGTGATGGCCATGTAAATGTGCGGGGCTCGCGCGTACGGTTGCGTGTTCGGCAGGTACAACTGGTCTGGATACGCATCGGGCGTGTACTCCATGAACTCGATCGGTTTCCAGTTGATGAAATTGGGCGACGTGGTGCGGCCGATCCAGCGTGTATCGCCAGTGAAACCGGGACGGAGTTTCTCTCTGCCAAAGTTCTTCCACACGCGGACGTAGCAGACATAGCACTGCTCGTGCTGCGACCAGAACACGGACGCCTGGCAGGTGTCGCAGTTCCTCGCCGGGTGCAATGATTTGTCGATCACAGGTTTCTTGGCGAGATACTTCCAGCGAATCCCGTCCGGCGAAACCAGCGCCATCAGACCGCCGCTATCCGGCTCCTTGCGCCACTCGACCGGGAACGTGCCACCTAGCGCCTTGTAGCGTTGGTCAGCCGGCACGCCGGGGCGCGTATCGACGAACGGAGCAAAGTTGTGGCAGACCGGCGCGAACGTGTTGTCGAGGATGACGTTGTTCTCGCGTGTGCCATGCACTTTGAAGAGGCCCAGGTTTGGCTTGGTCCAACGAATGCCATCGGCGGATTCGGCATAACAGGTCGTCTCGTCCGGGTTGCCAGCGTTGGTCATTCCCGTCTTGCCGCGATAGTAGAGCTGGAACTTTCCGCCGTTGTGAATCACAGTCGGATACCCACCGAATCCTTCCCATGGCCGGTCCAGAACGAACACCTTTCCCGCGTCCCGCGGCGTGTGCAGCTTGAGCCGCGCACCATCCAGCTTGTCGATCAGATGTCGATCTACAAACAACTCGCGGCGATTGCCGATATCGATCGGTTCGTCGGCGCGCGCTAGGGGCGTCAACGCGACGAATAAAGTGATGACTGTCAACATTCGCAGTCCGAGAATGATTTGTTTGCACGTCATGGTTGTTTCTGTGGTGTGAATTGACATGAGCAACGGCGTCTTTCAGTATAAATTCAGGTCGGTACGCGACCCCGAAAAGTCCCAAATGTCTTGGCAAACAGCACGGCGGAGTTTTTTGACCCTACGGGGGTCATGAGCAATCAGCCAAGCATGTTTGACGGTTGTGTTCCATCAACTCATCGATTGCGGAACCGCAAACCCAAACGACCGTTTGACGAACGTCTAGCGACTCCGTTTCACTATTTCAGGAGACGCGACCAGGTACGTTGACACATGTCCCACACATCATGGAATCGCATCGAGGGCTGGCTCGCGCAACATGCGTCGGGGATAGTCGGGAGTCTTAACCCGCCAGCGTCTGACTCTGAGATCGCCGAGGCTGAGGCGACGCTTGCCTTTCCGTTGCCGTCTGAGTGGCGAAGTCTCTATCGGCGACACAATGGGATGAACAGCGACGACAACCAAGGCAGCCTGTTCTTCGGAATGCAGTTCCTAACCTTGCCAGAGCTTGTCAACGATTTTGCTCTAACCACCGATGACGCGTATCCCGTCCGTGCTGCCGACGCCGGG
>CAYSJO010000597.1:0-5284 GCA_964431285.1 uncultured Planctomycetaceae bacterium
GATCGACTTCACCGGTCTCGATCCGTTGACGCACAGTGCGACACAGGACCTGACGCTGAACCTGCCGGATACGGCCGACGACGCGACGCTGGCATTGAACGGTGCTCAGAACGTACTGACGAGCAACACCACCACCTTTGAGTCCACGACATTCGACAACCCGACGGGATCGCTGACGATCAACACTGGAGGCGGTGCCGATAACGTTACGCTTTCGTCACTCGCGGCCGGATTTGCTGCGACGCTTACAGTTAACGCTAACGATGGCAATGACACGATCGATGCCAGTGCTCTGACTGTGGACCTGGCAATTGATGGTGGCTCAGGTGCCGACACAATCAGCAGCGGCGGTGGCAATGACACCATGAGTGGCGGCGCCGGGAACGATTCGATCGTCAGTGGAGCGGGTAATGACACGCTGACTGGTGGTGGAGGCAGCGACTCGATGGACGGCGGATCGGGAACGACCACTCTCGTGGAAACGGTTTCCGGCAGTCTGACACTGTCATCGACGGGAACTACAACAACGGTGACCGGTCTGGGAACGGACACGCTGGAAGCTGCCGACACTGTAGAAGCAGTCCTGACCGGAAACGGCAACAACAACCTGATCGATGCCGATGGTTTCTCCGGAGAAGTGACCGCCGTTGGCGGTGCCGGTAACGACACGATCCGCGGCTCGCTGTCCAACGACGACAGCATCGATGGTGGAACTGGCAACGACCGGTTGCTGCTGGCGACTGGTGGTGGCACCTTTGTCGTGACAGACGGCATGTCAACCGGTGCCGGCGGCAATGACATGTTTGCTAACGTCGAAGAGGTCCGGCTGGTCGGCGACACGGTCGCGATCGACTTTACCGCGGTGACCTTCACGCAGGGCAGTGTCCACGTCATTGGCAGTTCCGCCAATGACTCTATCGTTGGTTCACAGGGCGATGACTTCCTCAATGGTCGCGCTGGCAACGACACGATCACGGGCGGGCCAGGCGATGACCGGATGCTCGGTGGTAACGGTGCGGACCTCATGGCCGGCGAGGCCGGCAATGACCGTGTTGACGGTCAGGGGAACAACGACACACTGGGCGGTGGATCGGGAGACGACCGGATTCTGGGCGGCGGGGGTCTCAATACGCTGCAGGAAGAAGTCGACGCGGATATCAGCATCCGCACGACAAACAGCGGTGCCCGCCTGAGCGGAATTGGAAACGACTTCATCGCCGGGATGACGCAGTTCATCGTGATGGGCGGCAGTTCGGACAACACCCTGGATGCGTCACAGTTCAATGGACCAGTGACTCTCGTCGGTGGCGGTGGGGACGACACGCTGATCGGTAGTCGCGGAGCTGATTCGCTGGACGGTGGCGATGGTTCGGACATGGTTGTCCTCACTGTGAGTACTCAGAATGCCATAATCACGGACACGCAGGCTGGTGCCGACGCACTTGCGAATGTCGAGCGAGTTAAAGTGGATATCGTTCGGCGACAGGGATCCCGCGTGGATGGAACGGCGTTCACGGGCCGGCTGTTTGTAACGGGTTCCGTCGGTTCCGACACGATCCTGGGCGGCTCCGGCAATGACCGTTTGAACGGCAAGTCTGGCAATGACGTCATCGAAGGTGGTGGTGGCAACGACCGAATGTTCGGGGGCAGTGGTCGCGACGTCATGCGGGGTGGCGATGGAAACGACAAGCTTCGCGGTCATCGTGGCAACGACACTCTGTCGGGTGGAGCCGGTACGGATCGTCTGTTTGGCAACCAGGGCAGACTGGTCCTGACTGAAACTGCTGACACCGACCTCACGGTAACGTCGGTCAGCGGCAGGCCGCGTATTACAGGTAACGGCACAGACATGGTCTTTGGCGAGGTGACTGGTGTGTTGCTGGTCGGCGGTGACTCCGGCAATGTGCTGAACGCCGCTGAGTCGCCCATCCGAGTCACTCTACGCGGTGGGGCTGGTGACGACACTCTGATCGGTAGTGCTTTTGGCGATACGCTGGACGGCGGTGACGGCAATGACCGCGTGCAGCAGGAGGTGGATCGCAATCAGGTTCTGACAGACACGCAGGTGACAGGCCTGGGCACAGACAGTCTGATCAGCATTGAGGGTGGTGTCCTGATTGGTGGCGCCGGTAACAACCGGTTGTCGGGAGTCGTGTTCTCCGGTTCGGTCACGCTGCTCGGCAACGCCGGCAACGACACACTGCTGGGTGGAGCTGGCAATGACGTTCTGGACGGTGGGACGGGCAACGACGTCCTGGATGGCGGTGGAGGCAACGACACGATGCGTGGCGGAACCGGTAACGACTCGATGCGTGGGGGCTTCGGCAACGATGTGCTGCTGGGCAGTGACGGCGACGACACGCTCGATGGTCAGGAGAACAACGACACGCTTCTGGGCGAAGACGGAGATGATTCCGTCGACGGCAACCAGGGTGTTGATAGCGTTACCGCAGGCGGCAATGGCTCGACACTCACAGGTGGCGACATCGTGGCCGACGCGGCCGAGATTGACAACGCCCTGACGTTCACGACGTTTGATGACCTGCTGCTGGATGTGATCTGATCGCGGCAACGGCGGTATGTGAAGCGAAAGAGCCCGGCCTGAGTTTGCAGGCCGGGCTCTTAATCATTGGCGGCTTCGCAGCTCGTGCCAGAAACCTTCGCCGCCAGGAGCTCCGTCGGAATCGGACCGACGGGAACTCGCTCGACATACTCTCCCGGCCGGAACAGCAGTGCGTGCTGCTTTCCGATAAGTGTGACGTCCGTTCCGCAGACGCGCAGCATGCCGTCTTCGTACAGGGCGACGACCGGTTGCGGATTAAAGAAGTGAAACTCGGCAATGCGGTCGTCGCGGGTTTCGCCTTTGTGACTCGGGTCGGGCGGGGCACTCGGGTAGTGCGGGTTGAGATTGAACGGAACGACGCCGAGCGCCTTGCATGACGGCGGATGAACGATGGGCATGTCGTTCGATGTTCCAATAGACAGGCCGGCCATGTTGGAACCGGCCGACGTACCCATGTATGGCATCCCCGCCTGAATCCGCTCACGGAGAACCGGAATTAAGTTGTGGGCATACAGATCGCGCAAGAGCACAAACGTGTTGCCCCCGCCAATGAAGACTCCCTGTGCCTGTGCGACGGCGGTCCGTGGATCAGCGAACTCGTGAACGCCGCGCACACGTAATCCCATCTGCTGGAAGCGTTCGCGCGCAACGGCCGTGTATTCATCGTGTGAATGACCGGCCGGTCGAGCGTAGGGAACGAACAGCACTTCGCATGACGCTGCGAACAGTTCACGTATCTCAGACTCGCAGTGCTCAAGGTATCCGTGCGGATGACAACGGGAGCTGCTGACGAGAAGTAGCTGTTGAGGCATTGCTCGCCTTACTGCACTGAAGCCGGTTCGGGCCAATCCAGATGCCGATGCAGGAAGCGGAAGGTGCCCTGCCCATTGATTGTGTGTGGACCGTTGAAGAACTCGATTTCCGTGCGGTCCCCGATGCCCAGGTAGTCGTAATGACGGCGGACTTTGGCAAATTCCCAGGCGACCCATTCATCAGGAGCGACGCCGTCACGATGCCCTCGCTCAACCATGAAGGGCCTGGGAGTCATCAACATGGACAGCTCGGCATAGTTGGCCACGTGTCCCATATTCCATTCGAAGATCTCGTACTCGCCGGTGAACACATAGCTGTAACGATCTTCATTGCTCGTGTTTTTCTTGACCCACTCGTTGTAGTCGGCTGAGCAGATTGAAAGGCAATAGCGATCGACCATCGGCGGGACACGTACGGCAGTCTTGCCTCCGTAGGACAGCCCGTAGAAAGCGATGCGGTCGGCATCGACATTGGGTAGCGTCGCGAGCCATTCCAGCGTCCGGTCGTGCTGCGGAATGATGTAACTGAACAATGATCGCTTCAATGGATTCGACTTGCGCTGCAGCGTCCGGAATCGATCCCGGCCGCGATATGGGTTCTGCGGCGCGTAGACGATGAAACCACGATGACAAAGATCTTCACTGAAGGCCTTGTAGGGTCGAAACGGTCTCGCCTCACGTGAAATCGTGTCCATGGGCGTACCTTCCAGACCATGCTGACACACGACCACCGGCCGCTTCTCGCCGGTCTTCAGGTCTTTTGGCAGCAGCAGGATGCCGGACGCGATCACGTCGCGATAAACGTCCAGGACAACGTCGTACGCTACGTACTTGTCGGTATCGAGGACCTTCCGCGTGCGCGGGTTCAGTGGCATGTTCGACTCTGGCAGCCGGCCGATCAGTTCGTCGTAGACCCAGTCGCGGAGACTGTTGCCCGACGCGAGCCACTTGTCGACCGATGAGTAATCCGCCTTCCATTTTTCGTCGCGCACCTTAGGACTCAGCCGCAGCAGATTCTGCACATGCACCTGCAGTTCGTTGAACTGCCGCCGTTCTCGTTCGGCGGCACTGTTCATTGAGGTGTGCGCTTTATCAACAAGTGTGTCCACTGCCACCCACGCCTCGGTTTTCTCGGGAATGCTGCCGGCCAGACCCAGTCCGGCGGCAAATGCGTCGATGGCCGACTCCGTTCCACCGGCACCGTCACCCTCACCGCTCGACACAAGTACGAATTCATCGGGACTGTCGAGTCCTTTGTAGAATGGAGCGGCGCGGTCGAATTCAGCCCGAACCATACCCAGCGTATTGTTCTCAATGTGTCCGGGAGCCGCCCCGCTACCGCGGCCGGCTCGTGTTGCAGGTGGACCGGCAGACTCAGGAACACGGCACGCTTCGATGACCAGACGCCGTGGGGCAATCATCCCGGCCAGTTCGGCGTCGCCGGACTCGGACACCAGGCCCCAGCCATTTCGGTAGATCGGTTCTTCCCACACGGCTTCCCGCTGCTGGAAGTAACCGCAGACGAGCGTTGCGTCGATACGGGGGTCGAGTGCCGCTGAGTACAAAGCCAACAGCCCGCCTTCACCGATTCCGGCCACGCCAATTGGAATTCGATCGCCCAGACGCTTGCCAAGCTGTTCGAACAGATCGACCGCGGCCAGCACCTTCTGCACCTCATAACCAATGACATGGCGTCCCATTTCGAAGGCCTGCCGGTAAATGAACTCGCGATGCGTCTGGTTCGTGTAACGCACGTACGGACTCCCCGACAACTCGTCACTACGGCTGATCAGCATGGGGATTGCCACCAGGCAGCCTTCGGATGCCAGACGACGCGCCAGCTGCACTTGTTCGGGCAATCCGTCGGCCACGCCACAGAACATCTCGGGAGTCCAGGCGGCGTCCGGAC
>CAYSJO010000598.1:0-14110 GCA_964431285.1 uncultured Planctomycetaceae bacterium
TCTGCACGTGTGGTCGTACGTGAAGGGTGTTCTGGACGCCTTGCTCGCCGGCGAGTTGAACTACGAACAACTGCGTCCGGATGTCTGGCGGAAGAATCACCCGGACGACATTCGCACCTACCGGGTCGATGAACGCCGAGAACGAGCCAACCGCAAACAGCTTCAGCGAGCCCTCCGCCGAGCCGCGAACCAATGACTGCCCCAGATGGCGGTCGTGAACGCGTACGCTCGGGCCGGACGCATCTGCTCGAAGTCCACCGACTCCTGAGGTGGTATGGCGGATTGGCGTTCTGTCAGTTCATCGACAGCTTTCGTCAGCAGTTCGATTAGTTCGCGTTCACCCTTCAGAGAGTACTGGGCGCGCTCAAGCTGTTCGGTCGAGTCCGCGCTGTTCTGGTCCAGTCGGATCGGCCGTGCGAGTTGGCCTTCGTGCCAGGCAGCCTCAGCGGTGTGCTGTCGCAATCGGCCCGCCAGTTCGAATAATTCGGCCGCATTGTCGTGTATGTTCCATTTCCGCAGGACAGATCGCTTCAGCGTGTCGAGACGCAGTTCAGACACTTGTGCGTCGAGTCGAGCCTCCGTCAGACGCAGTTCTTCCCGTGTGCGTTCCAGTTCGTGCTCAATTGACACGTTATCAATAGCGGCGAGCAGATCGCCGGCGCGAAAATGATCACCTTCCGTCACATACAGATTGCGGATGATCCCAGTTGCGGGAGACTCCACCGGTATCAGAGTGGCTTCGACAATTCCGTATGCCTGGTAGCGAAAAATGCCGTCCCAGACGATGTAAAACCCGGCCAGTAACAGTCCCATCAGGAACGCACCGATCAGCAATCGCCCTTTGGGTCGTTTGGGAGGGGGAGTCGGAGTTGGCGATACCAGGTGCGACTCGCTGGTCGTCCGGTCGATTTGCTCAGCCTTCTCCGCAAGTTTGGTCTAGTACCCCACCAGGCGATCCGCGTGTGACGCCGCCGCATCCGTGGACCGCAGCTCGGCGATCGCGGATTCGACAGAGTCGAGCCCATGCTCGATTCCGGCGATCGTCTGTGTGTCAGTGTGCTGACCCATCGGCTCGTGGCTCGTCTGGAGTAACGTGGTGTGGACCGCCGTTGTCCCACAGTAAAGACGTTTCCTGAGAACGACATTAGCCCGCAGTCATGCTCAGTGCGGCGATTCCATCCAAACGTACAGTGATCGCTGCGCAAGGTTGCCAGCATGCAGCGATTGTGCCGGTCGGGACAGATAGAGAGTGGCCCTTTCGTGTGGATGTGGCCGGGAATCGCATCCAGCAGGCACGGGCAACCGCTCTTTCTGTGAAATCCGGTCAACCACTAGACTGGACTTCCCGCCGGGTTTCGCGGCGGAGATACCCATTCGTTCGGATGGGTTCGGAGGCCCGTCCCACTTGTGCGGATATCAACTGTGGCTTGCCCATCGGGGTAAAAGGACTCAGCCCATGAACTCAAACAGGCTCACTTTTATTCATGCAGCCGGCGTCCTGGTGGACCACCAGGCTCGTGATATTGTCGCGGCCCGCGACGAGGAATTACGGGCGGCCCTGCTTGATGCCGCCGGCGCAGCATGGCAGCAGATTGTTGAAGCGTGCGTCGTTCAGGACGTCGACTTCCTGCTGCTCAGCGGCGACACATTCTGTGAAGCGGATCGCAGCCTGCGAGCTCGTGCGGCGCTTCGGGCGGGATTCGAGTGTCTGGCGGACTCCGGCGTTCAGGTGATCGCCGTTCCTGGCTGTTCCGACCCCACCCCGGCGTGGCACGCGATCCCTCGTTTGCCAGATATTGTCACCGTGTTCGATCCGCAGGTTGATGAACCGATTGCCGTGATGCAGCACGGCGAGGTTCTGGCTTCCGTCCAGGCGTGCCTGGGAGCTTCTCCGGATGCCACATCGTCGGATGCCTGGCCCGAAGAATCGACCGGACAGTCCAGAATCGGGCCGTTTCATGTGGGTGTCGCACCAGCTTTCACGACCGATGGATTGCCGCCGTCTGAACAGCACGTCGAGCAGTGGCTCTCGAAATGCCACGTCAATTACCTGGCTTTGCCGCGTCCGTTTCGTCGAATTCAGGTCGTTCAACCGGATCGCGTGGCACATTGTCCGGGAGCGGCCGTCGCCCTGACCGGAACTGACTTTGGGCCGATGGGCGTTTCGCTGGTGCAGATCGAAGCGAACAATGCGGTTTCAATCGACATGTTGCCCGTCTCTTCCGTGCGACGCGAGCGTCTGAACATTCGGGTGGACAACACCTCAACGTTGGACCTGCTTATCAACTGCATGCGTCAGATGATGCAGGACCTGAAAGCGATGGAGTCGGTGCAGGTCCTGCTGCTCGACTGGCGAATCAAGGGCAACGGAGAACTGCACGAATCACTGCACACTACCGAGGCCGAAGCTGAGCTGTTTGAACTGCTGAGCGTTGATAGCTCGATCGACCAAGGGGCGTTCGCTTCACACCAATTGACACTTCTGCCGCTGGACAACATCGGCGAGGCCGACACCGGCGACTCGGAATCAGATGATGTGGTTGACTCTCCCTTCCTATCGGGATTTCTGCAGCGCCTCGATCGAGAGCCATCGGTTGTGCGTTCGGTGTTGAGTCGGCACGACGCAGACACGAGTCAACCAGCCACCCCGTGGTTCAAACGACTCGAATCTCTTGCGAGCCGAGTCGACCATTCATCGGTCGCAACGGCAGCCCATGTGAAGGGAACGGAGTGGTTCGGAGACTCGTCAGAATCAATGTGAGTCTCCAGGTCGCAAGCGACAAGTGGGGTACTAGCCAGGAACGGCGGTCACGAGAAACAGCCGGAGGGAACCGGATGAAACTTGAACGGATTCATGTCGAGCGTTTTGGGGCATGGCAGGATCTCGACCTGCCGGTCGACCCTGCGGGACTGAGCGTTTTCTATGGGCCGAACGAAGCCGGCAAGACCACATTGATGCGGTTCGTCCGTGGGGTCCTGTATGGCTTCTCGCCGGATGACGGTGGTCGACCCATCACTGGTGATTCCTCACGTCCCTGGGGTGGGTCAGTGCAGCTTCAGCATGGGCCGGGTTCCCTATTGTTGCGCCGGATCGGTCAGGATCAGGCCCGCGGTCGTGTGACCGCTCGACCAGTCGACGAAGATAGCACGGCCGACGAAGAGTTCGAAGCCGGTGCGTTGTCCGCGGAGCTTGTGTCGGACGTCAGTGAGTCCGTTTTTGACAACATCTTCACAGTCGGCCTGCACGAACTGCAGGAACTGGCGACTCTCGAAGCCGATGAAGTCGCCGAGCAGATTTACTCGCTTTCACTGGGTCTCGACGGTCAACAACTGCTGGATCAGATCTGTGAAGTTCAGGCAGCCCGGGACGAAATCCTGGATCCCGATGCCGATTCGGGACGTCTGGCCGACGCGTGGCAGGCAGTTGCGGCAATCGATCAGCAGCTTGAGCAATTCGCCGGAGTCCGCCAGCGGTACGAACTGCTGGTTGTGGAGCGCGAGCGCTGGGAAGAAACGATCGTTGACCTGAAGGAGCGACAACACGGACTCGAGCAGCAGCATCACGGGCACGAGTACATGAAGCTCGCTCATGAGCCGTGGCGCAAGGTGCGTGAGTATGAACGGGAGTTGGCGAAGCTGCCGTCTCTGCCTGACTTTCCCGCACAGGGCCTCTCGAGTCTGCAGCAGCTCCAAAGTGAACTGGCGGCCATTCGCGGCCGTCGCAAGGCATTGCGGGAAGAAGCTCGGCAACTGAAAGCCCAGGCCGAACAGATTGAATGTGACCCGGAATTCTGCCGCTACGCACCGGCATTGCAGGCGTTCGTCGATCAACGTGAATGGATCGCCGAACTCATTGAGCTGGCCGATCAGTCGGACAACCAGGCTGATGAGCTGCGTCATCAACTCGACCAGCGACTGATGGAACTGGGCGACGAGTGGTCCACGGAACGACTTCAGAATGTGGACGTCTCGCATGCAACCGGCGGCTGTCTGTCGCGCCGAGCCGGCGAATACAGAACGCTCGACGCGCGCAGCCGCAGCCTGAAACGCAACTACCGACGTCTGTCGGTCAAGTTTCACCGCCGACAGGAACAGCTCCTGCGTCTGCAGAATCAGATCGGCGAAACTTCGATCGACGATGCCATCAATCAAACACGCGAAGAACTGGATCAGCTTGAAGACTTAAGTCGGTTGCGGATTCGTAAGACGGAATTGACGCAACGGAAGATCGGCCTGACGCGTCAGCTTCAACGACTGGAGATCGATCCGGCGCTGCCTCAATGGGTGTATGCGGTGTTTTCGGCAATGGCCGTTATGGGGATCTCAGTTGGACTGATCGGGCTGGGTACAGGTTTGACGACGAACGGAATTGCGGGTGTGGCATACATGCTGTTGGGTGTTTGCTGTTACAGCCTGACCTGGGCGCTGCGCAGACATTTCGAAGGTGGATTCGAACAGGCACGAAAACTCATCCGGAACGAACTGCAGGAACTCGAACAACGACTGGAAGAAACGCGCGCGTCGCTCTCGCACGTGGCACCAATGATTTCCAGTCTGCTGAAGAGTGAAACCGATGCCGGGGTTCCCGAAACGTCCAGTGCAACGACCCAGGCCGACAGTCTGATTCGGCAGGTCGCCGCGATACGACCATCGTCCTCACAGTCCGAAGCGGACCTTGTTCGTGAATGCCTGGATCGGCTGCGGGAACTTGAGCAAATGGTGGTGCTGGAGAACTGGGTTGAGCAGAAGCGGTCGGAGCTGGTCGAAATGCGACATCGTCTACGTGACGTCCAGCGCGACTTTGGAGCCGCACGGCAAAACTGGTGCAGCCATTTGGTGGAACAGGGGCTCGACGAGACGATCGACATCGATGAGGCCATGACACAGCGAGACCTGGTCGGCCGGTCCGCGTTGCTCATGCAGCAGATCACTGCGCTGGAAGACGACGCACATCATTCTCGTCGCATCGTTGGTCGTTTTCGCAGGCGAATCGAAGAATTCGGGCACCGGCTGCAATGCTGGGACCGCGATTACTCGGCGCCGCTGGACATCCTCGATGAATGGAAAGAGCAACTTGGCCGTCTGTCCGAATCGCGTCGCGAGCAACGACGACTGCGTCGCGAAGCGCGCGCCCGCAAGCGTGAATCGGCGAAGTACAGCGCCAGAATCAAGCGTCTGCAGGCTCAGCAGGACGCGATTCTCGTGCGTGGCGGCGCCGTCTCACTTGACGAGTTTGAGGAGCGGGCAGGCCTGCTCGAACGCCGCTTCGAACTGCAGGAACATCTTGATCGGGCGAAGGACGAACTCGCATCAGTGGCCTCGTCCGATCAGGCCATGGCTATCGTGGAAAGTGATCTGGAAGACTACGACGCCCAGCAGAATGAGCAATGCCTTGAGACCATTCGAAAAGAACTCGACGACGTGGCCCTGGACATTGAAGACGCGTTCGAAAACCTTGGCCGCTTCAAACGTGAAACCGAGATGCTGGAAAACGATCAGACGTCCGCTGAACTGCGATTCGAGCGGGAACAGCTTCTCTCGCAGATCAGCGGCCTTGCCGAGGAGTGGTTCGCGCTGGACTGGTCGGCCCACACGTTGGAAGAGTTGCGCATGGACTTTGAACAGAATCATCAGCCTCCCATCCTCGCGCGGGCCAAGGAGTACCTGCAGCGTCTGAGTGGCGGTCGCTACCACAACATCTGGACGCCGCTGGGCCGCCGCACGCTGTGCGTGGACGATGTTGACGGTAACACGCTGATGGTCGGGAACCTGAGCAGCGGCACGCGCGAGCAGTTGTTTCTCGCGATTCGACTGGCCCTGATTGAGCACTACTCAAACACAGGCGTCGAGCTCCCGGTGGTGCTCGACGACGTGCTGGTCAACTTCGACCACGAGCGAACAGTCGCCGCCATTGAAGAATTGCTGCGGCAAACCGGCCGCAGCCAGCAGATTCTATTCCTGACCTGCCACCAGCATCTGGCAGAAATGTTCCGTCAGCGCGGAGTCAGCACAGTCATGCTCCCCGATCGACGAGCCGGAGGCCTGCTCGCCGGGTAAGCCATACTGACGTTGCGGAAGGCCACGCCTTGCGAGGGTGGCTACGACAGTGCTTCACGAAGGAATCCTGGGACGCCCTGATTAATCCACGTCACCAATTCGCCGAGATCGGCCGGTGATGTCGAGCGGTCATCTCACCCTGTTGGCCCAACCGGCAGCGTTCATTGAACCTGCCATATTCCCTGTTCGATTCCGCCATGCTGATAGATGGCGATCCTTCCTTGCCCGGGAATTCCCTGAGATAGCTCTGGTCTGTTCTCACGATAGCCGTGTGCGTCCGAGACGCGGGAATCAGCTGATGATTTCATCAAGCACCTGGCCGCCGATGTCGGTCAGTCGACGGAGTCGTCCGGCGTGAAGGTAGCGCAGCCGTTCGTCGTCCAGGCCCATCAGGTCCAGGATGGTGGCATGCACGTCTCGAATGTGAATTTCCTCGCCGACCGAACGGAGTCCGAATTCGTCTGTTGTCCCGGCTGATGACCCGCCTCGGACATTGCCACCAGCCAGCCACATCACCAGGTTCCATGAGTTGTGCTCACGACCAGGCGTCTTCCCAAGACCACCGTTACGGAACGGAGTGCGGCCCATCTCCGACGCCCAGACCACCAGCGTTTCGTCCAGCAGTCCTCGCTCATCCAGATCCGTCAGCAGTCCGGCGACGGGCTGGTCCACCTCACGAGAATGCCGTGACATGCCGGCCTGCACGTTGCCGTGATCGTCCCAACTGTGGGGTCCGATCTGCACACCGTGAACCAGCATGGTGTAACGAACTCCGCTTTCCACCATTCGTCGAGCGAGCAGGCACTGACGTCCGAAACCGGCGGTTGTCGGATCATCGAGTCCATACAGGCGGCTGGTGGCGGCGGTCTCGCCAGACAGACCCACCAGTTCGGGAGCCTCCGCCTGCATCCGAAACGCCAGTTCGTATGCGTTGATGCGGGCTTCGAGTTCACTGTCCCTCGATCGAGTGGCCAGGTGTTTGCGATTGAGCCAGTTCAGCGCGTCGAATTCCCGCCGCTGCTGATCAGCGCTGACACCCGACGGACGATCCAGATTCAGAATCGGCGTCCCCTCGGGCCGCAGCAGAGTTCCCTGATACGCGGCCGGTAGATAGCCATTCGCCCAGACTGCCGCCCCATTCACCGGAGCGCCGCGCGGGTCCTGGATGACCACGTAGCCGGGCATATTGCGGTTACCGGTCCCCAGGCCGTAACTGACCCAGGAACCGACAGACGGGCTGCCTGGAAACTGACTGCCGGTTGTCACGTGCAGAGTCGATGGTCCGTGATTCTGATTGTCAGTCCGAATCCCGCGTACAAACGCCAGGCGATCAGAGTGCGTTGCCAGGTGCGGATACAACTCTGAGAACCAGTGACCGCTGTCCCCGAACTGCTTGAACACGAACGGGCTGCCGACAGTGGAGTGCGGGAATGACAGACGGCCCTGCAACTCACCGGAGATATCCGGAATCCTCGGCAGTGGCTTGCCGTGGTGCTTTTTCAATTCCGGCTTGTATTCGAACGAGTCGAGCTGGCTGACGCCTCCCTGCATAAAGAGGAAGATGCAGTGCTTCGCTCGGCGTGCAAGATGCGGTTGTCGAGCAGCAAACGGATCGGATGTTGAGTCGTTTGCGCCGACACCGTGGGCGAACAGGTCTCCTAACGCGAGCGCACCGAGCCCATTAAATGAATTTGTGAGAAACGCTCGTCGCGTGGTGCTCGAAGCCGGGTTGTCTAATGGCATGCGAGATTCTCTGTTCATGAAGTGCTCGACGACTGACTGGCCTGGCCCCTCTCCCAAACCCTCTCCCCACGCGGGAGAGGGGATAATGACGGTTACTCCGCAAACTCCCGGCATTCACGTAACAGAATGCGTCGGATCGCGGCCAGGTGCGAGTAGGACTGTTCGCGGTCGGCAGCAATCTGCGTGTGCGATGCCCGGCAGACATCCTCAGGAATGATCTTCAATGGGCGACCCGTGGACATCGCAATGACCTGATTCATGGCAGTTCGTTCGAGATAATACAGGTCGTCGAATGCGAGCGCCAGATTCTCCGCTGTGACGACAACCCCATGCGCGGACAGAAACAGGATATCCGCTTCCGCCATGTTCGAGCTGATTCGGTCGCCCTCCAGTGCGTCCAGTGCCAGACCGTTGTATTCGTTGTCGTAAGCGACTCGGCCGTGAAAGCGCAGTGAATTCTGACTGCACCATTCCAGATGCCCGTCCTCAACGCAGCACAAAGCCGTTGTGTAGGGCGCGTGCACATGCAGCACGCATTTGGCCGACGGTCGGCTCAGGTGAATTCTTGAATGGATAAAAAATGCAGACGGCTCGGCCTTTCGCTCTCCTTCAATCAGATTGCCGGCCGGGTCGACGATAATCAGGTCACTGGCCCGCATCTCCGACCAGTGCAGTCCCTGCGGGTTAAGCAGAAACTGATCCGTCGTTCCGGGCACCTGCAGACTGAAGTGATTGCAAATGCCTTCACCCAGTCCCAGGCGTTGAGCCCAGCGCAAGGTGGCCGCCAGGTCAATCCTGGCCTCACGGATGGCGTCAGCGTCTGGTCGGTCAGTCGACATACATGAACTCGTTGCTGTTCAACAGGACTCGGCAAACTCCGACGAGTCCCTTTTCGGGCGACTCACTGCCGGTTGCCAGTTTCTTCATCTGAGCTACTTCCTCAACGGACGGTGGTCGCGCCAGCGAGATTTGAAACGCACAATGAATTTGAGCTTCAGGACCGTCACCGACTTGATCTCGAACGCGTTTTGCGAAGTGCTTTGCTTCGCTGCTGACGAAGTCGCCGTTGTACATCGCCAGGGCCTGCAACGGAGTCACCGAATGCCGTCGTCGCGGACGCGATTCGTCGCAGACAAGCGAATCGAACGCCTGGAGAAACGGCATCATCAACGTACGTTGCTGGTAAATGTATATACTGCGTTTGCGGCCTTCCGGGCCGTATTGCGTATCCCATTTGCTGGAATCGTACTTGACGCGTTCTTCAATCCCGTTGGGCAATGGCGGAAAGATCGGTAGCCCGAACTGCTCGGGATTGAGACGACCGCTCGCCGTCAGCACGTTGTCACGCACGGCTTCGGCCTCGAGCCGTCGACGCCGGAACCGCCACAACAATGTGTTGTCCGGGTCCGCCTCCACCGCCTTCGCATTGTCGTGTAGTGACGTCTGTCGATAGGTGGCCGACGTCACAATCAGCCGGTGCATCGCTTTGATGCTCCACTTGTGCTTTACAAACTGCACGGCGAGCCAGTCGAGCAGTTCCGGATGCGAGGCGCCATTACTGAGTGCCCCGAAGTCGCTGGGAGTCGCCACGATGCCACGGCCGAAGTGCCAGTGCCACAGCCGATTAACCATGACCCGCGCGGTGAGTGGATTGTCTGAACTGGCAATCCACTGCGCAAGAGCCATACGACGACTGCGTGTCGGCCAGCGTTTGAATGGGTCGAGTCGAATGGAAGCCGGGTCCTGATTTCCCGTGATGCAACTTGGAAAGCCTGCTTCAACCACCTCGCCAGGATTGTCGTATTCGCCGCGAATCATCACGCGCGACGTCGGCACACCGGACTCGTAGGGCGGACCGTACGAGTGTCGCAGTGACATCGCGACGGGTCGGAGTCGTTTGAGTTGCTGCTGGACGAATCGTTCGCGACTGGCCAGCCAGTGGTAGCGCTGACGTTCGTCGTCCGAAATTAACTCGTTGTCAGGATCCGTCAATACCTTGTCGAGGTCCTCTCGTGTCGAGGCCCCAGGATTGATGAACGTACTGATGAAACTGCCGTCCCCGCCAACTTCGAATCCGTATCCTTCGTGCGAATGCCGAGCCGTGAACACGGTGACAAGCGAGCCCTGAGAATCGCCGACGAAAGCCGGGTCGCTCAGCGCTCCGACAAGAAAGTCATTCTCGAACCGAACGCCAGCCGCTCCCGCAAATCCTGGAGCCGGGTCAGCACCCGTCACGCGAACGACAGAGGGCTGCAGGTCGGCGTCCTTCTGTTCCAGCGTGACTCCCGCAATTCGGTCCTTCCAGAACGTCACCGCACTGCCAGGTTTGGGGTTCGCAGTCTGCGGATCAGAGTCCAGGTCAGACGCATCCAGCCAGAATCGGAGTCCGGCGCCCGGGGGATGGGAGTCGTCATCGGGATCGGCAAGTCCTGCGTATTTCTTTTCGACCCACGCACTCAGCGCCGCTCGCTCGTCCTCTGATAACGGATGATCGTAGATCAGTATGTCCGCAAACACGCCAACGTGATGAGCCTTCGCGACTTTGATTCCGCCGGTGCCTTCCGAGTACTGACCCAGCGTCATGTGCCGCGGATCGGGCAGATCGTCGAACCACTGACCTTGATTTGATCCGGCATTACTTCCCGTTTCTTCAGGACCGCGACCGTCAGTGAAGAACGTCCATGACTTCCCATTGCAATTGACGACCGATGTGTGCAGCAATCCGTCATGAACCGGTGATCGACCAAAGATGTAGTTGTTGCCCAACGAGCCACCCATCGCCTGCAGACCGAGCCCGGCAACGCCGCCCAGCTTCTTCGTCAGCGTTTTCTTCAGACGCACCAGTTCCTGCTTCGACTCACCGATACTGCGCTGCAGCTCGGCTCGACGTGCGGCCGCCCACTTTTCCTTACCTTTACGATAAAACGCTGCGCTAATCGGTCCCCCGATCTGAAAACCGTCTCCCGGTTCGGGACGCGGAATCGAGATCGTCGAGAAGAACGCCATCATTCGGTAGAAGTCTTTTGTCGGAATGTCGTCGTATTTGTGGTCGTGGCACTTTGCGCATCCGACCGTCAGACCCAGAAAGACTGAGCTGACTGTCGATGTCATTTCACTCAGCAGTTCGTGACGAGTCTCGTCACCGCGCGGTTCCGTGAACGGTGCCAGACGCAGAAACGTCAATGCCACGACTCGTTCAGCTGGAGTCGCCGGCAGGCCGCCTGCTCCCATGACTTCTGTGAATTCATCGCCAGCGATCTGTTCTTTGATGAAGACGTCATAGGGCTTGTCTTTGATGAACGAGTCGATCACGTAGTCACGGTAGCGCCACACGTGAGGCAAATCCGGATCGCCCTCGTACCCGGCGGTGTCGGCGTACCTGGCCAGATCAAGCCACAGCCTGGCCCAGCGTTCCCCGTACCTCGGGTCCTGCAACAGGCGATCGACCAGCTGGTCATAAGCATTGTCGGATTCATCGTTGAGAAACGCGTCAACTTCCGCTGGACTCGGCGGCAACCCGATCAGGTCGAAATACAGCCGCCGCACCAGCTGCCGCCGCGACGCCTCCGGGGCGGGTGTGAGTCCCACCGCGCCGAGACGTTCCAGAACAAAGGCATCTATTCCATTCCGAGTCCATTCGACGGAAGTAATCTGCGGCAGTTCCACGTCCCGCGGCACAAAGAACGGCCATTCGCGTTTCGCATCTGGCGGCTCAGCTGCGAAACCAACGGTAACGCAGCCAGCGAATGCGCAAAGAATTGCCAGTATCAGACCAGAGCGAGGTTTCGCGAAGAGTTTCACGATCTGTCATCCCGCAATCGAGGGTTACACACCTGTTTCGGTCCCGACGGACTTACGTCGAAGAGCGTGCCTGTTCAATGAAGCTTCCCTACTACGCATACACTCGACAAGCCACACTCCTCAGATCGACCGAGCTACCACGAGCGTCGGGTGTGATCCGGACTCGCTGCGGCTGGAGATTTCATACGGTCGACCGAACTGGTAAAAGAACCGTTGAACAACGATTTCGCCACGCGTCAGATGGAGTATTTCATGAGATTCCTGGCCACATTGTGTGCTGTGCCAATCCTTAGCTTGCTGCTGTGTGGTTGCGGTGACGACAGCTCGTCCCCCGGTGGAACATCCACAGGCACTGGTGCTGTCGGCAGTGTCGCTGCTCCACCCCCAAAACCCGATGACACCGCTGCGGTCGACGCTCTTAAGAAAGTCGCGACATCGATGCGTCAGGACGGTGATGGCTTGATCATCGAAGTCAATTTCCGCAAATCGGAAGTGACCGACGCCGACATGCAGCATTTGAGAGGGCTTCGACGCGTCCAGTCCGTTCTGATGAATGACACAGCCATCACGGATGCCGGCCTGGAACCTATCGGGAAGCTCGACACTCTCAGGAATCTCGACCTCCGAGGCTGTCCGGTCTCGAACACAGGCCTGGTTCATTTGAAGGGACTGAAAAAGCTGAAAGCTCTACGTCTGTCCGGAAAGAGTGGCGCAACGACGGTGGACGTCGAGGGCTTCAATCACATCTCGTCGCTGAACGGGCTGAAAGTGCTTGCGGCTGACTTCCTGTTCGGTGACATGGTGGCCGCGATCAGCCGACTGGATGGGGTCACCAATCTGGAGGAGCTCTATCTGGCCGGTACTGCGTTTGACGACGAAGCCGCGATTCTGCTGAGCCGGTTTTCAAAACTTCGTCAACTCCGTGTTTCACAAACTCAGATCAGTGACCAGGGGCTGGCGCACCTGGCGAAACTGAAGTCGCTCACCATTCTCGACCTTAGCGAGAACAGCCAGATCTCTGACACTGGGCTGCGGCACCTGGCGGGCATGAACCAACTGCAGAACCTGAATCTATGGCGTGTGAACATCATGGACTCGGGAATTGCTCACCTGGCCGGGCTGACTAACCTGGCATCACTGAATCTGGACAACACGCAGCTCTCAGACTTCGGCCTACAACACCTGGCGCGGATGACGAAACTCGAGTTTCTGCATCTCGGCTCCACGTTCATCTCTGACGCTGGACTCTCGCAACTCGAACCGCTGACGGCACTGGAGGAATTACGAGTCACCCGGACGGGAGTGTCTGAAGCTGGCGTGGCAACGCTTAGAGAAAAACTGCCGGACACGAAGATCAAGCTGAAGTACATCGAAGGCGAGTAGAAGACTCAAAAGCTCTCGATTCCCCGTTTGACCCACCGGGTTTTCAGGCGTACGATGCCGGAGTTCGTTTCAGACGTTCGAGTAAGCAGAATGGCCCACCGTAACACCATCGCCGTCCCCTGCCGAATCGCCGTGATTCCTGGCACTATCAGCATTATTCGCCACTGATCGGCGGCACTGGGGTTCACGCAAAACGCAACAACTGATACAGCCCTCAGGTCGCCCGGCCTGAGGGCTTTTTTATTTGTCATTAGTTATCTGTCATTGGTCATTTGTCATCCAATCAGGAGGACGAAGACCTGGCAGCATCCAGTGACAATTGACAAATCACTAATGACAAATGACCGCAGCCCATGACGACACGAATCCAGATCTACGACACATCCCTGCGGGACGGAACGCAGGGCGAAGGCGGCAACTTCTCTCTTCAGGACAAGCTGCTGATCGCCCGCATGCTGGACGACTTGGGATTTGACTTCATTGCCGGCGGTTACCCGCTCTCAAATCCAAAGGATGAGGAATTCTTCCAGCGGGCGGCCGACACCGACTGGAAGCACGCCCGTGTCACGGCCTTCGGCATGACTCGCCGCCGCGATGTGTCTGCGGAAGACGACATTGGCATGCTGGCGCTCCGCGACTCGAACGCTCCGGTCTGCACGGTCGTGGGTAAAACTTGGAGTCTGCATGTCACGGAAGTACTGCGCGTCGACGAAGCCGAGAATCTGGCCATGATCACGGACTCGGTCGGCTTCCTGGCTGGTGAGGGTCGCGAGGTCATTTACGACGCGGAACACTTCTTTGACGGCTGGAGATCGGACCCGGAATTTGCGCTGAAGACGATTCAGGCTGCCGCCGAAGCCGGAGCCACTCTGGTCTGTCTGTGTGATACGAATGGTGGCCGTCTTCCAGAACAGATTGCGGAAGGCGTCCAGGCGGCGTGTGATGCACTGTCCGTGCCCGTGGGCATTCACTGCCACAACGATTCGGACGTGGCCGTCGCCAATTCTCTGGCGGCCATCGACGCCGGAGCCGTGCAGGTTCAGGGCACCATCAACGGGATTGGAGAACGCTGCGGCAACGCCGATCTGTGCAGCGTCGTGGCCAATCTGGCGCTCAAGAAAGACGG
>CAYSJO010000599.1:0-7310 GCA_964431285.1 uncultured Planctomycetaceae bacterium
CAACTTCGCCTGCTGCACTGGTATGGGGTAGCTGTAAACCACCAGTGAGAGGCGGTCGAATTCGCCCAACTCGTCGATCAGCGAGAGCGCGGCCGGCCGTGTGTACGTCATTCGATTGTAGGAACTCATTGAGCCGGAGCAGTCGATCACCAGGACGACGTCGCGTGGCTTTCCGCGGCCGTACACGGCAATCGCAGACTCCTGCATTTCCAGACTCTTCCGATTAATGACCGGGGCAAAGAACAGCGGCACGGCGGTGCTGCGTTTTTGTGACAATCGTCCGGTCACACGCACAGCGTTGGCTGCAGACAATTCACGTTCGTTGACACTGGCGAATTCACCCGTGTCCGGCTCCCACACGCCGACTTCGACATCTGCCTGACGGTCCAGTACCAGAGGTCGGCCGTTGACCACGTTTTCGGCGGCCACGTCGATGGCAGCATCCTTGATCCGCCCGAGTCCATTCGTAGGCGCCGTACGGAGTTCCTGAGCGGCAGACAGAGCGGCCGCATCCACGCCACTGGACAATTCCTGACGCACGATCGTGATATATCCAGCGTCGATGCTGAACGCCGCAAAGGCGAAGATCATGACCAGAAAGAAGGCTACCATCACAGCGACCGAACCCCGACGAAGCGGCTGAACTGGAGACTTGCGCATGGTCAGATCCTTCGAAGACCCGGAATGTGACGAAAACACCACCTGCAGAAAACTAGGTCAATGGCGGGAGGTGGTAAGCCCTCCGCATGGAGGTAAATGCTTTGTGCCCACGCTTGCGAACGCCGATGTGGAGATCGCACGTGATTGGTCGTGCGCGGCGATTTGTCAATCGGTCGTGCCGAAGCCTGAGCCGCGATGCGGCGCCATGAGAGTCGCACAACAATCTCATGATGACTCGTGATTGAGTCGAATCACCCGGACGGTTGAGCAACTGTCCGGGCGATTCTTGTTGCGCCGGTCATGTTGCGTGAATTCAACCAATCCGTCACGGCGTTCTTATCAGGCTCCGGAGCAACGTGACAATCCTGCGGGATCCCAACCGTCGAGGCAGAACACTCTTTGTGTTTGCCTCTGCTGACAGACGGACGATTAAGAGCGGGTAGGCTTGCAGCGAGCGGTTGAATTCCCACACCCCGGCGACGATCGCACTCGTCGTATCAGTTCGTTGAAACATCCCGTGTCATGCGTATCCAGGAGAGCATGTCTGTGAGCGCAGTATTGACCGATCAGCGCAGCAACATTCGACTGGCCGTGCAGCCGGATCAATCCCAGGTCACTGTGATAATCAACGGTGCCCAGTATCAGGGAGTCCTGGTCAATCAGTCTTCCGAGGGATTCGGCCTGCTTGTGCTGCGAGGCCTGAGTGTGGATGAGGGAGACCATCTTCGCGTGGTATCGGACGAAGTCGTACACGAGTGCCTGGTGTGCAGCCGGAGACTGGAAGACAACCACCAGTACCTGGGCCTGCGGCGAGTTGCCGATGTTGCATTCGTCGACAAACCAAAGAAGAAAAAAACACTGAGCTGGTTTCGCGACAGTATTGGACAGGGGCTCGCACCGTTTGCCATTACTGGCTGTGGAGTTCTGGCCTGTGTCTTGTGTGTTTGGAACGACCCACACGAAAAGACGGCTGAAGACAGGGCCGTCGAGCAACGGGCGAGGTCGATCAGTCAGATTCCCGACGACATGGCTCCGACAGATGAGCAGTTGGCAAACCGCGAGCGTTTGCGCGAGCAGGCCCGTGACTCGGGCAGTTCGACGCATTTGAGTGGCGCATTCTTTTCGCGGCTGACCGGTCGTGATCAAATCGCCCTGAATCAGATACTCGCACGCCACGGGCTCGACTGGGACGGACTGGTTGCGGAACTGGCCCTGACGTCGGCTCAACAGGAAAGCATTATTCGATTGCTGACCAGCGGGAGTTTCGGGTCACCGGCCGCAGCTCGCATGCAACTGCGGAGCGTCTTAAGCCGTCCACAGAAAACCAAGGCCGATCTGCTGGCGGCCAATCTTTAGCGCATTTTCAGGTTTGGTCTGCAGTCGAAACCCCTCTCCCTGACCCTCTCCCCAGCGGGGAGAGGGAACTCGTCTGACTGGTTCCCTCTCCCCGCTGGGGAGAGGGTTTTCGAGCCGGATGGATCTACTGAAGACCAACTCTGAAAGTGCTCTAATCACTCGTTGCCGACATGGTCGAAGCGGAACGAATACAGGTCGGCATCCCGTAGAGTGAACCGAATTCGAACGACCGGAGTCTCTCGCGCGGGCACATCACGGGAACCTCGCCACTGCACATGGTGTCGCAGCGAGTCACCGGTGATCGGTACGCAGTCGCTCAGTGTAAAGCGGGGAATCACTTCGCCGCTTGCGTCGAGCAGTTCAGCCTTTAACCAGCCGTTGGCCCCGCAGTCCACGTTCACCGACAAACGATTTCCGTCGAATTGTATCGGTTGAGTTGTGACCGTCCCGGTTTCGCCATCATTGGTGCGCAGTGACGCAAAACCGTCCAGACGCAGCGTTGCCAGACCGACTCCCAGTGTGTGATACGGCAGGGTCATGGGCAGCACCTTCGTGCAGTGCCCCATGCTGGCCCCTAGGTAATACAAGCGAATCTCGTCGTCGACGACGAGCATTGTGTTGGCTCCGTAGACCATGCCCGAGTCCCACTCGCCGAAGCGGCCGATGGCCAGTGCCCGGCGAGGAAAATCGACGTCGGTCCATGTCTTCATGTCCCGGCTGACTTTCATGGGCATGTCGAGCGGACCTTCGTGGTTTCCGATTACTGGCCACAGGTTGTACAGAGCGACGACAACGCCCTCATACGGGATGGCGGTGACCGCATAGATTTCACTGTGGAATTCACTCAGTCGCGTCACATCGGGTAACAGACTGCCGAACGCCCGACAGGCTGCGTCACCAACCAGAGCGTCCTCACGATGCCCGCCCAGAAACGGAAACGTTGCGGTGATTGGATCGTTGAGTTCGTTCAGCGTCGCCGCCGCAAAACTACGACGCACGAATCCGTCGTGATCACGCATGTACTTCGGAAAGAACAAATACCGGCCGTGGCTCCGGCTGGGATCGCTGATCAGAGCCACGACGTCACCATAGGCCGGTCGGACAGATGTCGGCTGGCTCCACCTGATCCCGTCACTCGAACGACTGACGCCATAGGTTTTGTCGTGCTGGTAGAACAACGACTGGAATCGATTCTGCGGATCGGTCGCCTGTGGGTCGTGCTGGACGTTGTTCCCCGGCTTTTTCCAGATCGCGATCTGACCGTCAAAGCCCAGTAGATTGTGCTGCTCAAACTCGGCCCACGCGGACTCGGCGATGTTGGGTCGTTGCCAGTGAACACCGTCTGCCGAGACTGCGTATCCCTTCAATGAATGACGCGGACCGCAGCGATACCACATTTTGAAACAGCGTTCCTCGGTGTCGTAGATCACGGTCGACATGAATGGGTCGGCCCAGCCTTCTTCCCACGGCACCTGAGCCTGGAACACCGGATTGCGTTCGTGTTTTTTGAATGAGTGAAGCCGGCGGGCCAGGCCGGACATCTCGGCGATCACAAAGTCGTCGATGAAGAGTTGCGTGTCGCTGCCTGCGACAATCACTCCGTCTTTCAATTCCGTCGGCCGTCGATAAACCGAATTCAGTTTCCGAGCCGGGCGATCTAATTTGGACTCCCTCCATTCATTCAGGTTGATCAGGCCAGCCGTGGGGGTGTCATTCACGATGCGAGCGGCCGTGGCCGCAGCAGTACGAACACCGGGGTCAGTGTCAGCCGCCAACTCTCTGAGTTTCGAAAACGCTCGCTTCGCGCCGATACGTCCCAGAGCATCGCATGCCTTCTCTCTCACATTCGCATCCTTGTGACTGAGAGCGGACTCCAGTTCGTCGAGAGCGGCCCGCTGTGTTTCCCGTGCCTCGTCAGTCTCCGGACTCGAAACACGCAGAGCCGGCAGATCGAATCCGCGTGGATGTTTCGCAACGCCTTTCAACTCGGCGACATGAGCAGTCGATCTGAGCGCGTACACAGCGGACGCCAGCACGCTGACAAACGAACTTTCCAGTGCCGCTGCCAATAGTGGGATTCCCTCGGCGGATCGCATCTGTCCGAGCAGTCCGCAGACCGCCAGTTGAGCATGCTCCGAACCCGACTGTATTGAAGATTCAAGGTGCCCCACGTCGAACGTCTGGCCGACGCGCCATAGAACCAGTGCAGCACCAGGACGTTGATTCGGCGTCCCGCTGGTAAGCACAGTGCGAAGCCCGGCAATGACTGACTCCAGATACGCGAGGCGTTCCAATGCCATGCCGGCCGAACCCGCTCGCACAATATCTGCGTGCCCCAGATCACCAATGAGATCACCTATTCCCTGCTGCACGGCCTCGCTGACAGGCCAGTCTGGATGCAGCCGCATGACTTCGGCGCTCGCCAGTCGAGTCATTGCATCGGCACTCGCCAGCCCGTTGGCCGTCAGGCGCTGACCGATATCTGCAACACTCTCGTCGCGCGTCAGGTGTGCCAGCAGTGTCTTTCGCACAAGCCGATCCGGGTCATTCAGCAGCGGCATCAGCTGCCGTCGATCATCAACCCGCCGCAACGCAACACCGTCCCTGGCGAGTTCCCTGACCACTGACTGCCGCACGATCGCATCTGGATTTGCGAGGAATCGATCGATCAATCCAAGTCGCTGCTCAGGCTGCAGACGGGACATGTCCAGCCGCTCAAAACCACGCCGTCGGGCCAGTGCATTACCGGAGTCAATGTCTCGCAAACATCCGGTTGCGAACACGTCCTGGGCCACCAGTTTCGAGGCATCGACTTCCGGCGGTTGTTCACCGGCCAGGTTGCATGCCAGCAAATAGAAATCGTCGCCATTGTCGTTGCCCGTGTAGATACCGACCCATGCCGTTTGAGCATCCGACGTCAGCGCAAGCGACGGTCGTCCTCCGGATTCGGCCAGCGTGTGAGTGACTGGTTCGTTCTTTGATTCAATGACGGTCAACTCAACAGACCCGACATGGCCGCCATAGTCCTTGCTGACGTAGACAGGTCCAGGTCCCTGTTCCCAGGCGATGATCACACGACCGGCCGACACCGCGATGTCCGTCCTTCCAGCATGACGTTCTGCCGCAGCATGGGCAACAACGGTGGGTGTCCAGGTCCCATTCGTCGAGAGTTGTGCGTGACTGACATCCCGGATGTTTCCCGCAGTCGCACCCGACACGAAAGAGACGTGCAGTCGTCCATCCTGATCAGCGACTGCGGCGATGTTTCGGCAAACGCCTGCACTCGTGATCGTGGCAAGTTGCCAGTTTCCGTCCGTCCCGCGAGTCGCGCACTTTGGTCCGCCACTCTGCGGGCAGAACAGGACGCGCAAGAGACCTTCGCGAGACACGACGAGATCAAAATGTCCGGGAGAAACTCCACTGAGTTGTTCAGGACGTGTGACATTCCACTGCCCCGTGATGGACCGTTCCCATATCGCCAGCCGAGTTCGATCGCGTGTCAGACACGCAATCACGGGCTGGCCATCTGGTAGAAGACCCAATGCGACATTGTTGCCCCCAAACGTTACCCCGTGACCGAACGACTCCAGTCGCCATTGCCCGTCAATCTGATGCCAGTAATCGACTCCGTATGGTGGGCCGCGGAATCGAGCTGCCACATGAAGATGTCCCAACCGGTCGTAGGCCAGATCAGAGGGCGCCCCGAAAGTACCCCAGCCATCGACGTTCCATGTGGACTCACCGTCGATCGCAGAAAACGACATTCGTCCATCGGAAGTCATCAAACCCAGCGGCTTGCAGGAGAATTCGCCCGCAGTGAGTGTCCATGTAAACGCGATCTCACCCGATGGCGACACGGCGAAACAGCTTCGCTCACCCGCCAGAGGACGTCCGCTGTCAACCTGCACATCAACACGTCGCGTCGGCAGATCCCACGCGTCAACGACAACAGCCGACGTGAAACTCCAGCAGACGACGAATGCCCTGACCGTTCCAATCCTCATAGCACGTCTCTCTCAAGGGTGAGTTTCGCGACTTATTCAACAGGCTGCTAAGCTGCGAATCAACGCGGTGGCACGAGCCAATAACCTGGAGCTTCACATGAACCTTCGTCTGACTCTACTCATGCTGACACTCTTGTTCCTTATGTGTGGTTGCAAGGGTGAAGAGCCGACTCGCGGAACGACACCGGCAGTCACACCTGTGGAGGCTCCACCGGCTAAACCTGTTCAGAAACCGAAAGAGCCGCATCGATTGCCGCTGGAATCCGAGCCGGTCATTCAGTTGACCACCGACGAGATTCGTGACGGATGGATTCAGCTTTTCGATGGCCAGACACTGGCCGGGTGGCAGCCGAATAACGACATCAACTGGCATGTGGCGGAAGACGGTGTCATCGAAGCAAGTGAAGGCGAGCCCGGCCTGTTGCTCACAACAGTACCGTTTGCCGACTACGAGTTGCGCTGCGATTACTGGATCGAGAAGGACGGCAACAGTGGTGTCTTCCTGCGGTGCGTGCCCGAATTCCTGACCACGCCGCCGGGACCTTCCGCGGTGACGACGCAGTGTTACGAACTCAACATTTGCGATTCCCATAAGGAGTTCAAGACGGCCTCACTGGTCGCGCGGGCTCAGCCATCACATGCGGTCACCGGCGAGGAAGTCTGGAAGTTGTTCCACGTGCGATGCGAAGGCAACCGCATTCGCGTCAGCCTCGATGGTGAAGAAGTGCTCGACCACACTGATGAATCAGAAGGCGTACGTCTGAGCGGGCTGATCGGTTTGCAGAAGAACGCCGGGCTGATTCGCTTCCGCAATGTGGCTCTGCGTCCACTCAGCACGAAGTCCATCTTCAACGGAACTGACCTGACAGGCTGGCGTGAAGTACCAGGATCAAAAAGCGAATTCACGGTTGCCGATGAAACGATCAGTTTGAAAAACGGGCCTGGATTCCTGGAGAGTGAGTCGGCATGGTCTGACTTCGTCGTCCAATTCGAATCGCAGATCAACGGTGACGGGCTGAACAGCGGCGTTTTCTTTCGCTTAATCCCGGGAACAGAAGAGGCGCCGTCGCACGGCTATGAGTTGCAGTTGGAGAACGTCTTCACTGAAGGTGACCGACGTCAGCCTAAAGACAAGGCTGGAACGGGAGCGATCTTTCGGCGGACAACTGCTCGCTGGGTTGTGCCCAACGACAACGAGTGGTTCACGACCACCTTGATCGCCAATGGCCCACGAATCGCTGTTTGGGTGAATGGCTTCCAGGTAACTGATTGGAAAGACGCACGCGAACC
>CAYSJO010000600.1:0-10921 GCA_964431285.1 uncultured Planctomycetaceae bacterium
GCTTCGTGGCTGCCGGGCATTGGCGTCGTCATTCTGGATCTGACCGCCTATACCGGCCATCTTTATTACGAACTGATACCCCATGTTGTCGCGATTGTGATCGTGGGAGCTGTCAGCGTCGGTGCACTCGTTCTGGGACGGCGATTTGAAAACAGTGCTTACAGTATCCTGGCGGCGGTGGGCGTTTATCTGACTCCGATGCTGGTGGACTCACTGCCGCAGGACGTTGTTGGGTTGTTGATCTACTTCACAGCATGGAGTCTGCTGTTTTCATTTTTGTCGATTCAGGAAGGGAATCGCGTCACTTACCTGGTCGCCATGTATATGGCGATCATCTGTTTCGATGCCGCATGGCGGAGTGCCGGTGAACCACAATGGGTGACAGCAGCCGTCTATCAGTTCCTGCAGTTTGCCGTCTTTGCAGCGACGGCTGCGTACTTCTCTGTGCGTTACAGTAAATCGATGGACTCCAGTGAAGCACTGGCCCACGGATTGCCTCTGTTGTACTTCTATCTTGTCGAGTACTTCATTCTGCGCGAACACGCGCGTCCCCTGGTCTCTGTCATTGCTCTGGGAAGTGTGGCCGCGTTAATCGGCTGTTACGTTCTTGCCCGGCGACGACTCCCTGATTCCACCAGTGAGGCGGCTGTTGGATTGGTTAGTACATACGCCTCGTGCGTGACGGGGCATGTCCTGTTCTTTGAACTCGTTCCCACTGAGTTCCTGCCCTGGGCGACGATGGTGCTGCCGCTGGGACTGGTCTTTGCTTGGTCGCAGAAAGCATGGCCGAGAGCCGCAGTGACTCCGGTCGTCGTGGTGGCTGTCTTCGTGATGATCTGTGGGGTGTTTCTGGCCATCGCCTCGGAAGCGACTGACATCGCTGTGCCATTTCCATTGGGAACGTTGTTCGGCTATGCGATCATGATTTACGTCGCCTGCTTCTACCTGGCGTCGAGCGACGACAACCGACAGTTTCTGCCTGCGTTGATCTATGCCGGACATCTGACATTCATGGTGGCAACGATCCGTGCATTTGACAGCGGGCTGCTGATCTCGACTGCCTGGGCCGTTTTGGCAGTCGCCACGTTGATCTACGCTCTTAAGCGGGGCGAGCGGATCTTCGGACAGTCATCGCTACTCGTGTTCAGTGCTTCCGCTGTGAAAGTACTGCTGTTTGACTTGGCCGGCAGTCCGTCGATCGTCCGTATCATCACATTGATTGTCGTGGGAGCCTCACTTTATATCGGAGGCTGGCTGTACCAGAACCTGGCCAGTAAGGAGCGGGTGTATCACAAGGAACCGGTGGTCAATCGACATCTGAAGTTGATCCACAGGCTGGTTCAGAGCGGCATGGACGACGCCGCGGTTGCCGCACGACTGAAGGAGACGGGTGTGAAATGCCTGAATCGCCGCGGATGGACTCCCGGGATCATCTCCAGAATTCGCACGACCTACGACATCGGCTGAAATGGATCTAAAGTCATAAGGGCGGAGCGATCGATGCCAGGCCGTCCGTTTCCTGGCAAGTCGCTGCGTGAACAAAAAAAGCCGGCGGATGGGACCGCCGGCTTCTCGTGTGTCCTGAGCTGGATTGAAAGTCAGCCGTTGACTCTGACATTCTCCGCCCGTGGGCCCTTCGGCCCTTGTCCTGGCGTGTAGCTCACACTTTGTCCTTCGTGAAGTTCTTCGAATCGAACTCCCTCGAGGTTGGACATGTGGAAGAACATGTCGCCGCCTTCCCCCGTGTCGATGAATCCAAATCCCTTTTCCGTCAGCTTCTTGATCGTGCCTTCAGCCATTGAACTCCGCCTTCTGAAAAAAACGATTGCCGCCCGTGGAGATACTCGTCCACTGAACCGTAGCGACGCCCGCGAGTGTAACGCCCGTCAATTAATACTCAATGTGAGTGTTGAGATTTTCTTCCCACGCACCCTATTCGATGCTTTCGAAGTATCTACGCAGTCGAACTTCGTAGGCACGCGGGGCGCGCCGCTGGCTGCTCGACATGATGGCATTTCGCAACTCCGGGGGAAGCTTTGCGAACCATGGCGTTTGTTTCAGCTTCCTGGCTGGCACGTCACGGTCGGCTTCCTTCGAGTCAGGAGTGACGCTGTTTCCCTTGGGGCTTGTGTCATCGACAAGACTCAGAGACTCATCTTTCGTCTTCTCGTTCTCTGAGAATTGACCACCCTGAGATGCTCCACCACCTTCGGCCGTGGCTGAGGTTTGCGCCAACTGCGGCTGTCCTGGTTGACCAGGTTGTGGCTGGCCGGGTTGCCCTGGTTGAGGCTGTCCCGGTTGCCCGGGCTGGCCTGGTTGTGGCTGACCAGGTTGTCCGGGCTGACCCTCAGCGGAGGCCTGCTGTTCACCAGATTCCGGAAGCTCACTGAGCGCTCCTGCGAGCAGGTCGGCGATCTGTTCCAGCAGATCTGGAGTGGCCATCATCCGGGCAGTTGCCTCAGGAGATTCTGGAACAAACCCCGTACCCAGTTCGGTGGACTGTGGCTGACCGGGTTGTCCGGGCTGCGGCTGACCGGGTTGCCCAGACTGACCAGGTTGTGGCTGCCCAGGTTCACCCGGCTGTCCGGGCTGTCCCGGCTCGGGCTGACCGGGTTCGCCCGGCTGACCTTCGGCAGGAGCTTCTCCTGGCTGTGGTGCCTGTCCAGGCTCGGCTGGTTGTCCTTCTCCCGGCTGGCCCTCGGACGTTTCACCGGCAGGTTGACCAAGCTGGCCTTCAGGGGTCTGGCCGGGTTCGGCCGGAGTTCCCAATGAAGCGTCGCCTTCCAGTACCTGACCTGGGGGTGCTTCTTCCTGGTCTAACAATGCCGAGGCAAGTTCGAGCGCTTCGCGAATCGGCTCGTTAGCAACTTCTTCCTGACCGGAAAGTTCAACAGCACCTTCACCCGTTAAGCGCTGGGATTCGGCAAACTGCCGCATCGCCTGAGCAAGCGTCTTTGCTGCACTTTCCTCGTTCATTGTCGGGTCACCGGCGGGCTGGTCTCCAGCGGGTTGGTCTCCAGCGGGTTCACCTTCTCCAGCGGGTTCACCTTCACCAGCAGGTTCGCCCTCACCAGCGGGTTCGCCTTCACCAGCGGGTTCACCCTCACCAGCGGGTTCACCATTTTCAGCGTCCGCCATGGCTTCCGTGAGTTGTTCTAAAATGTCGCGGGCATCTGCGATCTGCTCGACGGAATCCTGCTGGGATTCCGCCAGTTCAGCCAATGCCTGGGCCAGTGCCTGTTCTCGCCCCAGTTGCTGTCCTTTGGCAGCCAGATCGGCGGCGGCTCGCTCAAGCGTTTCCTGGATTTCTTCGTCGGCGGCTGCCAATTCTGCAGCAGCGGCCTCAGCAGTTGGTTCACCGGGCTTGGGTTCGCCGGGCTCTCCGGCTTCGCCAGGTTCACCGGGTTCTGGTGTACCTGGTTCTGGAGTGCCCGGCTCCGGTGTTCCCGGTTCGGGTGTACCTGGTTCTGGAGTACCTGGCTCTCCCGGTTCGCCTTCGGCTGGTTCCTGGGGCCCGGCAGGTTCGTCGAGTTGCGCGAGGGCTTCGGAAGTTTCCTGTGCTTCGTCGGCGGCGTTCTCAGTTTCCTGCAATGCCGCTGCCGCGCTGGCGTCGACTTTGGCGGCAAGTTCTTCGGCTGCTTCTGCCGCTTCCGAGACGTCCGTCAGCGCTTCCGCCTGGTCTTTGGCAAGTTCTTCAATGGCTTCCGCCAGATTCTCTTTGGCGTCCGCAAGAGCTTCGGCGGCTTCTTCCTGAGGCGTTTTTGCCAGTTCCGCCTGGTCGTCTTTCAGGTTTTCGGCGGCTTCGTCAGCGGCCTCGCCGGCTTTGGCCAGTGACTCAGCAGCTTCCTGAGCGTTTTCATCTGCATCAGACTTTGCCAGTTCCCCGGCAGCTTCGGCGGCTTCGGCGACAGCTTCCTGTGCGTCCGCATCAGGTTCGCCTGTTGGTTCGGCCTCAGCAGCTTCACTGGCTTCTTCCGCAGCCGCTTCCGCAGCCTTGGCCAGTGCTTCTTCAGCCTGTTCGCGTGAGGCATCGGCCTGTTCCATGTTCCCATCCAGGGTTTGCTTCGCCGCTTCCTCGGCTGCCTGTTGAGCTTCCTGCAACGATTCGGCTAGCGGATCAGGTTCGCCCGCTTCTTTGGCCTCTTCCGCGGCGGGACGTTCTGCGGCGGCCTTCGCCAGTTCCTCGATCGCTTCTGCGGCAGCCTGTTGTTCTTTGGCGGCTTCCAATGGAGTGGCCGCTTCCCCGGACTCGACTTCCGCCGCAGCTTCTTCAGCCTCGGCTTGCTTTGCCGCGGCTTCAGCAATCTGCCGAGCCAATTCCATGGCGTCGGCGGCCTCTTCTTTACCCTCGGCACGCAACTGCTCGGCTTCGGCTTCGGCCACCTTGGCCTGAGCTTCGCTCAGCTTCTGCAAACGGTCAGCGAGGGACTCATCCGCTTCGGCCATCGCGACTTCGACCGCTTTCTGCGCCTCGTCGACTTTCGCCAGTTGCTCTTCCGTCAGTTCGGCCAATTCCGCGGCGGTCTCGGCGATTTCTTCGCGAATCGCTTCGGCCGCGGCAGTCAGTTGCTCAGCCGTTTCAGCAGCTTTCTCAGCGGCCTCAGCAGCTGCTTCGGCGGCTTCGGCCTGTGCCTCCATTTCAGCCGTTTCGGCCGACGCCATGGCCTCTTCGTTTTCGTCAGCTTCGGCTTTGGCCATCGCTTCACTCGCGGCTTCCGCTTCTTCGGCTGCCGTTTCGGTTGCCTTCAGCGGCTTGGCCGTTTCTTCTGCCAGGGCCAAAGCGTCCTTCAATTGTTCTGCAACTTCCGGAGCCGTTTCTTCGACACCTTCGGCCAGTTTGGCGACGACGTCGCTGACGTCCTGCTGATCCTCTGTGAGTTCAGCGGCTTCGTCCGCCAAAGCTTCCGCGTCTTCCGGAATCAGTGCTTCCTCAGTTGGAGTTTTTTCGGCGATCTCTTCCGCGGCGTCCGCGATCTCGCGTTCGGCGGCGGCCGCTCGTTCGAGTGCTTCGGCCGCTCGAGCCAATTCGCCGATCTTCACGGCGGCTTCCATCCGCTGCGCTTCGGCGAGTTCCTCTTCGGTTGCTGCCAGAGCGTTTTCGAGTGCCTCAGTGGCATTCTCCAGAGTCTGTTCGGCCTGTTCGGAAGCTTCGATGGCTTCCGCTTCAGCCGCGGCTTCCGCTTCGGTCTGTTCCGGTTTCGCCGGATCACCTTCCTGCGGTTCCGCCGGGAGGGGCTTCAGATCTTCGATAGGAGCGTCCGCTGCGCGTTCCACTGCTTCGGCTGCTTCAGCCAGTGTTGATTCCAGTGATTCGGGCAGATTCCGTTCGGCATTGGCTTTTTCGATTTCGTCGACCGTCGCCTTTGCGGCGTCGGCTTTGGTCGCTGCTTCCTGCGGCTTGGCTTTGACGCTTTCGGTAGCAGCCTGTTCCTGTTCGACAGCCTGTTCAAGCTGAGCTTTGACTTCTTCCAGATCGGCAACTCGCTCCGCCAGTTCCGCCGCAGTGAAGGCATCCAGGTCCTGCTCGGCTCCTTCACGCAGTGAGTTTTCCAGAGCTGCCAGCTGGCCCTCAACCTGACGCTGCGATTCAATGGCCTCGTCTTCCTGCATCGAGAAGATGTCTTCGGCTGCCTGCTCACCAGCCTCGATAGCGTTCTGAATCTGTTGTCGTGTTTCGATGTTGTCCGGAAGCTGGTCAGCCAGGTCCTGCAGGTCCGCGGCGATTTCACGCTGTTCACCGACCATCTCGTTGTTCTGCTCGGGGTTCTCGATGTCGGCCTTCTCGACCTTTTCACGGACTTCCGCCTGACGATCCGCCAGGTCGCGGATTTTGTCCATCATCGATTCGTTGTCAGAGCTCAGCAGGCCCTGTGTCTTGTTGAGCTGTTGCAGCAACTTCTTCAGGCCGGCAATGACGGCAGCCTGTTCGACGGTGGCGGGTTCGTAACGAGTGGCTTCCAGTTCCTCACCGGCCTTGTCGAGATGGGTACCAATGTCTTCTTCTTTAAGGATTCGAATACCGCGTGTGGCGCCATCGCCCAGCGGACCACCCCAGGTTGCGACATCTGCCAGTGTCTCGATCAGGTGCAGAGACAGTTGCTTAACGTCTCGCTGATCTTCAATGGTCGTGACAGCGAGCTGCAGTCGACGCGTCTGCGATTCTTCCGGCAACTTCTTCGTCGTTACCATCGTGCTGGTTTCGAGCTTGATCAGCCGATGCACCTGTTCGGTAATCTCGGCATTCTTCAGCCGACGCAGCAGATTCTGCCGCTCGATCGCCAGCTTGATGACGATGTCACGGATCGTTGCGCGGGCTTCGACAAACTTCTTCTGCCGTTCGCCAGCTGACTTCAGGCCCTGCGCGTCCAGCAGGATTTCGACGACATCGGCCATTTCGTCTTCGACCAGTTCGCCGATGCTGTCCTGCATCGCGTTGATCTCTTTGTAGATCGGTAGGTCGGTCAGACCGTTGTCTCGCAGTTGATTGAGTTGCAGATCGACTGCAGTCGACACCAGCTTCTGAGCCATCGCCCGGGCTCTCTGCTGATCAATCTGTTTGCGGCGGAGCGACAGTTTGTCGACGGCCAGTGAGAAGGACGTAACGCCCATTGCGACAGCCAGTCCAACCAGAATCGCTCTCTTAGTCATCGAGTCTCTCCAATTCCAAGTTCTCGGCGGATGATGGCGTCAAGCTGCTTTGCCGACTCCTGATCCGTTTCGAGTAGGCCCGAAAGAATGCCCTGCCGGTCGGTGACCTGAAAGATGACCGGCTCGCTGAAGCTTCTCTGTGATTCGTTCTCTCCGCGGTAGTCGTATGCCACAAATGTGACCTTCAATTCGTCGCCTTTTACCAGTTTGAACGCTGAAAGGTCGAGAGGATAGTCGCCGTCCAGCGCTGTCGGAGCAACTTTTCCGTCGACCCGAGCCGCAATTTCGACCTCATCGTCCTCAATACTGCCATCCTCGCGAGCGACCTGAACTTCGGCCACGACGCGGTCCAGTCCAAAGTCGTCGGACGCTGACCACCGGATCGGCGGCTTTGCCGTGGGGATGACACGGCGTGTCCGGACGCTGACCGCAGTCCGTGGCGCCTGATCCGTTCGCAGCCGAATCGTGCCGTGAATCGGACTCTCGAGCTGCAATCCCTGCTCGTCGGTCACCTGCACTCGGTACTGCAACGGCTCAGTCACCGCAGCCAGTGGTGTACCCGTCGTGTTCAATGTCCACAGCTTCTTCAGGCCGTCTTTGGGAGTCAGTTGGTAGGGTTGTTCGATCTCACCCAACCAGAGCGTCGCTGATGTGAGCTGCTTGTTGAGGCACTGCACGGTCAGATCAACGCTTGACCCTTCCACCACCGAAACCTGCCGCTTCGAATTGCCTCGCCCGCCGGACTTAAGAGCGGCGTCTGCTGCGTATGCCGGCGGAGTGACATCGACCTGCAGATCAACGACCGGCAGGGGAATCGCTTCGATCGTAAACGTCCGCGAACGAGCGTCTCCGAGAAACACACGAAACGTGACCGAATCCATCAGACGCGGCAGCTCACCAGATAAGACCGCGTAACTATTTTCTTTGGGGTCCTGTTGCATTAGTTGCCTGATGCCGTCGGGTAATTCGTCCTCGGCTTGCGGGTCCGGGCGTGTGATCTCGATTTCTGTCGCGATGTCGCCGTCGACGCTTGTGATTCGGACCTGACCAGGACCGGACTCAGGAATCTCGCCGCGAGCGATGACATGAAACTGAAGAGCATGACCGAACGGGCTGCGAATCGATTCGACCAAGGTCCCATCACGCGATTCTTTGTTGAGCAGAGCCTGGCCATTGACGGCGATGATCTGGAGTTGAGTCCGCGTCGGGTACTGCTCCGAACTGAGCAACATGCGACTGAAGAACGCTCCGTACCAGCCGGGCTGACTCACCGCACTGAACGCGACGATGACTCCAACTGTTGCCGCGGTCAGCACGCGCCGTTTGAAGTCGGCCAGTGGCATCCCCTGGAACACATTGATGCGAGGAGCCGTTTCGGCCACTTGCGCGATGACGGCATGTTCCAGTTGAACTGAGCCCCACGTGCTGGCTTCCGGTCGTTCAAATTGCAGGGCTGAAACCAGATCACTGTCGATGTTCTGCTGCTTCTCGACAGCCAGCGCCAACTCGACGATGTCGTCCTGCTGCCTGAGCCATGGCAGTGTGAAGCGACGCACAGACCAGACGATCGCCACACACACGATGGTCAGCAGCACAGCGCGCTGCGCCGGAGTCATGTCCAGTTGCCAGTCGGCCAGAAACGCGATCAGCAGAATCACGACGGTCGCGTTAAGTAACAAGCTGAAACCGTTACCCCAGCGAACGAGTCGCCGAGTGTTCTGAAGCCGATGAAGACTGTTCCGCAAACTTTCGAGCCGGGTCGCCATGCAGGATTCCTGACCTAACGAGGCAATGAGTCAACGCGACAACTGTCGCAGGTTGACCAGCTGGGCTTCAAGCTCGCGCGACTTATCGACCGTGTTGCCAGCAGCGGACAGAACTCAGGCATTGCTCCACAGCAGCGCGAGGCAGCCGAGTCCGTAGAAAGTGTACTCGACATCAGCCTGATCATCCCAGCTGGCTCCACGAAAACCGCCAGTGGGGAATTCGAGCCATTCCGTCAGGAATCGCTCGATCGCGCGTTCACTGACGAGCCCTTCCAGAGACAGATCCTGCACGGTCAGCAGACCGGTGAATGTCGACAGGCCATCGGCGAATGTGATGCGTTTGTTCGCCTGAAATCCGCCTTCCTCGCTCCAGACGAGCTTCAGAAAGTCGCGCACATCGTTGCGGAGTTCCTCATCCATTCCGCCGACAACCGACATCAGACCGATCGCTGCCGCCGTGGGATTCGTCCCGCTGTTTTTCATCGGTCCGATTTCAACGAAGCCGCCGTCGTCGCGCTGGCGGTCGTAAACGAACTGAATGAGTGCGTTGGGTTGAGGCGGCTGCATTCCCAGCAGTTCGTAAGTCAGCGTGACCAGGAACGACTGGTACATGCTGCCCGCAGCGCCTTCGGTTGATTTGGCATAACCCCCGTCACTCGTTCGTACGGCTTCCATACGATCAGCCATCTGTTGCGGCCAGTCCGCGTCGGCTGTGGCAAGCAGGTCCTGGCCTCCGAAAACCTGGACTGCCAGCACGGTATTCAGCCAGTTCATCAGGTCGACGACATTCAGTGTCCGCCAGTCAAACTCCCCGAGAAACCTCGCCACGGAAACACACTCGTCCGGCGTCATCCCCCCCAGCATTCCCAGTCCACGTACGGCAAAGCTGGTGTAGTACAGATCCGAGTCGCCTTCGCGCCCACCGAATCCACCATCCGACTGCTGCAGACGGCAAATGAAATCACGATGTCGCTCTCGACGGTCCGCATCCATCGGAGCCAGCGCAGTCGTCAGCCGTTCGGCGAGACGGACCAGGTACGGAGTAGTCGATGGAGACGTCATCAATCAGCAGTCGTCATTGATAGTGAGGCGTGCCGGGAACATTGACTTTTCAGTAGACGTTTCTGCATCCATGCCCACGGGGCAGAGCCCAACCCAGACTGGTCTCTTTTGAAACACAGAGGCACGGAGTACACAGAGTTCGTTAGTTGCCGTCTCCGTGAACTCTTTGCCTCTGTGTTTCAAATGGGAAGCATGGAAGGCGCGCATGTCTAACGCGGGACGTGGCATGTTCTGAACGAGGCACAGGCTCAACCCGGTTACTACCGGTCGATGGATTCCGCCTTATCGTTCTTCAACTGCAGATCGATGTACGACGGCAACTTGCCAGGGCGCAGTCGAAAGATGATCGGCCCCTGGCAACACTCGCAGTCTTTGATCTCGTACATTGGGATCGAGCAGACGTCGCACCAGTAGTCCATCTCCTCACGCTGGCCCTTTTCGTTGACGAAGAAGACGACCAGCACCTGCAGGTACGGGATGCCCGGGCGACGGTATCCGACAAGTTCGGTCTTCCGACCCCGCATCCGCTTGTCCTGGAAGAACGCCCGGCCTCGCCAGTCGGCGGCAATCGGAATCAGGTCGCCGTCCGTCGTTTCGAGGACCGCCTGATCCTTCATCTCTTTGGCGACTTTGATGCCGCGTTTCTTCAGGGCGTCCTGCGCAAGCACAACCGTTCCGTGAAACAGCTCCCGTTTCGGTTCGGGAGCTTTCGCTGCACCTTTGACGGCCTTCGGCTTCGACGCATCACTCGTCGGAGTCTCACCAGATGACGCGATGGCCGGGGCCATGATGACGGCGAGTGTCAGGACTGTTCGGGCCAGTTGCATAAGTTACCCAATTACTCGGACTGGCCGACGACGACCAGACGTACCTTCAGGGCAACGTCCTTGTCCTCTTCTTTGCCTTTGCCCACGAAGCTGAGAACCCAGTGCTCAGTGCTGTCGTCCTGCTCAAGCTTGGTTTTCTTCTTCACTTTCTTCGGGTCGAGCAGTGAGAAGATGGCCGGGTGAGTCGAACCAGCAGACTTGGCACTCAACTCGGAGAGCTCATCGAAGCTGCCGATCGTATCGGGCTTTGTGTCGATTTTTGCGGGCAGAGCCAGCAGAAAATCGGACGTTTCACTGGTGCCCACATGATTGCCGTCCATCGGCTGCAGGCCGTACCGCAACGTATACGTTCCAGGCTTCATCGCCTGGCCACGGAAGTCTGTGTATTCGACGTCGTCGCCAACGCGGATTGCACCGAGCAACTGTCCGGGCAGAAACGGGTACATCTGGCTGAAACTCGATTTGAACTTCGGTTTCACGGCCACGCTCTTGAGCAGCCACAGCTCAACGACTGCTCCATCGTCGCCAGCAATCTGAAAACCTGCCGGTTCGAGCAGCTTTTCAATGGCCGGTGCCAACCCCTTTGGAACTTCGTCGACGGTCTTCAATTCGTGATCG
>CAYSJO010000601.1:0-9706 GCA_964431285.1 uncultured Planctomycetaceae bacterium
GACTCCTTCGATGCGTGATCTTCCGGCGACAGATTCGCGGCAACAAGCCCCGCATGGATGAACGCGTCGATGGGGTTGTTTGATCGCCAGTTACTGACTGGTACAGAGATTGTCGGTTTTCTGGGTGGCTGAAAGGCCCAGTGGCCGGACCAGTCCGCACCGCTGTTGATCCACTTCGTGATCAGCGCGATCTGTGCTTTGGCCAGTGTTTTGCCTGAATCAACTGGCGGCATTTTTACGTCCGGGTCGTCGGACGTGATACGACGGAAAAGTTCGCTCTGGTCACTCTTACCAGGCACAACTGCCGAGTTGCCCGACTCAAGTTTCGCAAACGCCGTCTCATGCTTGTCGAGTCGCAATCCGGCCTCACGATTGGCTTCGTCCGGGCCGTGACACTTAAAGCAGTTGTTGGACAACACCGGGAGAATGTCGCGGCTGAAACTGACATCACCACCAGCCGCAACGGCGTTGCAGCCGAAACGCACCACAACCAGAAGGACCAGAGTTGTTTGTCGAATCATCATGCGAACCATCAGGCACCAGTACGTACAAGGAGCTGAAACATCGACACAGGGAACATCACGCGCTCAATGATACATCCGAGCCGGACATTCCCGCCAGGCTGCTACCAACCGTCTCACGGGATCGGGTGTCCACAAAGAAACAAGCCCGAAGTGCAAGCGAGTGAACGACTTCTGTCAGGATTCACTCGCTTGCGCTTCGGGCTTATTTCAGGGCCATCGTCTCGAACAACATGGTGGCCTGACCGCATCAAACGGCGGAAAAGATCGAATCGCGAACAACACCCGTGCTGTCCGCGAACGAACCGGTCTCGATTCCCATCGACCGCAGAATGCTGAGGTAGACATCGGACAATTGCGTGTCGCCGTCGCGCCAGTAGGCACCGTGCTTGAGACCCATGTTGGCGCCACCGGCAATCAGTGTCGGAAGGTTCTTCGGATAGTGGGTAGTACTCGCACCGCTGCCGAACAACACGATGCTGTTGTCAAGGACCGTGCCGGTCGTGTCTTTGTACTCCTGCATACGCCCGAAGAAGTACGCCAGCTGCTCGCTCAGGAATCGGTCGTATTTTGCGAACTCGAGCTGTCCGTCTTTGTCGCCCGCATGCGACAGGCTGTGGTGCGTTCGTTTCATACCAAGCTTCAATGGGAATGTGTCGCTGATCCCCATGCCGTCTTCGCGGTTCAGCATGAATGCGACGGAACGCGTGATGTCCGCATCGAACGCCAGAGCGATCAAATCGAACATGTTGCGGTAGTACTCAGCCGGTTCGCCTTCGGAGGTAACGTCCAGGTTCAGGTGCGAGTAGTCCTGCTTCTTGATCGGGATGTCGATCCACTTCTCGGAGGCAATCAGTCGCGACTCAACTTCGTTCAGCGAAGTCAGATACTGGTCCATCTTTTCGCGATCAGACCGGCCCAGCTTTTTGTTGAGCGACCGTGCGCCATCCAGAACTGCGTCGACCAGCCTGATACGCCGATTCAGTTTGTCGCGTTTCGATTCCAGCGACGCCCGGTCACCACGGAACAGGCGATCGAATACGCGACGAGGGTTGTTCTCCGCTGGGATCGGCTTGCCTTCCAGGCTGTAGGAAATCGTTCCCGTCCGAGACAGGAATCCAGTACCCGCATCGATCGACAAAACGAGCGACGGTTGGCGACAGTGTTGTTTGGTATGCAGGGCAATGACCTGGTCGAGGCCCACTGAGTTGTACGTGCCCGGTTTCGGGTCGTGCAGCGGGGCACCGGGCAGCCACATGTCCGAACAGGTATGCGGATCGGCCTTGGGACCACTCGGATGATACAGACCACCCATGAAGCTCAGCTGTTCACGGAATGAACTCAGTGGCTCGGTCGACTTGCTGAAAACGAACTTGCCATCCTTTTCGGCCGACGGAAACCAGTGCCAGTCTGTGATGCCATGCTTCTGATTCGGCAGGGACATCCCGTTCGCGGTGTAAAGAGCACAGAACCGCCGCGGAGTCAGTTCGGCAACATCCGCCCCCATAGCATCCAGGACAGGCAGAGCGAGTGTGGCTCCCGCAACACCTTTGAGCACGGCACGACGGTCGAGTTGAACTGGAGTGGCCATCGTAATTCCCGAAGACTCGGTAGGCCGGAACAAGCTTGCGCAGTTCCGGCTGTGATGTTGGGGCATTGCCGGAACCTCGCTTCGCTCGTTCCGGCCTACTGCTACTGCCTACTTCTCTAGAAATATCTCACTCTGGATGACGAACCGAATCATGTCCTGCATTCGGTAGCCGTCAACCCTCAATCGTATCCCCTCTTCCCTGAGGAACTCAATCTCGTTGTAGGTCAGGCCGCGTCCGGCGGCATATGTCGCCAGATGCTTCAGGAAGCTGAATGCCACCTGATCGATTCGGTCATCCGCCAGATAGGTCTTCAATTCGTTCAGACTGGCGACCTCAGTTTCGTCAGGAAGTGTCGATCGGGCGTCCACGTTGGCCCCCGTCTTGAACAGTCCACCAGCGTCAAACTGCTCAAAGGGAACTCCCCAAGGGTCAATACCTGCGTGGCACTTGGCGCATCCAGATTGGTTCCGATGCCGCTCCAGCTTCTCACGCAATGTCAGTTTTGAGTCGTCTTCGGGAAGAGCTGGAACATTGGGAGGCGGATCATCGGGTGGCTCGGCAATGATTTTGCGAGCCAGCCAGGCTCCTCGTTTGACCGGGTTGGATTCCCGTCCATTGGACAGTCCCGCCAGAATCCCGGCCTGCGACAGCACTCCGCCCAGATTTCTGCCTGCGTGTTTGATTTGCTGAAATGCGAATCCGCTTTCGGTTCGATCTCCCAGGCCGTAGTAACTGGCAACAACTTCGTTCGCCACGATGAAGTCCGACTGCACCAGGTTCCTCAACGGCAGATTGTGCTGCATCAGATGCTGCACGAACCGCACAGGCTCCTGGCGTAACTGCGTCCGGGTGTCGCGAGTCAGTGTGGGGTACTGCTTCCGATCGATCTCGACGACGTCGAACTTGTCGAGACTCAACCACTGCGACACAAACTCGCCGGCGAACTGCTGAAACTTCAAATCGTCGATCATTCGTTCGATCTGCGCATCGAACGACTTGTGCAGAGTGTCTGCTGCGGCAAGTTCCAACAGCTGATTATCGGGGCCTGCGTTCCAAAGAAAGTACGACAGCTTCGAGGCTAATTCGTAAGCGTCGACCGGCTCGGCTTCAGGACTGTCGCTGTTTTCGATCAGGAACAGAAACTGCGGCGATGTCAGCGTCACCAGCAGTGCGTCCCGGATGCTGCGTTGAAAATCACGGTCATCGCCAAAGGATGTTTCAAAGACGTCGAAGAGTGCAGCTTCTTCCGCTTCAGTGATCGGGCGGCGGAAAGCTCGGGTAGCGAAGGCCCCGATTATCTCTCGTGCATATGCGGGTGGATCATCCTTGTGGTCTGACTCGATAAAGATGTTTCGGTGGGTCGCCGGTGGCCAGGACTCGTAGAAGGGACCCTCGAACTCGACCGAGCGAATCAGTAAACGCGGCATCTCGCGACCATCGGTGTATTCGCTCCGTACACCGATTTCACGAATACCCGCCAGATAGTTGACGTTGTCTTTCTCAACGTCCGGACTCGGAAAATTGCTGATCGCCCCCTCGAAGATGAACTTGCGTCCCTGGTCGGACGAGACAGTCTGCACGTTTCCGACTTGAGTCAACGTGCTTCCACAGTCACGACGCAGCCCCACATGCACACCAAGTCGCGGCGAACGCGCTTCAAATGTCGAGAACTGCTGCGCGATCTCGTGCGATTCCTTCAGCCTCGTGAAGACCACTCGATCCACCTCTGTCGTGCTAGCATATTGCGTAGTTACGCTCAGCGGACCAGCGGGCAGTCGCACGGCCAGGAACGCAGACTGGGAGAGGACTCCTGAGAACTGTCGATCACCCACATTGAGTGTCAGGTTCTTACCCTTCTCCACGGGTGGCGGCTGGGCGAACTTCGAGCCCGGCTGCACCAGAGCTTTGATCTCTGCGACACCCAGTGCTCGCCGATAGAGGTAGACGTTGTCGATTTCGCCCTTGAAGAGATTCGCCCGCGGGATGCGACCGATGTGCAGGTCCGTCCCCGAGTTGTCGAGGTTCTGTGGCTTGATCGTGCCGACGGCAACTTCGAAGCCGTTGACGTACAGCCGCGTGTTCTTGTCACCACGACGAACGACCGCCGCAACGTGTTGCCATGTGTTGTTTCGGATGACCCCCGGCTTTGACTGAACTGTTCCGTTTGGCTGATTGTTGGGGTCCATCGTTTCGATTCGCAGCACGCCCTTGTCATTGGGCATGTCGAAGTACCACCCGTGGAAATAGTTGTATAGTCCCAGGCCAACGATCCCCGCCTGTCGTAATTCCGTGGGATGTATCCACGCGGCCACGGTGAAGTCCCCGTCCGCAACGTTCATGGACTTGTGGCGAGGAACGACAATCGCGCCGGTTTCTCCGTCGAACAGCGCGGCTTTCCCGCCCAGGGGTGAATCCACAAAGCTCGTACCCTTGACCACTCGCCCGACCAGTTTTTCATCTTCCCCCTCGCCTGTGCCGTTGTCATCGAGCGTCCAGACGCCAACCAAATCGTCCTTCAGCTTCGAGGCATCGGGAGCAACGGAATCTACGGGCGTAAGATGAATGTCTGCCCGATAGATCCCTGCGTGCTCGATGTTCACCGACTGGGGTTGTGTCGGGCCCCGTGCCGTCACCGCTCCTTCGGTCGACTCGGGTGGACTTTTCACGCCCCGATCAAGCAGCAAACCGTCGTCGTATCGAGCCGCCCTGACGGTGACTCGAAAACGCCCATGATCAGGCAGTTCGCGCAAAGAGATCTTGAAGTTCGCTTTTGGCCCGTAGGTACTTTCCACCTGGAACAGCTCGGCGCTTGGAATGGCTGGCCGCAGTAACAGGCCGTCTGGGACTGTTTGCCAGGCGCTGCCTTTTGGATAGCCGTCCGTACCCCGCACGCACGCGAAGACTGAGTGGTAGATGCTGTCGTATTCTCTCCATCCACGCACGGTCGCGTTGCCTTGATAACCTTCAATGAACCGATACTTCGTGCGCATGCGGAACGGGTCGAATTCAAACGGCTTCACAGGAGTCAGCTCGGTGACCATGAAATCGTCATTCTTCAACAAACGGCTGAGTGCTCCCAGAATCAGCTTGTCGGGACATGGTTCAGGATTGATCTTCGCCCCCAGAACCATGCGGAAATTCTGAATCGCGGGTTTCGTCTGCTCATCGACAACGCACAGATCCAGAGCCTTCTCTGCCACATCGAAGTAAGCCTCGATCAGCAACGGCGACAACTGCATTGTCTGTCCGTTGTTCACGAATCCGTCACGTGAAATTCCGTCACGCGGTAGCACGTCGGTCAGGTCGTCTTCCAGCCCCAGGAGGTCCCGGAGCGTGTTGCGGTATTGCGCGACGGTCAGTCTACGAACAGAACCATTCTTCTGTGAGTTGCGGCTTCGAGCTTCGTTCAACGCCTGTTTGATCCACTCGACGAGTAGTTGGCGCTGATCGGCCGTCGGCTGCAGTTCGTCTTCGGGGGGCATGGCTTCATCGGCCACCTGCTTCAGGATGTCTTTCCACAGGAACAGCTGCTTGTCCTCAAGCGCGCCGTTCAGCTGATCGACCCGAATCCCGGACGTCATTTTGTCCACGTTGTGGCAGTGCACGCAGAATTTCTGCAGCAAAGGCTGAATCTGCTCCTTAAATGTTGTTTCGTCCGCAGAGACGGCAACAGTCGGCAGACAGGCGACAGACAGACAAATGAGGAGTGCGTTCTTCATGGACGGTATATTGGGGAGAATGAAACGTGAAGCACAGAAGTCACAACTTGTTGCTCTTGATTCTCCACAGAGTTTAGCGAGAGCCAGATGGGAATTGACCTGTGGCTTCAACAAAGTAGTCATCTCGCTCCGCCGCGATAAGCCACCGAGACCAGACGTTAGAGAATCTCGAGGAACATCTCATAGCGGGAGCGTGTCGCGATCGTCCGAGCCAGGCCGGCTAAACGTTTTCTCCGCGATGGGCTCATCTCGACGGAGCGAGATGGCTACTTTCCTGCGGTTCAGCTCCGTCACTGCGGCCGAGCAAGGCGTCGGCCTGATCGAGGCAGTGTTTACGAATGAGCCACACGAGCAAGCCATACATCATGTATCCAGGCAGGACAATCTCCCAGTCGATCACCGGATACTGCTCAAGGCCAAGAGGCAGAACGATGGATGTCGGACTGAGCAGGACGACCGCCAGCGCGTTCCAATTGTCTGAGGCTATGGCATAGATCGACAACGGAAGAACAGACCACGCCAGTAGAAACAGCGTCGACGTCAGCACAGCTCTAACCTGCGAACGACTCCGTAAGCCGATCAGCATCGACGTCCATAGAATCAATGGTATCAGTACGGCCAGCGACGCCAGCGATCCGACCAGGTACAGAAGCGCATCGAGCCATACACCGGGACACGTCAAAGGGACGCAGAACATCGTCACGAAGGGAACAATCAACGCGAGAATCGTCCGGCGCAGTCCTGCCAGGTGTTGCAGAATGATCTCGCGGCCAGAGAGCGGAGACACCAGCAAAGCATCCAGTGTCTGATGACTTCGTTCAGACGGTACCAGCCCGGCAGTCGTTGTGCTGAGGACGACGATCGCCACCAGCCATAGTCCGCCGACTGAGACGCTTCTAATACCCAGCATGACACCAGCAACGCACCCGGGACCCAACGATTCCGCGTTCGCCATCAGACTCAGAATGACGGTTGGAATCTCGATAAGCAGGAACAATCGGACCTGATATCGAAGCGTGCCCAGCGACCGTCGGTATCGTCCTCGCCAGACGATGGGCCGTGTCTGGGGCAATGGCACGTCGTCTCGTGCAACCGTTGCCCCGCCGAACAGACTGTCGTTCAAGTCCTTGAAAATACGGTCGACCGCGCGCAGAAATTCCAGCATCACGCTGCGATGCGGCATCGCCCCGCGTTCCTGAAGAATCGCTCGCGACAGACGCAGAAAGACCCACGTGAAGAAAAGTTGAATCACTGCACTCATCGCCCAGACGCCCCCAAGCGCCGAGGTCATCGCTGCGGGCATGACCATAGGCATGGTCAGGCCAATCACCGGCACCCCCATGATCAACGTCGTCACAAGCGCCGACGAGGTCGCGGTACACCACGCCGAAGCCATCAGAGTGAACGAGCCAACGTGAAACGTTGTCGTCGTCAACAACACCACCGCACCGATGAACTGGTCGATACCGATGCCACCCAGCGAATACGCAAACGCCAGCAATGGTAGAGACATAAGTGCCAGGCTCAGCATCGCACAGGCTCGGCTACACAACTTCTCCAGCAAGATCACACGCGGGTCCAGTTTCGTAGTCAGCAGGAGACACAGCGAATCACGTTCTTTTTCACCAGCGATCGAACCAGCGCAGATAACTGGCATCACCAGGTAGATCCCGGTGAGTTGCCACAGAATCAACTTGTCGAAGATCTCGCGCCCTCGACCCAGGTCCATGGCAGTCATGCCCGACTGCAGGAACGAGAAGACCTCGTTCACTTGCAGGAAAACGACTGCAAAGAAGGCAACCGCGTAGGCGACTCGCAGCACATACGTTCGCGGCTGTGCTGACTGCTCGCGCAGGTCACGTGCCAGCAAGGGAAGACTATGGTCGCGCCCATGAGTCAGGAACGGCCACTTCCTCTGTGGTAACTGCGGAACTAGCGAATCCATGACCCAAGCCAAAAAAACAGCCCCGCGTGAAACGCGGGGCTGTTTTTCATCACATTGAGGGAGTAACGGCGATCTAACGCTGAGCCGTTTTTGCTGAACGGAGGTGCTCAACATAATCGAGAGCGATGTTCAACAACTCGTCGTTATACGCCGATTCGGGAAACACTTCGGCATCTTCGTCGTCTTCTTTCTCCTCGTCGTCGGCGTCTTCCTTGTCTTTCTTTCTTTCCTCTCGCAGCTTTGTCTCATTCAATGTGACCGTTTTGCGGTTCTTACGTTCCAGATACTCACTGATGTTCGTCTTGACTTCCTGGAAGTCTACTGCCTTCGAGACTCGATCGGTGCTCGCCTTCTGAAGGTGCTTGACGACGTCTGCGTTGACATATGCAACGGCGTCAAACTCGGCTGCCGCGATCTGGTCGAATTCCAAGGCGTTGTCCAGCGAGCTTTCGCCGATGTCCATGTGGTCCAGAATTGATGGCAGTACGACGTCCGACTTCACGCCGGCGGTCTGAGTGCTGTCGCCGTTCACGCGGTAGAACTGATTGATGGTCAGCTTCAAAGCACCGCGGTCTTTGCGATTGAAGAACTGAAACATCTGCGGGCTGACCGGCATCACATTCTGGACTGTCCCTTTGCCATGCGTTGTGATATCGCCGACGACGATACCGCGACGGTAATCCTTAATGGCACCTGCCAGAATCTCCGACGCCGAGGCCGACATCCGATTGCACACGACAATCAGCGGCTCGTTAAACGCGCCTTCAATGTCGTCGCTGTAGACGCGGACTTTGCTGCCCGGCTCTTTCACCTGCACGACCGGCCCCTGATCGATAAACAGGCCTGTGGCCTCGATAGCTTCGCTGAGTGCACCACCACCGTTGTAACGCAAGTCAAGAACGATTGCGTCGATGTTGCCCTGGCGGCGGAAGTCGACCAGCACTTTCTGCAGATCGCGTGAGGTGCTCTTAAAGTCTTCCAGGCCCTGCTCGGCACCGGCGAAATCGCGGTAGAACGACGGAACGTTGATCACGCCAATCCGACCTTTGCGGCCAGTGCGATCGGCGGTCTCGATGACCTCGCCCTTGACGGCTGATTCTTTCAGCTCGATCTTCTGCCGGATCAGGTCGTAGATGACTGTCTCACCCGATTCGGCCTTGGCAACCTGCAGCCGAACCTTTGAACCGCGTTTGCCACGGATCAGCCGAACTACCTTACTGAGCTTCATTTCGACGATGTCGACAAAGTCGCCAACTTCCTGAGCGACCGCCGTGATCTTGTCACCAACGCCCAGACGCCCGTCCTTTTCGGCGGCGCCTCCTTTGACGATCGACACGACAATCGTCTGCCCGTCTTCACTGCGAAGCGCCGCGCCGATACCGTCCAGACTCAGCTTCATGATGATCCGAAACTCTTCCATCGACTGCGGCGACAGATAGCTCGAATGCGGGTCGAAGCTGTGAGTCATGGCGGAGAGATACATCTCCAGGACTTCGGGTGACTCGGTCGAATGGATCGATCGCAGCACTGTGTTGTAGCGCTTGTGAATCCGATCCCGGATTTCGTCCATGTCCTTGTCGTCGAGTTTCAGGTTGAGCATGTCATACTTGACCCGTTTGCGCCAGCGTTCGTTGAGTTCATCAACGTCGGCGGCGAATCCGACCGTGTCGTAGTCCGTCACCATTTCTTCTTCGATGGTGAAGTCGGGCGACTGATCGGCCAGGCGGTGAGCGTACTCAACTCTTTCATCAACGCGTTTGACGAATTTGTTGAAGACCGTATATGCATAGTCGATATTGCCTTCGAGGAGCTGATCGTCGAGGTCTTTGCGGTGTTTTCCGAAGTCGTCGATATCGCTCTTGTGAAAGTACAGTTTCTGGGGGTCCAGTGACTCGATGAAACCGTCCAGCAGTTGAGCGGAAACCTCGT
>CAYSJO010000602.1:0-1872 GCA_964431285.1 uncultured Planctomycetaceae bacterium
AATTGTCGCTTCGCCAGCTGTCCGTGATGCTGCGCGGCGGGATCAGCCTGCTTTCGGCCATGCAGACGCTCGCCGACCAGTCGGACAACCGGGCGATTCGCCGCGCGTACAGTTCCCTGATCGACACTGTCCAGTCCGGTCGGCCATTCTCCGAGGCGATCGAATCGGAGAATAGATTTCCCGATTTTCTTGCTCAGCTCGTGCGCGTCGGCGAACAGACCGGCATTCAGGAGACTGTTCTCGTTCGCGCTGCGGACATGATGCGAACACGCCGTGAAACCATTCGAGAAATCGCCACGGCGATGATGTATCCGCTGCTTGTCCTGCTTGCTGCAGTCGTGGCAACGGGATTCATCGTCACGAGTCTGCTACCGAAACTGGCTGAACTCTTAGTTTCACTCAACAGGCCGCTGCCTGCAATAACGCAGTCCCTCATTACAATCTCCGAAATCGCCACCGAATGGGCCGGGTATATTATCGGAGCAATGGTTCTGGCTGGCATTGCTTTCCTTTTGACCTGGCTCTCGCCGGCCGGACGGCTCTGGATCGAACGATTGTCGTTTCGGATTCCGGTCATCGGTAAGCTTTTCCGAATCAGCGGGACACTGACATTTTCACAGACAATGGGCGTCCTCGTGGGCAGCGGCGTCACTGTGCTGGAAGCACTGATTACAGTCCAGGAAATGCACGCCAGCACTTACTTCGCCTCGATCGTGCAGAAGTCTCGTGACGCGATCATCCGCGGGAACAGCCTGGCAGACACGCTACGTGTCCGTGGAGCCTATATGCCCCTGCTGGCGACAATGGTGGCCGTGGGGGAAGAAAGCGGTAATCTGGACGAGGTTCTGGAACAGGTGTCCGATTTTCACCGCTCGCAGCTTTCCGCAATGATCAAGACGCTCAGTGCTCTGGTCACACCCGCCATCATCATCGTAGTCGGCTCGATCGTGGGCTACGTCTACATCGCCTTCTTTGTAGGCCTGTTCTCCGTCGCGGGATGATCTTCTTAGTCGTGATATGAACTCCAGCGCCCGCCCGCCTGCTGGTTTTACCGCACGTGAAGTCTCGGACTTCCACAAGTCACAGCTCTCGGCAATGATCCGAACACTGAGCGCATGGGCAACTCCCGCAATCGTGATCGTAGTCAGCTCGATCGTGGGCTATGTCTACATTGCGTTCTTCTTCGCACTGTTCTCCATGGTCCGTTGAATGAAGCCTCCGGATGCCTCGATGCTGAATGATCCTGTGAGCAGTCTGTCAGACCCGTAGGGTCAAAAAACTCCGCCGAACTCAAAACGCCGTGAAACACGGCGTTTTGAGACGCCAGATTATTGTATCTCCACGACTTGATTTCATCCGTCGCCACCGGACACTGGCCGATTTCGGCGTCGAACATGTCTTCTATTCTCCAGCCGTGGCACATCATGCTGGCTGCCCTCTGCGGCCTTGTGAACCAGCGTCAGCAACAGATCATTGAGTTCCAGAACGCTCAGATCGAAGCCTTGCTCAAACAGCACCACAAAAGCGACTGCTGCTCGACGATGACCAGCGTCGACTGCTCGCCGTAAAGGCTCATGCCACCGACCGCAAAGCTCTGCGGGAAATCACGACCATCGTCACGCCTGATACCATTCTGCGATGGCACCGGGCACTCGTCGCGAAGAAGTTTGACTCGAGCGACAAACGGAAGCCCGGCCGGCCACGAATCCGACAGGTCATCGTGGATGCGATCGTGCGATTCGCAAGGGAGAACCCAACGTGGGGATACGATCGGATTCAAGGAGCACTGAAGAACCTGAAATACCACATCTCGGATTCCACAGTGGGGAACGTGCTGAAGGCACACGGCATTGGGCCAGCACCCGACCGGCA
>CAYSJO010000603.1:0-9129 GCA_964431285.1 uncultured Planctomycetaceae bacterium
CGAGCCCTCCGCCGAGCTGCGAACCAATGACTGCCCCAGATGGCAGTCGTGAACACGTACGGACAAGGAGCGTAACGACGACGCTCTGGGAACAGGTGGATTTGACTGACAGTGCAGGAAGTGCGCTGCATTGGCCCGGCCTGTTCGCTGGCGATTCGTTACTGAGATTGCTGCGCGTCGTCCGTAAGCCTTTCTTTGATGTATTCGGTCGAACGCTTGAAGGCTTGTTCGATCCGTTTGCGTTCTCCGACCCAGAGGCCTTGGCCGCCTCGCTTGATGATGATGCTCTCGTTGGGGACACCGTGTTTCTTCAGTTCTTCGGCCATGGAGAGGGATTGCTGGACGGGACATCGCGATCTGCTGTGCCATGCAGAAACAGCGTGGGAGGAAACTCCGGAGTGACGTTTCGGATCGGACAGTAAGGTGTCAGCTTTACGCGGTCCTTCACCGGGTCGAGGCCGCTGAAGGCGTTAATCCATCAACCGGTCTGCTTCAGATACAGAAAGAATGTCGATCGGCCACGACCATTCTGCTTTTTTGTTGCAGTCAGCACCGTGTCCCCGACACCGGTCCACGCGTCCTCTTTGCTGATCATTTTCCCCTTTCGATAAGCTTCACTCGGTTTCGCCGTCCAGTCTCCGTCCACATCACCGAAGCCCCAATAGGATACGATGGCCGTTGGTCGATGCTCGCTGCCGAAGCCGCTCATCAAGTGTCGCTTGCACCGCGATGAGCACAAATACCACGCCGCGGCATCTGAACTGCGGTCGGTGCGTCACCCAATACCACCGAGCGTTGACTGATTCACTTTAACTCCTGTCCTGTGCCTCGGACCTCTCGCAAGACAATTCGAAAACTCAGAGGATAATCGGTCAGCAGACCGTCAATGCCTGCCATAGCCGCTCGCCTCCATGTCTCCGTGTTTCGACGCGTCTCACCAGAACCCGCATAGTTGAACAGCACCTGTTTGCCACTCTGGTGCAAGCGTGAGACTTCTTCAGCGGTGGGTGTCGCCGTCAGCAGAAAGCAATCCAGAAGTCCTTCATCGAGCCGCGCATCGATGCTCTTACGATTCACATTCTGGCCAATGTGGAAGGCCGGATTCACTTTCTTGAGTCGGCGACTCATCTCGACACTCTGGTCGAACGCAAACGACTCGCTCAGCAGCTTGTATTTCTCGACGAGGCCAACCAGTCTTGCCTCACCCTCGCGTGTGACGTGTTTCACGTTCAGCGCGATGATTGTCGGTCCTCGTTTCCGTTGGGCGACAAGCGACAGAGTCTCTTCCAGCGTCGGAATGCGCTCTCCAACGAACGCGTTGTCGAACCAGCTTCCGGCATCCAGCCGTTTCAGTTCCGCGAGTGTCATGTCGCGAACTGATCGAGACTGACCATCCGTCGTCCGCTTCACATTGTCATCGTGCAGAACAACCAGGTGACCGTCTTTCGTCGTCCGGATATCCAGCTCAAATCCCATCCCCAGTTCGAGGCACACCGAAAACGCCGGAAGAGTATTCTCCGGAGCATGCCACAGCAGCCCGCGGTGAGCGATTGGAATGGGATCTGCCGCTCGACTGTGACTGACAGAGGCTCCGCCAGTGGCCAGATACGACGCGAGAATAAAGCAGGTGAGTTGTCTCATTGAATTACTCTGCACTGGTTTCTTAGCTCAACTCCAGACGAGCTTCGCTTGAGTTCGGTGACGGGGATGTTGCATATCCAGTGTCTGCAGTTCCAGGTTGGCTCCATCCGGCCGGAGTTGCATGCTCAGCCAGCCAACTGGTTCGTCGGCGTGGAACGTGTATCCAACGGACGGCAGTGAGACGAAGTGGAGTTTTCGCCATTTGAAGATTCGGAACTGGTGCATATGACCGGTGACGACCGCCTTGACGTGCGGCTTCGTCCCCAGCAGGTCAAGGAGCTTGTCCGAGTCCTCAAGACCACCCGATAGCCCTTTGAAGGGGCTCACGCTTTCAACGATGACCTGTTTCGTTCCGGACCGTTTTTGATACTCATCGCTGGGATCGATGTTGTGATGGAACATCACGATTGTGGGCTTGTCGGAATGAGCATCGAGGATCGATTCGAACCACTCCAACTGATCCGGACCGAGGATTCCGGGCCCTTTGACTGGCTTGTCCGGTTTCTGCATCGTCAGCGAATCCAGCAGCACAAAGTTGCCGTGCCGGGACTTCAATACGGAGACGTGACGATTCTCCAGCAGCAGACGCTCGTCGCGATTCGTTTGCTGGTCCAAGGCGCTGGCAAATTCACTTCGATGATCGTGATTGCCCATCGTCACGTGGATCGGCAGTGCTTTGAGCAATCCGAATTTCTCCGTAAGTATGCCGTACTCTTCCTTTCCGCCGACATGGACGCAGTCCCCGTTCAAGACAAGTCCCGCTGGCTTTTGGGACAGCGAATTCACCTGTCGAGCAGCACGCCCGAAGTTCTCCGCGACAACAACCGCCCGCTTGTCCATGGCGGCCTTGTTCCTGGCATAGTGTCGCGTGATGGAATTCGCTGACAGAAGGTGCGTATCAGACAGCAGCGCCCAGAAGTCGAGGTTTGCGTTCGAGTCATCGCCGAAGAGTTGAGAATGACTGAGCGCCGCAATGGATGAGGCCGATCCGGCAAGAAACTGACGGCGTGGCATCGGCAGCAGATGTGCTGGCATGCTTAACTCCTGTGAATCATTTGGTTGCATGAAGCCGAGTAACGGTGGCAGCACATAGCCCCGGCGTCAGCCCGGAGATTCCGGTCCCGCCGGCACGCGAGCTTACGATTCCGGCCTGCTGTCTCCGCTTTACCTGTTCTCAGGCTGGAGCCTGGGACCGAGCTAAACCCGTGTGTCATTATCAACCTGATCGCCAATAATTGCATTTAGTAGAACGCGGGTCACTCGTCTCGTTTCAGCCCGACCTCGTTTGCCGTCTTTAGAGCGGTAAAAACCGCATCCGGCGAAACGGGACACGGTTCGTGATGAATGGTCTCACCTTCCGCACAGGCGGCGCCGGCGACGAGGCGCAGGTCGTCATCGCTCGCATCGCCAACTCCGACTTCCGCCAGCGTCGTCGGCAGTTCCACTGCCTCACAGAATTCGTAAACCTCATCGATCAGTTCGGCGGGCTGATCGGTCAGAAACAAACCAGCCAGGACGCCGATCGCCACTTTTTCTCCGTGGTAATAGTCATGCGTGCCGTGAAGCTGAGTCAGGCCGTTGTGGATCGAATGGGCCGCGGCAAGGCCACCACTCTCGAATCCCAGGCCGCTCAGCAACGTGTTCGCTTCGACGACGTGTTCGACCGCCGGTGTGACCACGTTCTGTTCGCATGACGTCTTCGCGGCGACTCCGCATTCAAGAATTGTCTCAAAGCACAATCGGGCCAGGCGGTGTCCCGCCAGAGTGCCCAGCCCGCCGCACTGGTTCTCGCTGAACGAGCGGCGACACGACTCCGCCTCGAACCACGTTGCCAGGGCATCGCCCATTCCTGCCACCAGAAAACGCACGGGAGCTTCGGCAATGACGGATGTATCAACCAAAACGAGATCCGGATTGCGCGGCACAAACAGGTATCGCGAGAACGCTCCTTCCGGCGTGTAAATGACCGACACGGCGCTGGTGGGAGCAGCGGTGGATGCAATCGTCGGTACGACCGCAACGCGCGCACTGATTTCGTTTCCGACCGCTTTCGCAGTGTCGATGACCTTGCCGCCCCCCATGGCGATCACAACATCGCAAGCGCGGTCTTTCGCGACTGTCGACAGCCGTGCGATCTCAGCATCCGAGCATTCGCCTCCGAAGCGTTGCACGGTTGAACTGAAGCGTTCGTTCCACACATCCTGATACGTGGGAATCAGCGACCTGATGGCTGTGCCGCCTGCCACAATCAGCGCAGTGGACCCCAGCCGTGCCACTTCCTCGCCAAGCTCATGCAGGCCTCCGGCCTGTTGGACATATCGTCCCGGAAAGATCGCCGTCTGCTTCATTTGAACACCCAATGACACCGGTAAGATTCTGCCCGTCAGAACTCAGGGCGCGTCACCGTAACCGCGGCTCCCTGTTGAGGCACGCGACCATTATGATCGCGAAGTCGTGCCTGATCTGCGAACGGAAGGACTCAAATGACTCGACAGTTCATCTGCGCTGCAATCATTGCACTTTGCTCACACGCTGACGCTCAGGATGACGGGGACACGTATCCTCCCCACGAGTACATAACGTCGGGGCCACGACATCACTGGTTCGGATACTACGACAAGCTCCAGTTCGATCCCACGGGCCGGTACGTCCTGGGAATGGAGGTCCCCTTCGAGCATCGGTCGCCCACGGCAGCTGACGTCAATGAAATCGGCATGGTCGATCTGCAGGACAACACCCGCTGGATCCATCTAGGACGAAGTTCGGCGTGGAACTGGCAGCAGGGGTGCATGCTGCAGTGGCTACCCGGGTCACAGTCAACCGTGATCTGGAACGATCGCCAGGATGATCGTTATGTCTGTCGTGTGCTGGATGTGAAGACCAGCGAAGCGCGGACGATTCCTCACGCAATTTACAGCCTGAGTCCCGACGGACAGACAGCTGTGATGGCTGACTTCCGCCGGATTGCCGATGTCCGGCCCGGATACGGTTACAACGGGCTGCCGGACCCTCACGCTGACGACCCGGCTCCCACGGAGTCGGGGATCTTCCGCATCGATCTGCGGACAGGCGAGTCAGAACTCATCATCAGCCTCAGGCAGATCGCCGCAATCGGCACGATTCCGAATTCACAGCCCGGAATCAAACACTACTTCAATCACCTGCTGTTCAGTCCCGATGGACACCGCTTTATCGCCCTGCATCGCTGGCGTTACCCGAACGGCCGACGGCTGACCCGCATGATCACGGCCAATCCCGATGGCAGCGACATCCGGGTTGTCATTCCGAACGGTTACGCCTCGCATTTCATCTGGCGGGATCCGCACCACATTCTGTCACAAAGCAAGGCTCTGCTCGGCAATTCCAACTGGGGCAACTTCCTGTTTGCCGATCGCGAGGGGCCGCCACTTGAGGAGATCGGCCGGGGCGTACTCGACGGCAACGGTCACCTCACGTATCTCCCCGGCAAGCAGTGGATCCTGACCGACACCTACCCGAAAGGCGCCACCCGTTTGCAGCCGCCCCACCTGTACCACATCAGCTCCGGTCGCTGCATCGACCTGGGACATTTTTATCTGCCGAAGGTCTACACCGGAGAATGGCGAGTCGATACCCATCCCCGCCTCAGTCGAGACGGCCGATACGTCTGCATAGACGCCGTGAGGGAAGGTGAAGGCCGTCAACTGTGCCTGATCGACATCAGCAGACTGACTGGTCTCAAGTAGCTTCAGCGGTCCATGCCATCATTCGCACGTTCATCGACAACCAGCGCGACGCGTTTCCGGTCGATTGGGAGCGCAGCGAAACTGCCAGCCGGCACTTCGGCCGCTTCGAAGCTCGGAAAGCACCGTCGGATGCGTCTTTCAATCTTCGCCGATGGGAAACTGGAGGACGGCCAATGTGTTTGGTGTCAGTCGGTACGTCATTCGACCGGTGGCATCGATGAGTCGTGCTCTGCGCGGTCCGGTCAGTTTGACTGCGTCCGGTCGGGCGATTGTGTTTTCCGTGAGATGGCTGGCGGCTTGAACGTCGCGGATTTCGGCTTCGGTTGCCGAGATGGCGGACATATCGAGGTGAATCGTCACCGGCCGGCCGGCATCTTTGTTCAATAGAGCAACATACAGCGTGTGCCCGCCACCGGTTTCATTCTCAGAAAGCGATGTGCAGTGTGAGACTCGCTCGAAGGTGTAGCCGGGATCACGGTACAGGCCTGGCTGTGGCGCTGCGATCAGGTTGTCGCCATGCAGGTGACTCTCGACAAGAATCTCGCCTCGCTGTTCGCTGAGCAGTTTGAACACCCAGTAGATCGGCATCGGGTAACCATAGCCTTCGTCAGTGCTCTTTCCCTTGTACGCGAGACCCTGTTCGCGAGTCGTCTGGATTGAAAACATCGCCTGAGCATCGTTACAGAAGCTGTGCCAGAACGCGGCATGGATATTCTCTGTCGGAACACTCTTCCTGGTCATGTAGATGAGCTGGTCAGCCATATAGACCCCGGACGCCATCGTGCGCATCAGGGAACCGCGGAAACTGTTTGAGTGCTGGCGAAAGATGCCACCTGTCCAGTCACCGGACCACTCACCAACAATCAGTTTCGGAGGTGGTTGCTGCCGGCACTTGTCGCGAATCAGACGAGTGATGACTTCGTGACACTCACGAAACTTCGTGCCCCAGCAGTAGAGGTGTTTCCACTCGTCGTCGGTGTCGAGATAGTCGTATTTCCCATTCCAGCCGTTGGCCGCGTAGAAGTGCCAGTCGAAATAGTCGACACGCACGTCGAGATACTCGAGGAACGCGACCGCGAATTCGTGACTGGTCGTGAAGTTGATATCAGGCGAATCGGGTTTCGGCTTCGCTTCGGAATGGGGCCGCTGGATATTGATAAACGGAACGACAATCTTCGCCCCCGGAGACATCTTGCGAATCACCGGAACAAGCCGGCCGAGAGCCTGTGCGTACTCTTCCGCACCTGCTGCGTTTTCCCGGAATCCCTGCGGGTAACTGTGAACCTCGTTGCCGAGTTGCCAGTAAGTGATGGAATACGGCTTCTCGCGGCCGTTCGCTTTTCGCTTTGCGGACCAGTCGATGCCGTCACCGTCGATGTCGCCGTCACCGATCAGGTACTCGATATAGCCCTGCACCGACTCATGCGGTTCGCCCACGAAATTGATCTGCATCAACGGTTCGATGCGGAATCGCTCGCAGAGCTGCAGAAACGTGTCGAGGTCATACACCTCGGTCGAATGCCGGTCCGGGTTCTTCCCGATGTGATCCTGCCAGTAGAAGTTCGACCACGATCCGCGGTGGTCATTCCGGTTGAAAACGAAGCCGCCAGGGTATCGTGCGATTCGCAAACCTGACTCGGCGATGTGCCTGAGCACCTTGTCCGGATATCGCGGTGCACGGAGGGGATTCGTCTTATGGTCAATTCCCGCCCCGAAAATAAACGGGCTGATTCGCCCTTTTTGCTCGCTGGGGTCGATCTTGATTCGAACCTCGAGTTCCTCGGCGATCGTGTGCCCGGGCCAGAACGCTGCCAATACGACGTGTAATGCCGGAAGCACACCGATAGCGAATGATGGCAGTCTCACGGTCAAGTCTTCCTGTTTGTGTACCGGCGAGTTCTCAGTGATGGTCTCGCCAATGGCGGAGTTGCGCTTCGGGCGCCCGCCTGCATGTCGCTCCTCGCAGGACAATCGGAGCGATACCATTCTGGCTTCAGGCAATGGGATTCGCGAATGGAGACGACATGCCGCGACATCACTTATATTACCACGTCTCAATCGTACTCATTTTGTGCGCGATTCCCTGCCTGCCAGTTTGGGGAGCCGAACTCACCGCAGCGCCGAAAGGCACATTCAGCATCGCCGTGATTCCGGATACCCAGCGGTACCGGCGACTCGATAACGACGATCAAGCCTGGGAGAACTCGACGTTTGAGGCTTACACGACCTGGATCGCCGCGAAACTTGAGCGGCAGCGAATCGTGTTCGTCAGCCACGTCGGAGACATCGTCGATCTTAATGAGCGACTGCAGTGGAAAGTCGCTCGCCGTTGTATGGACCAGTTGCATGGCCGGGTGCCGTATGGCATCTCCGTGGGTAACCACGACATGGTGCGCAGTGGCGATTCGTCGCTGTTCCAGGAGTTCTTTCCAAAGTCACGATTCGTTGACTTCGACTGGAACGGAGACGCCTTTGCCGGTTCGGCCGCTTCGACAGGTTCTGTTTCCGGGAACAATGCCAACAGTTTTCAACTCTTTTCAGCGGAAGACCTGCGTTTCGTCTTTGTCCATCTGGAATGCAATGCTCCCGACGACGTGCTCGACTGGGCCAGCAATGTCCTTCGGAAGCACTCTGACCGCCGAGCCATCATTACGACTCACATGGGGCTGGGACCACGGGACCTCCCGAAGAAGGCGAGCGACTACTTCGATGCTCCGTAAGGTCGAATGACCTGGAAAAAATGTCATGGCGAGCGGGGCAACACTCCACAGCAGATGTGGGACAAGTGCTTTCGGCGACACAGCAATGTGTTCATGATCTGTTGCGGCGATCAGAGTCGGACTCAGGCCATGCACCAGTCATCGCGCGGCGAACATGAGAACACCGTCCACGAGGTGCTCTCCGATTACGGTTCGAATGGTCTGCGTTTGATGCGTTTTCTGTCTGAAGCCAATCGGATCGAGATCCGTACATGGAACGCGCTGAACCAAAAGCTCACGCAGAAAACCTCGATCGTCCCGGCTGCCCCGCAGCCTCAGTTCGAACTGCCATACACGATGACGGTTGACGCGAAGTAGTCAGCGCACGTTGGGGAAGAAAGGGGACGCACTTCATTGTCTCAGAGGAACAACATAAACTGCGTCCCATTTGTCGTTTCCACATAACTCCGTGCCGGAACGGCGCAACGATCCCGAACCAGCGTGCACGGGGAATTCGTGTTATATTCAGAAAACCGACTGTAGTTCCGGCGACCACGGCGTTGCTCGTTCCGCCTGCACGCTCATGAATAATCCGGGTTAGATTTGTGTCATGCGAACACGGCAATCGGTCAGGTTGATATCTACGAGCGCGATGACAGTCCTTCTGGTGATTGCGTCGATCGCCCTGGGTGCCGACACAAGACCCACGGTTCCCCGGCAGCTTGCTGCCGTCTTCAAAGCGAAATGTGTTCGCTGCCACGGGACGAGAAATCCAAAGTCGGGACTGGACCTCTCCACGCCTGACGGAATCTTCAAGGGAGGTGGTTCCGGGCGCGGGATCGTTCCCGGAAAGTCAGAAGACAGCCTGCTGTTCCAGATGATTCGCGATGGCGAAATGCCGCCGAAGGATGAAGGGTCGCTCTCGAAAGAGCAGGTGGAAGCCGTTCGTAACTGGATTGAGGGGTTGTCCAACACGACGCGGAGGGTTACGTGGGACCAAATACATCCGATCCTGCTGTTGCGTTGCACGGCCTGTCACGGTGCTCAGAGACGTGAGGCTGATC
>CAYSJO010000604.1:0-12290 GCA_964431285.1 uncultured Planctomycetaceae bacterium
GTTCGAACGGGGTTGTTGCTGGAGGAGTCAGGGCATCTGGCAGCAACGGAGCGGTCCGGCCCGCTGGTGTGACTCGGTCCTGTGCACCCAGTCGATCGATTTCGGCCACGACGTCAGCAGGTCTTGGCTCGAGCAGTTTCCAAGCCGTACTCATGGCGTTGGCCTGATTCGCGAGTCGACGGGCGGTAGCCTTGTCACCGTTTCGCAGGGCCTGCTGTGCTCGCGCCAGAATCTGCTGAGCCTGCTGATGCTGCTGGTCCTGTTGAACCACGGCGTCCCGTTGAATCCGATCGATTTGTGCGAGCAACGGTTCCGGTCGTTTATCGAATGGGCCATAGGTCGCATTCAACTCACTGGCCTGCGTCGCCAGGCGGCGAGCCGCCAGCAGGTTCCCCGCATCCAGCTCCGCGGCAGCCTGACGCAGTAGCGATTGAGCCTGTGCGCCAACGTTGTTACTCGCGACTTCGGCACGCGTTGGAGGACCAACGCGTACTTGTGGCGATGGATTGATCTCTGGAATTGTCTCCGCAGATGGTGGGCCGATCGCTGGTGTTGTTGCCGCATCGGTGAGTGTGACTGTTCCGGCCGCTCGATCGATGTCGAGAAGTACCATGGCGGGACGGTCATCGAACAGGACGTAGTGCGCGTTCAGGCTTTCCGCCTGCAGCGTTTTTGCGCGAGCTTCCTCTATGCGTCCCTCTCGTATCAACTGACGAGCCTCGGCAACCAGCTTCAATGCACGCTGGCGATTTTCGTCATCGGTGGCGGCTCCTGTGGGGCGGACCGGATCATGAATCTCCGGCACGGACGCGACTGCCGGTGGATCGATTGTTCCAGCATTCGGCAATGCAGATGCCAGGGGATTTGGATTCGGATCAATGACACTGACTGCCGGGGCAACCGCCGAGGCGGATTCTGGTCCTGACGGTTTGACTTCGACCAGCTGCAGCGGACTACGCGTCGACCCCTGACGGCGCTCAATCGTCGACATCAACTGTTGAGGCGTTTCTTCGAACAGGCCCCATGTCGTTTCCACCTGACTGGCCATGAGCGTTTTCTCATAAGCCGACTCCAGTCGATTCCTCTGCAGGTCGTCGCGTGCCGACGCCAGAAGTGATTTGGCGTAGGCCTTGCGATCGCCGGATTCTTTAAGCTGCTCTTCACGGCCGGAATTGTCCACAATTGTTGGAACGCTGGCCGGTGTCGGCGCGTCGATTGGACGTGTCACTCCGGTGGTATCAAATGCAGCGGGAGGCGGAGTGGGTGAAGCAGCCGGTGCCGCGGCCGTCCCCACCGTGCCTGCTTTGATCTGCGAGATCAGATCTGCCGGCGTAAACTCACCGGCTTGAAACACGACACTTTCGCCAATGATCTGAGCGACTTCCGCGTGGCGAAGAGCCAGATCGTTGTCTCCCTGTTGAGCGGCCTCGCGGGCGCTCTTCATCCATTTGTCCACTCGCTGTCGCAGTGGTCCGACTTCCGCAGTAGCGCCAGTCTCGACCACAATCGGATTTGCGAGGGGTGACGTTGAGCGACCTGCTGCCGGAGTGACCTGTTCGTCGAATGCCGGGACGACCTGATTGGTCGCAACGGGCGGTTGACTGCGTACTGTGCCTGAGCTGGCCGGCTCGCTGTTGCGAAGCTGGGTCAACAGTTGTCGAGGTGTGATCTCGCCCTCGCTCCAGCGCACGTCGTACCGACTGGCCTTCAGGGCGAGCATCCGGGCTTGAACCGCGTTGCCATTTCTGGCAGCCGCAACCGCCTGACGCATCAGCCGTCGGGCGGTCTGTCCGTAAGCGTTTGCTCGCCTCTGTAACGCCTGGGTTGTCGAGCGGGAACCGGCAGTTTGCGCCACCAGAGGCTGGCTGGACCTCTCTGAGTGCTGCCACCAGAGGGAACCTGCAACAGTCGCTACGACAAGGAAACCAGTGAGCTTACGCAAGGTCAGTTCCTCCTTGAGCCGTACTCGAAAGCTGATCAAAAAGAGGGCTTCCGAGATACACGATAGCTACAGATATGCAAATCTGTGAAACCGAACAAAAGTATCGAACAGAAAGCCAGACGAACCAGTTACAGACGATGCGCACAAAGAAAGGCTGTGCGTTCTCGCGTGACGGGAACATTCGGCGCTGATTAGTTGTTTGGGGGGAGACTTTGACGCGAAGGGAAGTTGTTGCTCAGACTGCCGTAAGAGAGAGGGTAGATGTGGTGAGAAGTGTGATTTGACGACGCAGGGGAGCGCGCCGCCCTCACGGCAGAGCGAGAGCGGCGGAGTGATATCCCAGGGAGTGTGAGAGGGTCAACACGATCTTGAGCCTTTTTCCTGGCGTTGTGGCAGAACTCACAGAAATTCTGCTTTCAGAACAAGCGGCCTGAAATGTCTCGACTCAGCCTGACCCGTAAATAAAGGCTGACGGCGAGCCCATATGTTTCGACGCTGGAACCTGCTGTGTGCGAGACCTACTCTGGTCTCCGCGAAGGTCAGTGAGAGTTTACCTGCAGCCGCAGTCGCCAGTGGAAAGAGCCATTATGAAATCGTCAGTGCTTGTACTCCTTCAGTGCGTCGTCACGCTGACACTGTTGTCTCACCCGGTCACCGCCGCCGAGTGGGGTACGTTGACCGGCCGGTTTGTTTATGACGGCGAACCTCCCGTTCCGCAAAAACTCGATCTCAATAAGGACGTCAAAGTCTGCTCGAAGAAGCCTCCTGTGGACGAGGAACTGCTCGTCCATGCTGAAAACCGAGGCATCGCAAACGTCATCGTGACGCTTGAACTGAAGAAGGGCGAAAAGTTGACTGGCATTCATCCCGACTATGCGAAAACTGAAAAAGCGAAGGTCCGGATGACGAATGAATTCTGTCGCTTTGAACCGCGTGTGACTCTGCTGCGGACAACTCAGACACTGGTCATTGGCAACGACGATTCAGTTCCGCACAACACACTGGCTTATCTGTCGTACAACAATCCGTTCAATGAAACGGTTTCCGGGGGCGCCAGTATTACTCAGCAACTCAAGAAGTCGGAGCGTCGCGCGTCTAAGGTTAAGTGTTCGATCCACGGCTGGATGACATGCTGGCTGGTGGTCCGCGAGGATCCTTACATGGCAGTCACTGACAAGGATGGCCGTTTCACAATCCGCAACATGCCATCCGGTGAATGGACTTTTCGGTTCTGGCAGGAGAAGGCTGGCTACCTGAGCCGCATTGAACTCGGCGGTCAGGCCGTCGAAGACAAGAAGGGGCTGTATCGGTTGCCGGTCGACACCGAGAAAGTCGACCTCGGTGAGATCCATCTCAACCCGAAGCTGTTCGTGGGTCCCTGAGTCACCGGTCCAAACCTGGAGCATGATGCGCCGCTCATCTGCCCGGTCCATGACTCACTGGCCCGGGCAAAATCGAGTCGATACCGTCCCGCCTCGTTCGCACTTTGCCGCAACCGCCTGACATTTCGCGCCCATCGCCGAGCCATATGGAACAGTTCATCGAAGACACGCTGCGGGACTACCCGGATGCGGTGCTGCTTGTCGTGATCGCGGTCATGCTGGGTCTGCTGGCAAAATTTGCTGACATGGTTGTCGACTACGCCGTCGTTCTCTCTCAGCGTTCCGGCGTACCGAAGGTCGTTATCGGTGCGACGGTTGTCAGTCTTGGTACAACGGCTCCGGAAGTGGCCGTGTCTGTGCTGGCCGCATTTAAAGGGGATTCCGGACTCTCACTCGGCAATGCGGTCGGCTCAATTATTTGTGACACGGGTTTGATTCTGGGGATTGCCTGTCTGATCCGTCCCCTGGCGATTCCATTCGAAACGGCGAACCGCCAGGGCTGGGTACAACTTGGGTCGGCCGTGCTGCTGGTGCTGTTCTGTATTCCGTGGAGCAGCCCGGCGGCTCCGTATCTTGACGGCACGCCTGGAGTGTTTCCCCGTTGGGCTGGGTTCGTGTTTCTTGGACTTCTGGCGGTCTACCTTTGGCTCTCTGTCAGATGGACTCAGGGAGCAACCGTCGACCCGGAAATCCCAGATGCTCAAGTGGCACACGAAGAAGCCGCGACCAACGAGTTGGCGGAGGGGATTCCAGTCTCCTCCGAACAGTACGAATCTTCGGGGATCACCTTGGTCAAGCTGATTCTCGCAATCGGCGGTGTCGTCCTGAGTGCCAACGTCCTGATACCCGCGATCCGCATCATGGCTGAACGGTGGGGGGTACCACAGTCAGTCATCGCTGCGACCATGGTGGCATTCGGCACTTCGCTGCCTGAGTTGATCACAGCCGTGCAGGCCGCTCGTCGCGGGCACGGAGACCTGGCAGTCGGAAACATCATCGGGGCAGATGTTCTGAACGCTCTGTTCGTAGCGGGCGCATCCGCTGCGGTTACGACAACCGGGCTGGTAGCCGACGCCATTTTCTTTCGGTTGCAGTTTCCGGCAATGCTGATTGTGCTGGTGGTTTTCCGCATCGGCATCGCAACGTCGAAAGGCACGCTTGGCCGTGGCTTCGGCTTCGTACTGCTGGGCACGTATCTTGTATATCTCGTTCTGAACATCATCTACGGGACCGGCGGCGGACACTGACGCTCAACATCGCAAACTCCAAGAGCACGCCATGCAGCCTCTTGCTGAATCAGAAGTACGGCAGCGAATTGCCGAGCGACTTGATGTCGCCGACTTTGACGGCAAACGCGTGTTGCTCATTGTTCCAGATGCGACACGAACCGCGCCACTGCCGCTGCTGTTTGACGCTGTCTACGATCAGCTCACACCACACGTCACGGGACTCGATGTACTCGTTGCACTGGGCACGCACCCGCCGATGCCGGAAGACGCGATCTGTCAATTACTTGGCATCAGCGAGGATGATCGTGCCGGCCGATTCAGCAACGTGGGTCTGTTCAATCATGAATGGGACAATCCTGATCGGCTGACAACAATAGGTCAGTTGGCGGTAAGCGATGTCGAAGAGATTTCGGATGGGCGACTTTCGCTCGACGTGCCCGTGCAGATTAACTCGCGCATTTCTGATTACGACGTGTTGCTCGTACTCGGACCGGTGTTCCCGCACGAGGTGGTGGGGTTCTCCGGCGGCAACAAGTACTTCTTCCCGGGGATTTCCGGCCCCGAACTGCTCAACTTTTTCCACTGGCTGGGAGCGTTGATCACGAACGTGGGCATCATCGGTGTGAAGGACACGCCGGTTCGTCGCGTCGTCAACAAAGCCGCCCGTCTGATTCCAACGGATCGTCGTTGCCTGGCATTCGTTGTTAACGGCAAGGCGGAAGTTTATGACCTGTTCTATGGCACGCCCGAAGATGCATGGGAGTCGGCATCCGACGTCTCGTCGCAGGTCCATATTGAGCGCGTACCGAGACCGTTTCAAACGGTTCTCTCATGTGCGCCGCCGATGTACGACGAACTGTGGGTCGCCGGCAAGTGCATGTACAAGCTCGAAGCTATCGTTGCAGATGGCGGCGAACTGATCATCTACGCTCCACACTTGAGCGAAATCTCCATCACGCACGGAACGTTGATTGAGGAAATCGGATACCACGTACGGGACTACTTCACGCAGCAGTGGGACCAGTTCAAGCACTACCCATGGGGCATCCTCGCGCATTCGACTCACGTCCGCGGCACGGGAACTTACGTAGACGGTGTCGAAAAACCACGCGTCGACGTGACGCTGGCCTCGCAGATTTCCGCCGATGTGTGTGCCCGCATCAATCTGGGCTACCGCGATCCTGATTCGATCGACGTCGAGTCCTACGCCAACCGCGAAGACGAGGGCATCCTGCTGGTACGCAAAGCCGGCGAGCAGTTATTTCGCCTTGAAGAGTAGCGTTGCTCGTTACTGCAACTTGCCGCGTCCCAGGATTGGCAGCGTTTGCTCCAGAACGTCGTTGCGGAACGTATAGAACTGGTCGTGCAGAACGGTTGTGAAATCTGCATAGCCGACGACCAACTCGACCTTGTCTCCGATTTTCCAGTTGCGTGACTCACCGTCGAGCCGGATTTGACAGTGCTCGGCGCTCAGCGCGACTGGCTCGGCATCCGGCCAGTCTTTGACGAGCGGCATCTGTGTGTCTGGATGCAGTGTTTTGCGTCCGCTGTCCAGAATCGCGCGATCGAGTGCAGGTCGACTGACGACAGTCGCCAGAACGGTCAACGCGTAATCGAGCCCTTCGACTCCACACTGCAGCCGATACATGGGGTCGGCAAAGATGCCACCACCCGCCTGCAGTTCGGTGATTCCGTCGCAATCCGATGTGATCTGATACGACCCCGTGCCGCCAGCACTGACGATGGAACAGTTCAGGTCGTCGTTCAGCAGCATGTCCCGGCAGTGACACAGGACATCCATCGCCGCGTTGATTTTCTCTGTTTTTTCGTCCCGGTCTTCAACACGCAGCAGATGGCCCTCATATCCCATGATGCCAACCAGTTCGAGACCGTCGAGTTTGTTGATTCCCTGGGCGAGTTCCAGTGAGTCTGTTCCCGGCCGCACGCCAACTCGGTTCAGTCCGATATCGACTTCCAGGATGACCCGGCATTCCACGCCACGCTCGCGACAGACCTCGGCCAGTGCCTCGGCCTGCGAGTAATGATCCATCGCGACAATGGGATCGGCACGCCGGCACAGGGCGGCAACACGTTCGACTTTGGGACGTCCAACGATCATGTTGGCAATCAGGATGTCCTGGATTCCGCCAGCGGCCATGACCTCGGCTTCAGACACTTTGGCACATGTCACGCCGATCGCTCCGGCCTCAAGCTGCTTCCAGGCGATTGCGGGAGTTTTGTGGCATTTCTGATGCGGGCGCCAGTCCTTGCCCCGTGACTGCATGTGGTCGGCCATCTTCGTGATGTTTGATTCCATCACGTCCAGGTCGATACACAGGATGGGCGTGTCGAGTTCCGACTTGTGCGTGCCGGTTTGCGATTGAGTCACAAGGGATTCCTTCGGTGCATGGTCCGACTGTGTTTGCTCTGAAACACAATGTCTTGAGTGATCCTGATCCTGTGCGTCGTTGTGGCAGGGCTGCGTCGTCTCGTCGCCTGAAGACTGCAGTCAACGGGCGCGCAGGACCGACCGACTTCGACGGAGATTACTGCCCCGGCAGCCAGAGCTTCGATTCTCCTCCATCTGATGCCGACGCAGCCACGGCTGTCGCCGGCGACGAATCGTCAGGCAGCACCAGGCCACTGGCTGACTCGCCCGGTATCGGGATATTCATCTCCTTGAGTACCGGCTCGATCGATTTGCGGATGTCGGGTAGTTTTTCACCGTAGAAATTCCAGAGTCGATCAACGAGACCGGGCAGTTCCTGGTCGGTGCGGTCTTCGATGCGGAACTGAAACTCACGCATCGTCCAGTTCAATTCGTCTTCGAAATTGTCTGCATCAGCTTCAGTGCGTCCCTGAGCGATCCAGTTCAGGGCTTCTTCGCGACGCCCCATCTCCCGGCAGACCTGAGCAATCGATACCAGAAACTGATCGCGGGTCATTGCCGTCAATTCGTCCAGATTGCGACCGGCGACTTCGTTCAGCACTGCGTAGGCGAAAGGCACGTGCCGAATCATCAGGGCACGATTCACAATGTGATTGAGTTGGTCTGTGGTCAACTCCTTCAGTGACAGCCGGTGCGACTGCATGATCGTGACGGAGTTCAGCACGGTATCGTCGTCGACCTCCAGCGGTTTTTCCGGTGCGATCTTCAGCGACTCTCGCACCTTCCCCATGTCGACATACAGCACGGCAACGTCGCTGACTGCTTCCAGAACATGCACGGCCGCGGCGAGATCGACACTCAGTTCCGGATCTTCCATCGCCTCACGTGGCGACTTGCCACCCAGGCGACGCAGTGGTCGGTTGCACCAGGTCTCCTGCACAAACTCATGCGCATTCTTCGCAGCGTGCTCGCGGCGCTGGTTGATGTCGATTCGCTTACCGAAGTATTCGCGTTCCTGAGAGGGCATCAATTCCATCAGGACGGTTCGCACCGCGTGTTCGGAATACAACACGGGATCGGTCTCAGCTCCGCCTTCCGTTTCCAGAGGCTCGATGTCATCCGACAGGGTTTCTTCGATCAGGTCCATCACTAAGGAGCGTTGGTCGCTTTCTGGGGCGATTACGGAGAGCACACCCTGCGAACCTGATTCCGATTGCAGCTCAAAAACTGATACTTCGGACTGTACTTTTGGGACGGTGTCTTCAGTGACAGGTTCAGAATCCCCCGGATGCGGAAATTCCAGCGCCAGGTAACGTGCCACGACCTGGGGGCCGTCCTTGTCCTGCTCCTGCAGATCGTGCAGTCGCTCCAGACGATCAACTTCGTCCAGCAAAGACAACGCGTGGGATGTCGACTTCAGCTTGTACCGGGCGGCGATGACCTCACACTGCTCCTCGATTTCCGGTAATTCCAGCAGTTGAGCCAGCGTCTCGCACTCCACAGCCTGCTCGTAATCCGGTGCCAGTTCGGCGGCCCGGTGAAGAGCATCTGCCGCGGCACTGTGATCTGTGTCCCAGGCCCGGCAAAGTCCGATGTTCTTCCACAATCCCCAGTCGTCCGGATTAACTTCCGTCAGCTTGTGGAACAGTTTGGCTGCGATTTCCCAGCAGCCAAACATCGACAGACGCACGGCATTACGCAGATCTTTCTGCGATTCCTCGGGCACATCCGCGACTTTTGCGAGCGAGTGGCTGCCTCGCATTGGATACGGGACCTCAGCCGCTCCGTCGATCTTCATCAGCTCGCGGATCAGCAGCTCGCGTTCTTCCGGATCACCAGTCAGCCGCAAGGCAAGCGCGAGATGCTCGCGGGCCGACATGCTGCTCTGCCAGAAGACCTCATCCGCAATCTGAGCCGCCAGCGACGCCACGACGTCCGGCGATGTCTGTGCACACATCTGAAACGCGCGATGAATTTCCGGCTTCGCTTCGTGAAAGCCGACGTCCATGAACCGCGCGAACGCCAGCAGTCCTGTTCCGTGACCACTGTCCGGGTTGTCCTTGAGGAAGTTCCGCATACAGCGTGCGGCTTCGTCGAATCGCGAATTCTCCATCAACAGTTGAGCACGCGTGATCTCAACGATCGGTGCATCAGGGTTCTTTTCCGCCAGCCTGTCGAGTGTCTTGAGTGCCTGATCGGGCTGACCGGCCTCGTGCAGTCGGGCGACCTTGTCGAGCTGCCCCAGAACTGCACCACAGCAGAACTTGATCTTCTTGCCGCTGCCGCACGGGCAGGGCGAATACACATCCGGTTGCGAAGCCATCGGATACGTTCCTGAAAGCTGAATTATTGGCCTGCAGTTCGGACCTCGAACCGCGTTTGATCTGGGCGAAACAGGGATCGTAGGGAATCGGTTCGGGGTTGGACAGCATTTGCTTCCGCCCCATGGAACTACGAAAAAAGGACTCCGGCCGAATTCGACCGGAGTCCTCTCAGGAAAGTCGCGATGACTGCCTGACCTGCAATGGCTGCGTTGAATCAGCCGAAATCACACGAGATCGACCAGTACTCCGATGTCCGACATGATGCTGTCGACGTCGCTTGAGTCGTCAGACTCGTCCGATTCAGTGACTGTGTCGTCACTCCGATCGTCGTCATCCAAAGTGTCCGTGGATGCGACCTCGAACAGAACGTCGTCGCGCGGAGCCGCCATCTCTTGTTCATTGACATACCCCGACGTCGCACTGGCAATACTGTCCGCCGTTAACGACACGCACTGGGCACAGCAGCAGCGTGATTCGTCTTCGTCATGATCGCCGTCCTCGTGGTGGTTCCCTTCGTGTACGACCTGAGTGCCGTCCGGCAGGATGTGTATGTGGGCTCCGTTGCCCCAGATGATCGTATTGCTCTCGGTGCTGCGGCTGTTCCCCGGAGGTGCGTAGTTATCGGCCGCGTCCAGATTGACGGTGTAACCCATGTCCTGCAGGGCACCGACAGTGATTCGGCTGATGGGATTGGCTCCTCCGTTGAGGAATCCTGTCATCAACTCGTTGTCAAAGACATCCTCGTCCCAGTGCCCGCCCGCAGTGCCGGGGCCACCGTCCTGTTCAACCGGCACCAGACTGTCGCCGGTCCCAAAGATCGTCCGGTACTGCGCGACGGCAGTTGCTCCGTTGAATCCCGTGCCTGAAACCAGTCCAAGTTGCTGCCAGATGGTGCCGATGCCCAGCACGTGTCCCATCTCGTGCAGGATCACGCTGACCAGACCTCCCTGCGCTTCCAGGCTGTCCAGATCGGCCGAGTCGAAGTTCATGCCACCGCTGTAAGGCAGCAGGGATCCAGGCCGCAGACCATCGGGGCCGGCTGATCCGAGGATGCCGCCGGGACCGTCGATATTGGGGGCACCCGCCGTGATACGAACGTCATCGATCCCATTAAAGTCCGGCAGGTCTCCCGTAATGATCTGTGACCAGCGATTGGCGGCTGTCGTAAACGCCGCTCGCTGAGACGCCGACATGTTGTTGTCGGTAAACACAACATCGATAAAAAAGCCTCCCGGGTTCGGGTCCGGGTCAGGATTCGGATCGGGATCAGGCTGACCAGCGGTGAATGCCACGCTGACGGTGTAAGCACCGACACCCCGATCAGCGTAGGCGCCAGCTGTGACGTAGTAGGTCCCGGCACTCAGACTGGATGTCAGGCTGCTGTTCAATGTTCCGCCAGAGTCGTCGTTCTGACCAATCTGCTGACCGCTTGCATTATAGAGTCGCAGAAACGTGTCGATCTGCGTGGAGTTCAATCCGACCGTCAAACTACCGGCCTCAGCCAGGACGACGCTGAACGCGTCCCGGTCACCAGCCACTTCAAGTACGCCACTGGCCGAGCCGCTTCCGTTCGTCAGTCCGATCACAGTCGCCCCGGGAGCAGGCGCGTTCGCATGATCATCGGTCGGACCCGGGTCTGGAGTTGGATCAGGGTCGGGCTGAGCCGCGCTGAACGAGACGGAGACGGAATAAGCACCAGTGCCTCTGTCCGCATACGCACCCGCGGTCGCGAAATACGTTCCCGCACCCAGATTCACTGACAGGCTGCTGTTTAGAGTTCCGTTCGAGTCGTCGTTCTGAGTGACCAGCTGACCGTTCGCGTCGTACAGCCGCAAATACGTGTCGATCTGGTTCGAATTCAGACTGACAGTCAACGTCCCGTTTTCACTCAACACAATCCCGAACGTGTCACGGTCTCCAGCCACTTCAAGTACGCCACCGGCCGAGCCGCTGCCGTTCGTCAAGTCAATCACGGTCGCACCCGGCGCCGGATCATTCGTGTGGTCATCGGTCGGACCCGGATCAGGTGTTGGATCCGGTGTCGGGTCGGGATCCGGCGTTGGATCAGGATCTGGCGTTGGATCAGGATCCGGTGTTGGATCGGGATCGGGCGTTGGATCAGGGTCCGGGTCGACGACAATGGATTCGCCAATCTGGAAGCCGTCGACGTTCGCGGAACTCAGTCCCAGGGACCCGCCTGCGAACACAAATTCAGCCGACCATGTTCCCTGAGTTCGGGATCCTGTGCTGGTTGCTGTAAACGCGGCAACATCGGAATTGCCTCCCTGCAGGGCGGGAACACGGAGATTGCCGCGTGTCGATATGTTGAAGACCCCACTGCCATCGATATCAACGGCGTCGATCTTTTCAGCACCTCCCCGCAACCCAACATCGCTGCCATCGAATTCGCGACTGAACGTCCCGCTGGTTGTTCCACCCAGTTGATCCGGTGAAAAACGCACCAGATCCTGTGGCGCCACACGGCCGACACCGGCCAGATTAAAGCCACCGTTGAAGGAGAGAATGATGTCGCCATTTTCCAGAACATCGACGCCTCGGATGTTGGCACGTCCACCCGTGAGGCCTACGTCACTGCCGTCCAGGAACATGGCCCAGGTGCCTGCCGTGTCTTCACCCAGAGAGTCTGGCGTGAATACCAAGAGGTCTTGACGGGCTCCGCGGACACCCGGCACGCGAACACCGTTGTGTGTCGACACGACAATACGTCCGTCGTCCAGGATGGAGAATGCATCGACGTCCTCGCCGTTCGTGGTCAGGCCAACGTCACTGCCATCGAAGTACAGCGAGAATTCAACCTCACCGGTGTCGAACACGGTTGCCTGGACGATGTCCGAATCATCCACATCGACCATCGAGCCATCAGATTCGTTGACAAGCTGCGTAGGATTGGCTGGCGAGAAATAGTAGACCTGAGCGTTTCCACCAGGACCTGGAGTCGGGTCGGGGTCAGGTGTTGGATCGGGAGTCGGATCAGGGTCCGGCGTTGGATCAGGATCGGGCGTC
>CAYSJO010000605.1:0-10408 GCA_964431285.1 uncultured Planctomycetaceae bacterium
CCCTGGCTTTTATGGTTTCGCGGCTCACAAAATACTTCACATGGTTACGGTATGGGGAAAGCTATTGGTGGTGGCGGTATTGTAGGGCTCGCGCCGAACAGGTGCATCTGAGCCGTCTGACCAGCCTGTCCACGTCGAAACAGGACCAGATTCGTTAACAAACCCATTGTCAAATGCGTCCATTTGTTGACGAATTCATCTAAACACATAAATATAGACCGATCGTCTTAACATCATCACTGTGCCGGACCGGCAGGCGCTCTGTCACCCGCACGCGAGTCCTGCTGCAACACAATCTGAATGAACGACTGGGACTTCCTGGCGATTTCCATCCACCAGGAGTTCCGTGTGCATGGGGCTCTGCAAGAGCCCGGGCAGGACAACAACTTGCGGGCCAAATCGACTCGATGGATGACGCACTCCATATTCTGATTGTGGAAGACAGCCCGACCGATCGAAAGCTGGTCGAGGTGTACCTGGCGAAATCCGACCTGGTGTGCGAGTTGGCACACGCACAGGATATGTTGGAGCCGTTGGCTCACCTGCAGGACAAGCCGACGGATGCCATTCTGATGGACCTGCACCTTCCGGACAGTTTCGGTCTGCAGACATTTCTTGACGTACACAGCAAGTATCCGGAAACCCCGGTCGTCATTCTCAGCGGTGACAGCGACGACGAGACCGCTTTGGGGGCTGTGCGCCAGGGGGCTCAGGATTACCTGCCGAAATCGGAATTCAGCAGCAGCACTCTGGCCCGCTCAATTCGATACGCCGTCGAAAGGCACGAGCGAAACATACTGCGCCGTCAACTGGCTGATCATGAGGAGGACTTGCAGTCAGCCGCGCGTCCAGAGTCGGTTGCTTCCACAACGACCACCGGACGTACCAGGTTTCGACATTGCCGGTGTCTGCAAACCTGCCAGTGCGGCTGGCGGCGACCTGTTCGACTATCTGAAGCTCAGCCATTCACGCTGGGGTTTCGTGGTGGCCGATGTGAGCAGTCATGGTCTGGGTCCAGCCTTGATCATGGCGTCAACGCGTCGCGTTCTGCGCTCACTCCGGCAATACCATTTCGAACCAGGTGAGCTGTTGACGGCAGCCAATCGTGATCTCTGCGAGGACACAGGCCTGCAGCATTTTGTGACCGCGTTGCTGGTGGTCATCGATCCCGACAAGCGAACGTTGCACTATGCGTCCGCAGGCCACACGTCACAGTTCATGAATCCCAATGGCAGTTTCACTGACGTTCCAGAACGGCGGACTCCCCATGGGTGTTGTCGAAGAGAATCTCATCCCAACGAGTGATGCGATTTCTCTCGAGTCGGGGCAGATCGCCATACTGATGACGGATGGCCTGGCGGAATCCATGAATCCATCCAACGAGTTGTTTGGAACGACGCGGATTCAGGAACTGGTCTATCAACACAGGAACGACTCGGCCCTGGAAATCGTGGACAAACTGCTGGCGGCTGTAAATGCTCACTGCTCGCCCCGAAAGCACTTGGGATGCCTTGAATTCCTGTACCAGGTCTTATGAAGGTCTGGTTAGGTAAGAACCGCTGGGCTGGTGGAACGGAGGAGAAGGCTGAGGCGTAGCCGCAGAATGCCTGTCCGTCCTGCGGAGCGCTTCTCGCGACGGTCAACCGTTCACGCTGCTGATCTCGGACGTGCATATGCCCGGCACGGATGGGTACGGTCTTGTCGAGTCCATTCGGCGGGACTCATCGTTCGATGATCTGGTCATCATGTTCCTGACGTCGGCCACACACCCGGGAGAACAACAGCGGTGCCTCGACTTGCGGGTCGCGGCTCATCTCACGAAGCCAGTGAAACAGTCGGAACTCTACAACGTCATGCTGCGAGTGTTGGGGGGAGAGCTGCCGGCGCAGGACGGCTGGTTGCCGATCGAGGAACGAACTGTCGAACTTCCACCGATGCGTGTTCTGTTGACCGAAGACAGTCTTCCCAATCAGAAGGTGGGCCTGACCATTCTGTCTGGCTGTGGTCACACCACCGTCGTCGCGAACAATGGTCGCGAAGCGGTCGAACATCTCGAGTCCGGCTCCTTCGACGTTGTCCTGATGGATGTTCAGATGCCCGAAATGGACGGACTGCAGGCGACTGCTGCAATCCGGAAACGCGAGCGGGGAACCGAAACACACGTGCCGATTATCGCCATGACCGCTCACGCGATGGCGGGCGATCGTGAACGGTGCCTGAGTGCCGGGATGGATGAATATGTCGCCAAGCCCGTTCAGCGAGACGACCTGTCCAAGGCCATTGCGAAGGTGACAGGAGTGGCTTTCTAGGATGCCCGTGACGCACCCGCACCGATTGCGGCCACAAAAACAACGTGCGTGGACTGGCACAAGCCGCTCAAGCAGCTCAACGGCGACGCCGAGGTTCTGCGCGAAATCACCGAGTCCTATCTGGCCGAGATACGTGAAAACCTCACAGGGCTGTCTCAGGCGATTTCTGAAGGAAACGTCGTTGAGACGCGGCGACTGGCTCACACGATCAAGGGAGCGATGCGTTTCTTCGGTGCTCAATCCGCTGCGGACGCTTGCTTCGAGCTCGAAGATCTTGCAAACAGCGGCGACCTCTCCTCCGCACAGGGAGTATTCGAGGTCAGTCGGTCCGAAGTGGAGCAGGTCATTCCGCTGCTGCAGCGATTCCTGAATGATGAGGAAATGTAAGTGGGGGCCTCGGGTCAACGGATTCGATTCGGGAAGTAGAGGATGCTCCGAACTGTCACTAGACTGACTGTTTCGAATTCCCGGCGGCGCGTTAATTCCGCGCTGCCTGATACCCGTCGTCAACTTCGCCGAGGACGATCCAGAGAATGACCACAACAGGCCAATCTCGAATCTCGCTCACTGTACTCACCGCACTGGTCGCCGCCAGTTGCGCTGGCTGTGGTACTCAGGCGTACGAAGAGCGTTTGCAGGAAACCGCTCGGTATTACACGTACCGACAGCGTGTCGATACGGCGCTTGAAAAGGTCGTCTGGAAACAGTTCGGTGTCGAGTTTCGTCCGCCGAAGGGCTTTCGCGAGATTCCCGGGCCGACCGAAGAAGCCCCGCACGACATGCGGCAGCCGCCGTTCATCAATCGGGATCTGCCCGGCCTGCTCGGTGCATGGCAGGGAGAAACTCGCATCGACGTTCCCGGGCTGGAAGCCGACAGCCTGCGCGGATTCATTTTTCTGTGCACGAATCACAGTCGGTTTCTCGAACTGGACGACGAAAACCCTCCGATGGAATTGAGAAATGACGTGGCCGAAGTGCTCGGACCGGCACTGGGGTTCGACCCGCCCAGCGTCACGCCCTGGACCTTTGAGGAAGTGCGGGCGCCACGCGGAACGGCTTATGTGAAGCGCAAGACTTACGACTGGATTCTGCTGGACCGAGTCACTCGGAATATCGATGACCAGGACATCGAAATGGATTTTCGTCTCTACCGCTACGACGTGGGCGAGATTCAGCTTGTTCTGGTTTCGGCCATTCCGCAGGAAGATCTGCTGGATCCCCGCGAGCGGATCTACAGCGGTCTGGAAATCGCCATGGAGACGCTGCAGATGACCGGCGACATCCCACGCAGGCAGGCAGGTGGACAGTCATCCGGTGGTGGCTTCTGACATGCCGCAGCCTCTGGTTGTCATCAACGTCGTCGGCCTGACGCCTGAGATGCTTGGGCCAGACACGCCGAACATCAACAGCCTGGCTGCGGATGGCTTCGCTCGTCCCATGGGCGCGGTGCTGCCGGGCGTCACCTGCACTGCCCAGTCCACCATTCTGACAGGCCTGCCACCGGCCAATCACGGCATCGTCGCCAACGGCTGGTACTTCCATGACCTTTCCGAAGTCTGGTTCTGGCGGCAGTCCAACCGACTGGTGCACGGGCAACGCATTTACGATGCCGCCCGCCGATACCACCCGCACTACACCGTCGCGAAGATGTTCTGGTGGTACAACATGTACGCCGACGTCAACTGGTCGGTCACACCACGCCCCAGCTATCCGGCCGACGGTCGCAAGTTTTTCGACTCGTACAGCAAGCCACACGATCTGAAGGACGAACTGCAGAAGCAGTTTGGGGTGTTTCCGTTGCTGAAGTTCTGGGGCCCCGGAGCGGACATCTCGAGTTCTGCCTGGATCGCGGACGCGTCGGTCGAGGTTATGCAGCAGTTCAACCCGACACTGACGCTCCTCTACCTGCCACACCTGGACTACAACCTGCAGCGTCTGGGTCCATCAGACCCAGCGATCGCGGCCGACATCCGCCTGGTCGACGCCGAGGCCGGCAAAGTCATTAACGCCGCCCGCGAACGCGAGGCGGAAGTTGTCATTCTGTCGGAATATGGCATTACCGACGTCGAGCAGCCAATTGCCATCAACCGGATCCTGCGTGAAAACGGTTACCTGGCCATCCGACGTGAGATCGCCGGATGGGAGATCGTCGACTACGGAGCATCACGCGCTTTTGCCGTCGCTGATCACCAGTTCGCTCACATCTATATCCGCCGCCCGCAGGACGTCGAATTTGTGAAGGCGATTCTACAGAAGGTGGACGGCATCGAATTCGTCCTGGACGCTGAAGAGCAGGAGGAGTTCGGCATCGATCACGCCCGCTCGGGACAGTTAGTGGCCATCAGCGATCGGAAGTCCTGGTTCACCTATTACTTCTGGTTCGACGACGATCTGGCTCCCGACTATGCCCGGACGGTCGACATCCACCGCAAGCCCGGCTACGACCCGATGGAGCTGTTTGTCGATCCCGACTTCGAATTCCCACGATTGCACATGGGCCGTCGATTGCTTCAGAAGTGGCTCGGCTTCCGCTACTACATGGACGTCATCAGTCTGGATGCGAGCTACGTGAAAGGCAGTCACGGCCGACTGCCCGATAAGTCCGATGTCCTCACCGATGGGCCGTTGTTCATCTGCTCTTCGAAGTCGATCGAGGTGGATGAAGTGCCGATGACCAGCGTGAAAGAGATGCTGCTGCGGCTCCAGTTCGGTCGCCTGTAGTTCGACAATTCAATCCCGAAGCGCAAGTTTTTAGTTGTACAGTTTTCGTGCCCCCCCCCCCGAAACATCGGCGCGTTCGACTTCCTATGCAGAAGAGACTTGATTCGCCGATGTTTTGGGGGAGAGGGCACTATACAAATTCAAAAATGCCAGCGAGTGAACCTGAGCGAGAATTCGCCTCAGCGGTGTTGAACAGAAGGGCGGAGAGGACGCGAAGGACACGGGGCGACTCCGACCTTTGCGATCTCTGCGGCCTTCTGTTCAAGAAATTCGAAACGTGACTAACGACCGGTCTTTCGTAGGCGAAAACCCTCCATTTCGGAGATTCGAGCGTGGCGATCGGCTGACTTCAGCCACAGCCATGTGACGGCGTCCGTTTCGATCGTGGGAAACGTGAACAGGTTGAATGGACTGGCGTTGTCTTTCACGTGGCCAGCTTTGTGCCACTGCTTCGTCTTCGCGTCCCGGCAGAAGATCGCATACGTGTCGGTGTAACCGGCGGTGGTGTCTTCGTAGATCGCGAACGCAGACAGTTCGACTGGCGCTTCGAATTTCAACTGCATCTGCGCGTGAGTGCTGCCAGTGACCGGTTTGCCCAGCCAGCTTGTTTTCTGAGCACCCAGGTTCCCGTCGAACGGAACGGTGTACGGAATCGTCGACCGTAATGGTGCCGCTCCGCGTGACCGGGCGGTCAGGTCCACATCGTTGGGCATGAAGAACCGCACACTCGGTGGAGTCAGCTTCTTGGTGTCACCATCCAGCAGTGAATCAAGATCATCACCGGCCGGCTTTCTGGCGACCTGTCCCGGTGCATCCGGAAGACGCTGGGCCAGCAGGTTGCGAGACGGATAAGTGACCGTGAACAGCCCCGGCTCACTCAGTTCAATTCCGTCGCCTTCACCAGCATACTTCAGCGTGATCTTCAGCGTTCCCGGCGTTGCAGTTTTCCAGCCCAACGTACGTTCCTGCCATGTCGAGGAGAGGCGGATCGGTGCCGAGTAGATGGGATCGAGGTTGTTCCCCGGACTCACCTCTACCGTCAGATGCTCACCATCTAATAATTGCTTCCCGTCAGAAGTACGCTGCAGGAGCGACAGCACGTAGTTGCCGGCTTTGGCACTATTGATGGTCCAGATCCTCGTTGACTTCACTGGCTCTGCGTTATCACCGGGTGGCAACAGGTTGGGTGAGAACCGGACGACCTTGCTGTGCCGTTCGTGCACGCGTGGCGGTCGCGTTGCAACAGCATCAACAATCCGCGTCCCGGCCGGTGACGCCGAGTAGTCACGAACGTATCTGTCTTGGTCGACGACCATGTTGTGCGGCATGAGGTCGACCTTCTGGGTCACATTGCCGTCTTCATCCAGTCGCATCGGCAGTCCGTTCTGCGTGCCGATCGCAATCTGGTGGCCGCTGAAAGACGTCAGGATGTTGACCGGTCCGTTGAAGCGTTGTTTCCACACAAGCGACGTGTCCGGCCGGAAACATCGCAACCAGCCGTCAACCGTGCTCACCAGGATGCGGCCGTCAGACTTCACCATCCGCCACGTGTGAATGTCGGCGGTCAGCGGGAACTCGCGGGACGGGCTGGCAACCTGCTGTAAGTCCAGAGAAATCGCCTGCAATCCCTTGGGCGGGCCGAGTGTCTGATAATTCTCCCCGCGTGGTGCCTCGGGTCGTACGATCAGCCAGTTACGTTCCGGAGTCAGTTCCGCCTTCGACGTGCCTTCTGATCTGGGCCGAGACCACAATTCGTTGCCTTCGATGTCCAGCAGAATGACCCGCTTCCGCCCGGGCGTTGCATCGGCCACCACGATGCGATCGGCCGATGCGAACGCACACGCCGAATGATCAATGAGCAAGTCCTTCTTTTCCCAGACCAGTGCACCGGTCTTCGCATCGACCAGCATGACGACCGGACGCACGAACCGGTTGACGAGGTTCGCGTACGGTTCGATCCCGAACGAGGCTGCCAGCAGAAACCGGCCATCACCGCTCAGACCGTGCAGCATGATGTCGCGCGAGAAGCGAAACGAGTCGATGTCCTGAGCTGTCTTCAGATCGTCGTATCGCCACACGACTTCGCCATCCGGCGTGAGTCGTGTCAGCCGGTTGTGTCCGGAAACAAACATGTCGCCGCTGGCACGGTCGACGAGGAAGCGACGGCCGGGATGTCGCCAGCCGGAAAAACTACGGCTGTACTTCGGCGACTTCATCATCCACAGCGGTTTGGCATCGTTGTCAGCACGCACGATGGAGTCGACGAAGCCGGGCGCTCCCCACCACTCGCGAATCCACATGCCGTCTGCATCCGCCGCATTCAGACTGTCCGATTCGACCGCGTACTTGCCCAGCCACTTGCGATCCAGCTTGCCATCAGAATCAAACCGAAAATAGTTGGCCGCCTGTGTTCCCGCAGACGCCAGCAGACCGCCATCAGACGTGAAGCCCATCGGATAAACCGTAGCTCCGAACACATCGCGGATGGGATTGGGCAACGTTGTCCGGTCGGCGAGAGACGCACTTGCCAGGTTCGTCAACGAAGGCTGGTTTTCCGAAGCTATTGCTGGCCCGTCATCGCCCTCACTGGTGACCAGTTTGGCCACAGTGTTGACTCCGGCTCGCAGACCGTCGAGGTCCGGTGCTTGGATGCTGAGACAATCGTGGTCCGCAGTGAAGGCGTCGAAGATGACCTGAACCAGCGCGGACCCGTTGGCCGGAAATCCAGGTTCGGCTCGCATGCCGACGGTCGCGTGCAGATCGGCCAGCAGCCGATTCCGGCCGGTCGACCCGAGGATGATTACGTCCTGAAAGATCCGATGAACGGCTCCGGGTTCCGTCCAGCCGGATGCTGGATGAAGCGCGTCCAGGGCACCGGCTGCTCCACTCGCTGTGCGGAAGTGACGTGTAGATAGATTTACGACGGCGATAATTCGCCGGCCGGCTCTGGATTCGCTCAGGTACTACTGGTCTCGCGCGTTGGGACGCCATCGCTGCGTCACTTCGACCACGCTGTCGGGTTCGATCACGCGAACTTCGGCATCGCGCCCCGACTTACGAATCTCTGCAGCCAACTGATCGGCAAGTACTTGAATGGCTTCGCCGTAGAGTTTGATCTGCCGATGATCCAGAGCGATAAGCACGGGCAGGTCTGCCGCCTTCGTTTCGCCTCGATTCACGAACGTGCTCACGTCGCTCGGACGTGGAACGAGTACTGAACTGACCTCGGTCGCGATCGATTCTGCCGCAAGTTTGTGGATTGACGCGGTGGCAGTGATGCCTGACGCCAGTTCCCGCACACGTACAGACCACGCACCCGCTTTCGCATGCGTGGGAATGGTGACCGATGCTTGTGATGTGGGGCCAAGTGCTCGATAGATCGACTGGACTGTCTGACCGCGATCGTCCAGCACATCGATCTGCACGGGCAGCGGATCCGCGAACGTCACGTCCTGGTCATCGCGGATTTCAACGACGACAGGAATGTCATCACCCGATGTCTGCGGAATTGTGCGGACAGACAGAGATCGAATTGGTCGAGTCGTCGCGATGTAAGCTCGACCGGCACAGCGATCGAACGTCACGTCGTGGGTGTATCGGTCACCATCCTGTATCAGCTCGATCTCCCGACCGCCTTCCAGCAGGTCGTACAGAATGTACGGCTTGTCAAATGTGAGCGTCGATCGCGAGCTGATGATCGTCGCTGACCAGAAGTTCCACGGATGCACAATGCCGGGCGGCGTGCGCTTGTCGTTGACCGAGAAAACTGCCGCCGCGACACGGGGAGACGTATCCGCGAGTTCGCTGGTGATTTCTTCATCTGGCTGGAGTGTCGCGAGCATCACGTCATGGCCGGACGAATGCACTCGTGGCGACGGAAGCTTGCTCAACAGTCGGTCCAGCGAGTCGGCGATAGATTCGTACGCTGCCTGTGTTCCAACGAAGTGGCGGTCGCGTGTCTGCACGTACTCGTCGGGCTTCCAGTCGGGCCGCTGATCGTCTGTGTTGGGTGTCGGCGCGAGCGAGAACATTTCGCCGAGATAGATGTCGGCCGTCTCCAGATCCTTGAATACGAGACCGTCGGCCGCGACGTAATCGTCCAGCGCGGACATGGCCGTCTCTGGCATGCGAACCTGCTGTCCAAGGATGAACACCGTCCACTGACCGATCAGGTCCTTCTTGGAGAACTGCTGCCGCAGTGACGTGATGATGGCGACGTCACTGTTCGGTTCCATCGTGCGGAAGAATGGTCCGTAGCTCTGCAGGAAGTCCGAGATCACACCGGCCGTGCGATCGTCCTGGCCTTTGAGATCGATCCCGTCCGCGCCACGTCCGGCCAGCAGCAGGGCGTGCCGCAGCATGATGTCGCGACCGTTGCTCATCGTCGTGGCCCAGATCGGCTTGTCGCCAACGCCGGATGCCCAGTGATCCACTGCCCACAATGGTTGGAATGGAGAGAAGCCGTAGTCCGTGTAGGCATGCACGGCAGCGACGGGCAATGTCGAGTGATATGTCGACGGGGAGTAGTTGCGCTGCTGGAACCAACTGATCGGAGGGAATGACGTGTAGACAGGCCCGCCATCCAGGCCGGGCATGGGCCCGCGGCCGTGACTTCCAGCCGCGGTGGCAACAGAGCCAGTACCCGCCGTCATGGTTCTGGCGCGACTTGTCCATGCGTCGTACGCTCGGGCCAGCGCACCGACTCGGTACTTGTGGGCACGGACGGCTCGATCAAGTCCTCCCGTCGTACTCTTCCGGTCGGCATCTGTCTCCGCGTAGACAGCGGTTGCTTCCTGCTGCAGCAGTTCGCGCCGCGGCACGGCGTTACCGTCGGTCGCCGGATGCTGTTCCCAGTTACCACCCAGCCGCGGATACCAGTTCAGGTGCAGGCCGGCGAAGTTGCCGAAGTCGCGGTGTGACCTGCGAGCACAGCCGTTGAATGCGCTTCAGTTCGTCCGGCAGCGTGTGCTTCGGATTCCACGCCGCTTCCTGACCGTTCATACCCCAGCCGTAGTCCGGGCAATAGTTCATTCCCAGACGCATGGCGACGGCCATTTCGCGTTCGGTTTCTGTGTCGTATCGAAGTGTTGTTTCGGGCGCGGGGAACAGCGGATCAGCAGCAAAGGCGTTTTCAAGAGGGTTCGTCGCCGGAATGTGTTGGTGAAAGCGGTCTGTTTGCAGTCGGCCGGGCGGAGCCGGCCTGAGTCGAACGAGGTACGAATCTCCTCAAGAAGAGTAAGGAGAGCATACCGCGACAGTTCGGGGAATGATGGTGCTGTTCTGACATCGCATCATCTCCGGAGTCCTCGGAATGCTCGTTACCACACTGCTCAATCACGTCGAGAAGTACAAGTCCTTTGTCTATGACAAGGTCGCAT
>CAYSJO010000606.1:0-3030 GCA_964431285.1 uncultured Planctomycetaceae bacterium
GGTCTGGATCAACTCCCGGCCCATGTCCGCCGTCTCCCCCGAGTCCGCCAGTTCGTCACCGCCAAGCTGATCCTCAACGGATTCCGTATCCTCAAAAACAAAAACCAGTTACAGCTCCAAGCCCCATGAATAAAGTTCCCAACGGGGAGAGGGAACTTGTCTGACTGGTTCCCTCTCCCCGCTGGGGAGAGGGGCAGGGAGAGGGTTTATGCTGAATACTGGTTCTGAAAAAATGCTCTAACCAGTCGATGACCTGTGTGATTTTTCATTTCGCGTGTGTGGCACGTGAAATGAACTCCTGCATCGCGCCCCTGCGAGTCACCACAACCTGGATCTGCGGAACCGGTAATCAGAACTCGTCGACGAACTGCTCGTGGACACAGAAGAATTCGCCACTCTTATTCTGCCGCGGACCAACGCACCGAAGGTTGAGTCATCCGTGGGCACGCATGGCTTCTCCGTGTTCCCGGTCCGGCGCATCGCTGTGGCCAAGCCACTCACCCCGGAACGGTTTCCCGTTTGCCCAGCATCTTTGGCCTACACGGTCTCACCACGCCAGACGACGTTCGTTCCCGTGATTTTGTCATGCAGCGTCTGTTTTTCGCTGTTCATGCCACACATGGCGAATGCGAAGGCAACCGGTGGCATCGCGATCGAAAGCACAATCGTCAGGGTCCGCAGGAAGGCTCGCGATACGACGGCATTAGACTGCACTCGCTTGCGTCCATGCTGAATGACAGTCAGCCCGATCGCACGCATTCCCATCGTGCATGAGGTCGGACCGCCCTCCAGTAGAAAGTACATAAACGGAATGCCAATGGCCGCGACCATGCCACCCCAGTAAATGGCGTCCTTCGTACGCTCAATAGTCTCGGGTGCCATTTCCAGCGATTGCACGCTCCAGTTCAGTCCGTAAAACGCAAGCGCGGTCAACAGGTAGAATGCTCCAATCACGCACGTATCGATCAGGAATGCGAGGTATCTCACCCAGAATCCGGCGGGCCTGTTGGCCACGACTTTGAAGCCCAACTCCAGTGTGCGAGCGTTGTAACGAGCCAGAAGGCCGTTGGCTCGAACCAGCATCATCATCGGAATACACAGGAACACCGACTTCACCAGAAACGTCACGGCCAGCAATGGCATCGCGATACCAATAATGGCCACGCTGAACATGAAACCGCGTTCTTCTTCTCCGGTTGCAATGCCGCACATCTCGACAAGTTTCAGGACACCATCCCCGAACTGTCCGTAGACTTCGTCCCAGAAAAAGCCCAGGCCGATCACGGCGCCCAGGGAGATCAGCAGCAGACCTAGCGCCATCAGGAACCACCACGCGACGGGGGCGAAGTTGCTGAAGGTGATCCGAAACATATGCGCCGGCAGATACGCGCGGAACGCGTATTTTGATGCCAGATGACTCATGGCAACCGGGTAACAGATCAGTGGCAACAGGTAGACGATGGGGACGCCAATCGCGAGCGTCCGGCTGACGCCGGAAAGTGATCCGGTGCCCCCGAACGCGACTGCCATAACGACGCCCCACGCGATAAGCACTACCAGTGGCAGAGCCAGTGCGATCGGCCAGACGGTCGCTTTGATCCCCAGAACAACATCTGTGAAGAACTCGAATCGAAACCGCTTCAGCTGATCCTTGCCGTCCATCGTTATCTTGATTGTCTCAATCCAGAGCTGCCAGAAACAGCCTTGTGGAGCCGCGCCGCAGAGGACCGTGACGAAGGTCCAGAAGATGATCAACGGGGGCTTCTCGCAATAGAAGACCATGAACAGCGTCGCCGTGTAGAGTGTCATGAACAACGACCAGAACACGCACAGCGAGATGGCGATCCCCATGTTCGTCTTCAGGTACTCGAATGAGTCGCCCCACGAGACCTTGTAGAAGTCGTCAGGATTCGGGCCCTTGTACTTGCGCAGGTTTCTCTGCTTTGTACTCAGTTCGCCGGTTTCCAGATTGATGCCGCACTCCGGGCATTCAATGTCATCTTCGTCGACTTCGGTGGCGCATTTCGGACAGACTTGAACACGGCGGTCTTCGGCTCGCCCCAGATCGATACTGGAAAAGAAGTCTTCGTCATGGACGTCGAGCGGCGTTGGATCAGCCCGTTTGCGGCGTGCCGCCTTCTTACCTCCACCTGGCACGCGCACAGGTGATCCACATTTCCTGCACTTGATTGTCTTGCCACGTGCGGCGTCGGGGGCCGAGATCCCGGCTCCGCATTCGCACCGAACTTTGACTGGCATGGAAAACTCCGAATCGACTCCAGGACGTTTACGAGCTGATCCTATCAGTCTGCCGATTCCGTTTTCACGTGACAAACACTCTGGCAGCAGCGCGACCCGGAGGAAATGGCGGTCGCACCCGCACAACCTCGCACCCGACTTCAGAACCAAACGTATCGTTCTGGCGTCAAATTGACCGTCGACCAGCGAATTCGATCCCGGTGAGCATCCTGATGAGAGCGTACATTCATCATCCACTGTATTTGCTCGTGGTCACCGGTGCGTTCTTTCTCGGGTCGGCGCTCCCACTGAAGAGCGAACCTGAATCACCTGTCAGTCCCGCACATCTCGCAGCCGGCGAACGATCGATACGGCCGACTCCGGCGGATCACACCGTGGACCCGAACCCCGAATCCGTTCCTCTGGCGGACGACTCGTCCCGGGTACCTTCGGCCACTTCGAAGAATGCGCAGGGGAATCAGACACCGCGCAGCCCGGTCCTCCCCACGCAATGGGGCGAAGTTCAGATTTTTCCCGCGGATAATCCATGGAATCAGGAGATCTCCGACCTGCCGGTCCATCCGAATTCCGACACATGGATTCGATCAATCGGTATCGACCGCGGTCTGCACCCCGACTTTGGCACTGTCTGGAATGGTGCCCCGAACGGCATTCCGTACGTCGTCGTGCCACCGGATCAACCAAAGTTGCACGTCAGATTCCAGTACGACGAGGAAAGCGACGCCGGCCCGTATCCGATTCCTCCGAATCCGCCGATTGAGGGTTGCGCGC
>CAYSJO010000607.1:0-7372 GCA_964431285.1 uncultured Planctomycetaceae bacterium
CGAGCTGTCGACCTATCTGCATTATTACAACCAGGACCGCCGTCATTCATCGCTCGGCTACCTCACCCCAGCCGAGTTCGAAACCCAAACGACCGTGCCGATTTAAGGACTTGCACTGTCCGCGCAACCTGAAGCACCCCAGTGGCGTTGCACACTGGGCGAGGGTGCTTGAATACGGAATGCGGCTGGCTGAAGAAACCGGGGCAACTGTTGAGGTCGTGCAGCTATTCGCTGTGCTGCACGATTCCCGACGACAGAACGAAGTCAGCGATCCTCAACATGGGCCGAGGGCTGCTGCATTCGCCACTAAGTTGCGGGGCAGTGTGTTTGATCTCAGCGATCACGAATTCCAACTGTTGTACCGAGCGTGCGAAGGGCACACGCACGAGCAAACACACCCCGACGTGACGATTCAAACGTGCTGGGACTCAGACCGGCTCGATCTGGGACGAGTTGGAGTGACACCTCATCCCAGCCGTCTCTGTACCGAAGTTGCCAAGCGGCCCGAGACAATCAAATGGGCCGATGGACGAGCAGCCTTTCGAGTCGTTCCAGAATTTGTACTGGACGACTGGGGCATCGATCTGGATGACGAGCCAAGGTGGTGAATCTGATTAGCGACTGAGTTCTTCTCCGGCTGATAGCTGTACGACACTCGCCGAGTTTCATCAATCATCCTGCTTCGTGATATCGATCTTCGGCCAGCCAGTATTCATACAGGTCGGTGTCCTGACATAGTTCGTATCCAGCAAGATCATCGCAGTTCTTGATCGTTGCGTGGATGACCTCGGTCGACAGGCCATCTTCTGTCGTCCATTGGCCACCAGTCACCCTGACGTCCTGCGTGCCGCTGTCAATTTCTGGATGGCGTGCGAGCCACTTTTCCATGATCCAGTAGATGTCTGGTTCGCACACCTTTCCGTCGTAAGTCAATTTTCCGTGAATTGGCGGAATGATCTCGATTCGACCAGACGGCAGATCACTCCTCACATCCTCACTCGTCACATCGGAAGTCTTGACGTGATCTGGCGACAATTCCGCACTGGGCGATTCAAGATCACTCGCAGAGATCAATGACCTCGATTGTCGCTTCAAGGCCGACAGTCGCTCCTGACGGGTTTCGGCTTCGGCGGGAATCGGCGGAGTAGCTGGCGGGGACGGGCTCTTCGCCGACTGCTTGGCAATCGTCATGGACGGAATGCTCTTCTTCGACTTGGCCAACTTCCTCGTAGGAATCTTGGCGGACTTCTTTGAGAACTTGCTCGATGGAATTTTCGTCATGTTGTGCCTCCCCGCCGTTGCAGCCAGTCTACTCTCCTTCGGTGCCATCGCCATCTGTTACGTCAATTGAGAAGTGGGGCTCCGCTCGATTTGTTCAAGCAGCACTTCTTGAACTTCTTTCCGCTGCCGCAGGGGCACGGGGCATTCCTGCCGACTCGTTGCGTGTTCTGAAGGGTTGCGGGCGGATTCGGTTCTGGCTGACGAGACGCAATCGAGTCATCCTTGAGTTTTTCGAGGGCGAACTGCATCAAGGCTGCGGGATCATCCTCAAGTTCTTCGACCCGTTTCCGGTGTTCTTCCTTCTCTGTCTTCTCGGCGGTTTTCCATTCGTCGTATTCTGGAAAGCGCTCTCCCATAATGGTGCAGGTTTCCACCAGAAGGTTCCGAACTTCTCGACTCTGACGGGTAAGAGTTCCGCCAAGGAGCAATTGTCGTACTACCTCGACTCCTTCCACGCTGAAGTTAGACAGTAAAGCGTGTACGAGTTCTGTTCGAATTCCAGATTCTTCTTGTTGCCGGAAGAGATGCAGACACTTTTCAACGGCGAGATCGGAGTGGATGTTCTCCAACGGATTGGTGGCATAGAGGCGAAAATGGCGGGGAGCCGTTGCGAAAACCTCAGAAACCGCATTTACGACAGTTGGCGTGCCGATTCTGGTAAGCGCCTCAGCACATTCCTCGTTCATCAAGTCGCCGCCGTCTTCGATCAGCTTGGTGACGAGCAAGGGGACAGTGGGCTCCAACTGCGTTTCCCCCGCCACTCTCACAATCAATGGCTCCATCTATTTCATTGGATTGTTGTTGTAATCCCCGCTCTTCTGCTTCAAAACGTCGTGAACCTTCTCCTCGCATTCGTCGGCGTAACGAGATAAGGCCTCCACAATTCGTCTGGCGTAACCCAAGTTGACATCATTGATGTACTGCTTGTCTTTCCCCTCTTCACAGAATGCTTCCAACTCTCGCCAGCAAGCCGTCTCGTCCCATGACAGCATTTGCAAGCGTTCAGAGAATGACGCATGAAGTGCGGTGAAGAAGCCGTTCGCATCCAGAATCGCTGACTCATTTGGCAACAGGAGGGCAGCATCAGCTTTAGTCAACACCATTGAGAGGTTGTAGGTTTAGTTCTCGTACTGGTCGCTCTGGCTGTCGTTTAATTCGTCAATGACCCAGTCAATCGTGTCCTCAGTTTGCGCCAAGTCCCTCGACAGACCAATCAGGTGATACGCATCTTCCCTGCCGAACGTCTCCACGGACTTGATGACGAGCGGCATAACGGAAGTGTCGGACGAAAACGATCTGGCGAAGAAGCGGACTGCCATCTGTCGAATTTTCGGGTCAGTGTCGAGGATCGCTTCTTTGATCCTGTCTTCAGATAAACGCACTGCTGCGACTCCTGTGAATTGTACGGTTAGCTTGACCATCAATGTTTCATGTTGCGGATGATGGTTTCGGCGACTCAGCGGCAAGCCCGCCTCATTCCCCTCGTGAGTTTTGCCGCATCGAAGCCTTCTGCATCAAACGACCCACGCCACTCCAGTAGTTCGGCGTGCTGTTCATGTGCGGGATCAGCCAGAGCTTCCAGATATTCGGCGAAGCCCCACGGGCCACCAACATCTTCCGGTGGACTGGCCCGCTCACCTTCAAGGCACACGGGATACTTCTGCCCGGCTACTGGGTCTGGCTTTCCTTCCAACAGCACTTCGTGCCGCCAGTCGTCGCCGAAGTCATAAGTGTAGCCGAAGAGAAATCGCTCGCCGTGTTGCGGGAGAACATTGCTAAGGACAACTTGGGTTTCATCCTCGAATTCAGGCCCAAATGGCATGTCATCAGGGGACACCGGGCCAAATTCCACATCATTGATCGTGAACTGATGAAGGTGGCAATTCTCCCAGCCCATTGCAGCCTGAATGTGTTCATGAAACTCGTCGAGAGTGCAGTCTCGCACCTGAATCCGCCGCCAGACGGGAGGTTCGATGTCAATGAGCGTGATTCGAAACTGAAAGATGTATTTGGAGCAAGTGGGGGCTCCCTCTGTCTTCGGCATCATCGGTTCGAACAGGGCGGCTTGGTCTTTCTCAAAGATGCGGACAATCTTCGCCTGCACGGCCATCAGCCGTTGCTTCTCCTTGCTACGTGCATAGGGAGCCGCTGAGGCCGTCGTGTCGTAAATCTCGTTGAGTTCGTCACGAGTGAACTCGAAGGTCTGAGTCCCGTCCGCAACCTTCTTCAGCTTGCGTTTGATCGCCGGTTTCAAATCGGTGTGTTCAGTCAGTGTTTCACGTTGAAGCGGAGTCAGCTTGATCGATCCGCTTTGTGCTTGATCTTCGGGTCGAAGTTGGAACGAAACATCGAGTTTTTCGCCCGCCATGAGCGAATTCATGGCAGTGGCGATTTTGTCTCGTGCTTCGGCCATCGACAGAGTCCCCTTGGCGGGCACTTCATCTGTGTACTTGTCGAAGATTGACTGAACCTTCTGGAAGACCGAGTCCAGCTTTTTCTGGAGCTTCCTGTCTTCGCAGTGGTTGGCTTCTGCGGCGATGTATCCGCCGAAATCATCGTAATCATCCAGCGTCATCATGAGCGGTTCAGCATTCGGCGTATCCCGGATCAGAAGCTCGTATTCGTCGCTGATGAACGTGACTGTTTCGAGAATCAGTTTCCGCTCTGTGGCGGTGAGCCTGAGCGGAACTATTTCGTTGGGTTGGATGTGTTTCTTCGACATCGTGTGGCCTCCGTGCTGTTGCGGATCGACATTCTACACTGCCTGCATTGAGGCCGGTAGAATGCCCGATGATCTGCCCCACATGTAGAAGAGGCCCGCATGAAACACCGACCGCTCTTACTCTTATTAGTCCTGTCCGCCATCCTCTCCGCCAGCGGCACAGCTTCGGCTGAAGACGGCCAGAAGGCTGCCAAATTGGACACGCAGGTCAAAGTGCAGATGAGCTATCTGCTGTATCTGCCCAAAGCCTACGAGAAACAGGACTCATGGCCGCTGTTGCTGTTTCTCCATGGCTCCGGCGAACGTGGCGATGATCTGGAACTCGTGAAGAAACACGGCCCGCCGAAGTTGATCTCGCAGGGAAAAGAGTTCTCGTTCATCGTTGTCTCGCACAGTGCCCGAAAGAGCGACGGTGGGAGCCGATTGAACTCGTGGCCCTGCTTGATGATCTCAGCCAGAATTACAGGGTTGATGAAGACCGCATCTGTGTAACCGGTCTTAGCATGGGCGGTTTTGGCACATGGGAGTTGGCGGCGTTTGCCCCGAACTGTTTGGCGGCCATCGCTCCGATCTGCGGAGGCGGTGAAAAATACTGGGTGAAGCAGTTCGCTCATCTTCCGGTCTGGGCGTTCCATGGAGCCAAAGACACGGGTGTGCCGCTGGAACGATCACAGATCATGATTGACGAACTGAAGAAGAAAGGGGCAAACCCGAAGCTGACTGTTTATCCCGAAGCCGGGCGACTCATGGACGGAAACTTACGACAACCCGGAACTGAAGTGGCTTCTGGAGCAGCGTCGAAACAAGGCGGAGTAGCCATGTCGAAGTACCAGCGTCAGCAGCCACGGAAGTCAGCCACAAAGCTGCCGAACCTGCAAAAGAAATTGCAGAAACAGAAAGTTCAAACAGCGAAGACCAGCAAGAAGAAATGACTCAGTCTTCAGGAGCGGCGTTCATCCGACCCCAGTCTTACTCAGTTCCGATGCAGTACAGGTGCGAATCCGTCCGGTAGATCAACTCGTGGCCGGAGATCGCTGGTGAAGCCGTGATTCGCTCGCCGAGTTCGTTCTGAGCCAGCAACTCAAATGTCGGCCCGGCCCGTACCACGAACGTCGTGCCGTCGTTGTTACTGACGTAGATGCGTCCGCCACTGCCAACTGGTGAGGAATTGCAGTTTCCGCCGAGCCTCTGCCGGTAATGCTCCTTGCCGGTTTTCCCATCCAGACAGACCAAGACGCCGTTGTCCATGAGGGCGTAGAGCAGACTTCGATAGTAAAGCAACGATGGTTCCACAGGCCCCGGTTTCTCGCTCACCCATACGGCTGTCGGAGATGCTCCGTTTCCGTTCAACCGAATGGCGTGAATGAGGCTCTTCCGCCAGAGTTGCAGAAACACGATGCCGTCGCCGTAGACGGGACTGACGATGATCTCACCGTTGTACGGCCCTTTGCCTTCGCCGTATTGCCACAGTTCTTCATGCGTCTTGGCGTCAAACGCTGTGAGCTTGTGCTTCCCCGGTACAAGGATGTCAGTCTGGTCGTGGTGCTTCACGAGCAGCGGGGTCGCATGTGCGGTTCCGATGGGACGATCCTTCTTCCATGCAAATTTTCCGGTCTTCTTGTTCAGCCCGATCAGGAAGCAAGGCCCTGTGTGATGATCCCATGGAAACAGCACGGCATCGTCCAAAACCAGAGGGCTTTGTCCGTATCCCCAAGACATCTTGGGATCACCGAAGCTCTGCATGTACCTGTGGACCCAGAGAAGAGTCCCATCGTGCGTGTATCCAGCGATGTCTGAGTTTCCGAAGGCAACGAAAACAGCATCTTCAGTTACTGCTGGTGTATTGACGGCTAGATTCGACTTGTCATACGTCTTCTGATCGACACCAAAGCCGAAGTCATCTCGCCATAGTTCTTTTCCGGTTGCTCGGTCAAAGCACAGAGTCAGCAGCGACTTCTTTCCGCCCTTCTCTGTCTCAGACGTGGTGTAGACCCGATTCCTGTAGACCACCGGAGAACTGGTGCCCCAACCCGGCAACTTCACTGACCATTGGACGTTCTTCGTCTGGTTCCAGTGAATGGGGATGTCTCTACCATCGGCAACGCCGTTTGCTTGCGGTCCTCTCCAACGAGGCCAGTCGTTGAACCGTCCGACGTTCGCTGACAGTCGGATTTTCCCACTCGGAACAGGCTTCCCATCTGACTCATCAGCGACTGCTCCACTGACCAGAAGGGCTATCAAACAGAGTGACTGAATCCACCGGTTTCGCATATCTGTGCCTACCGCTTCTTAATCGCCGTGAACCCGGACTCGTCACCGTGGTGAAAGCAAAACATCCCGTTGAGTTCCCGTTCACCAAGTGCCGCCCAGCCTCGGCCTGACGTGGGAGTCATCTCGTCCATGCCTTCGAAGCTGAACTCAACAGCCGGTTCTCCATCACGTTCTGTTTGTCGCCAATCGATTCCGCACTGGACGTAGCCGAATTGAAAGTCGTCAAGGCCGTCTTTCTTGAACTCGATGTAACCGGACACTTCCTCATCAACGAAGTCCTGATCCCACATCTCCATCGATGTGATTCGCCATCGTCCTATGATCGTTGTTTCCTTTGGCATCAGGACAACGCCTGCCGTTTCTCAGCAATGAACTGAGCGTGATGGGGAATGTGGCGGGTGATTCGTTCCAGCAATGTCTTCAACGTCATCGGGCCATCGACGGAATGAATGCCGGTTCTTTCAAAGGCTTCCGCTGGAAGAGATCGAAGAATCCGAGCCATCTGGCTCCGTGTCACTTCATCAGCTTGATCTCCTCCTCGGTGTCCCGCTGATCGTAGGCAAGGTGCTCTGCGAACCGCTGATGAAAACCGCCAGCGAATGATGGCTGATCTTCGGCGATGACATGCTTCATCCGGTCAGCATAGACCGGTTCGAAGTCAGCCAGATGGCAGATGACTTGGCGAGTTGACCACTTGCCGGGCACCGGTGTTGCATCGATCTGTTTCGGTGTCATTCCGGCGATGGCTTCTCGGAGTGCCTGCGGCCCAGACGCATACTGCTCAATCAAGGTAGAGACCGACATTCTGCTTTCCTCCCCGTTGACGCCGTTTTTCTGTGTTCTGAGTTTGAGCCGATTAAGTGCCGTCGTGTTTGTTCTGACGAATTCTGAGTCTCACTTCCTTCTGAGCTTTACCCCTACTGATCGTGGACTTCAGCCTGTCGGTAATTCTCATCGCTCGCCAAATACTGCAGACGATCCTGTAAAATGCTCTAGAAACTCGCGAGGCGATGCTGGTCTGTTTGTGTTTTTTGATTCTGTTACAAACGTTTTCTACACCCCAGCGACAACCCCAGGGCGGTGGCGCACAAGTCGAGA